>CALFJA010000042.1 GCA_937877605.1 uncultured Prevotellaceae bacterium | reverse complement strand
CTGCAAGTTCTACGGCCTTCAGACGGAAATACAGCGCAACCCCTCGCCGGTAGATCCCTCAACGCTGAACAAGCAGGAACAACTGGACTACTATAAGCGCATCATGGCCATCGGACGAGAGTACATGGCCCAGCGACCCGGCGAGTTCGGAAGCATCGGCTGGCGCCCCGTCGACCGCCGCGAGAACTATGTGAAGCGCTGTGTGGGACTCCCTGGACAGACCCTCCAGATAAAAGACCGCATCGTCTATACCGACGGAAAGGCCAACAAGGAACCCGACAATGTGCAATACACCTACCGCGTGAAACTCAAACAGTCGCTCCCCGACGAACTCATGCACGAACTGGGCATCACCATGGAAGACCTCGTCAGCCTGAACCAATATGGAGTCATGCCGCTGACAAAGCACTCCGTAAATGAACTCAAGAAACGCACCGACCTGGTGGAAAGCATAGAAATCAACACCGAGGCCGAAACCTGGGACATCTACCCGCTTAACGCCCAGACAAACTGGACACGCGACAACTTCGGACCCGTCTGGATTCCCAAGAAGGGCGAGACCCTGCAGCTCACACTCGACAACATAGCCATATACGAACGCCCCATCCGTGTGTACGAAGGAAACGAACTCGAAGTCAAAAACGGACAGATATACATCAACGGGCAAAAAGCCGATTCCTACACCTTCAAGATGGACTACTACTGGATGATGGGCGACAACCGCCACAACTCGGCCGATTCGCGCTACTGGGGATTCGTACCTGAAGACCACATCGTGGGCAAACCCATCTTCATCTGGTGGTCGAGCGACCCCGACAGGAAAGGATTCGGCGGGGTGAGATGGAGCCGTCTGTTCCGACTCGTCGACAATATCAAATAAAAGCGAACACCCATCCAGTCCAGACCGTATGAAAGCAACGCTCAAGTTTCTGCTCTATCTGGCTGTTGCCATCGCCTTGATGGTGCTTCTCCGGCTGTTTGTCTGCACCATTGTGACGGTGACCGACAACAGTCTTGCACCGCAGATGAAGGCCGGCGACCGGCTGCTCGTGTGCCTGCTGGGCAGCAAGGACTTCAAGGCCGGGCAATGGGTGATGTTCACCGACAGCCTGCAACGCGTCGGAAAGATTGCCGCCACCGCAGGAGATACCATCACGGTGGACTCCCTACAGTATGAAATACCCACCACCTGTTCCACCGGTTGCGACTGTGAAGGATGCCGGATTTTTCTCGTTGAAATGGGAAAAAATCGCGTCTTGGTCAAGCAAAAGAACATAAAAGGAAGGGCCTACAGGCTGTTCAACCTAAAACTATGGTGGTAGCACACAAGCAACCGGGCACTGCCGTGCTCTCATCGGCCTACTTCGCACCCGTTCAATGGTACCAGAAACTATTCCGTTACGAGCGTTGTATTGTGGAGCGTTACGACCATTTCCTGAAGCAGACCTACCGGAACAGATGCCTCATTGCCACCACACAGGGCATACAGGCACTGAGTATCCCCATCGAGAAAGTCGAAACGGAGAAATGCCTGATGCGCGATGTACGCATCAGCAGCCACGGGAAATGGCAGCAGGAGCACTGGAACGCACTGCTGTCGGCCTATGGGGAGAGTCCGTTTTACGACTATTACATTGACGACCTGCACCCGTTTTTCGAACGGAAGTGGGGGTTTCTCTTCGATTTCAACCTCGCCATTGCCGAGAAAATGTGCCATTTAATCGACATTTCGCCATCATTTGTTCCCAGTGAAGGATACGAAAAGGAGGTGGAAAACGACTTCCGTGAAACCATCCGGCCCAAACACCCATTGCCTGACCCGGACTTCTCTCCCATACCTTACTACCAGGTGTACCGCCAGAAGCACGGTTTTCTGCCAAACCTGAGCATTCTCGACCTGCTTTTCAACATGGGACCAGAGGCCGTCTTCTACCTATAGCCATTACCACACGGCAACCGCAACAACGGGAAAGGAGCAATAAAAACACGGGATTTTTCGCTTTTCCGCACGCTTAACCGTACCTTTGCATCGCACAAAAACACCATCCATATTGAAAACATTTGAACAACTGGGCGTCAGCGAGCCCATCCGCAAGGCCATTGAGGAACTGGGATTTGTCAGTCCCATGCCCGTACAGGAAGAAGTCATCCCCTATCTGCTAGGCGTTGGCAACGATGTCATAGCACTGGCACAGACCGGCACTGGCAAGACGGCAGCCTTCGGCATTCCACTCCTACAGAAAATAGACCCACAGAGCCACCAGATACAGGCACTAATTCTCTGCCCCACCCGTGAACTGTGCCTCCAAATCAGCGACGATATCCGCGACTTTGCCAAATACATGAAGGGCGTCAATGTGATGGCTGTATACGGCGGCACCTCCATCCTTAACCAAATCAGGGGGCTGAAGCACGGTGCGCAAATTGTCGTAGCCACCCCCGGGCGGCTCATCGACCTGATGAACCGCGGGGCAGCGGTGCTCGACCATGTGAACAATGTCGTGCTGGACGAGGCCGACGAGATGCTGAACATGGGCTTCTCGGAGAGCATAGACAAAATACTCCAAGGCGTTCCGCAGGAAAGGAACACCCTGCTCTTCTCGGCTACAATGTCGAAGGAAATCGAGAAAATTGCCGTCACCTACCTCAACAACTATAAGGAAATCGTAGTAGGCAGCCGTAATGAAGGCGCCGAAAATGTGAACCATCTTTTCTATCTGGTACATGCCAAGGACAAATACCTGGCCTTGAAGCGCATCGTTGACTACCATCCGCGCATCTTCGCCATCATATTCTGCCGCACAAAGGTGGAGACGCAGGAGATTGCCGACCGCCTGATAAAGGACGGTTACAACGCCGAGGCACTGCACGGCGACCTCTCGCAGGACCAGCGCGACCTCACCATGCAGAAGTTCCGTCAGCATCTCACACAGTTGCTCGTGGCTACCGATGTGGCAGCAAGGGGACTCGATGTGGACGACCTCACCCATGTCATCAACTACGGACTGCCCGACGATATCGAAAACTACACTCACCGCTCGGGAAGAACCGGCCGCGCAGGTAAGAACGGTACCTCCATCAGTATCATACACACCCGTGAACGACATCGCGTACGGGCCATCGAAAAGGAAATTGGCAAACAATTCGTCGATTCCATCCTGCCATCGCCCAAGGACATCTGCACCAAACAACTCTACCGCGCCATGGACAAAATAGAGAAAGTGGATGTAGACGAGGAACAGATTGCACCCTTCATGGGCGAGATTAACCGCCACTTTGAATACATGGACAAGGATGTCCTCATCAAGAAAATCGTTTCCATGACCTTCGGACGCTTTCTCGACTACTACGCTTCGGCACCGGTCATTGAACGCCCCACGGGCAACGACAGCAAGAAAGACAGAAAGCAAGGTGGCAGCGCACGGCAACAGGGACCACACAAGGCTGAGAAAGGCTACCAGCGACTATTTATCAATCTGGGAAAGAACGACGGATTCTATCCCGGCGAGGTCATGCAGTTGCTCAATCGCCACCTGAGGGAAAAGCAAGCTGTAGGACATATCGATCTATACGGACAGTTCTCCTATATAGAAGTGCCTCAGCAAGATGCCGGAAAGGTGATGCGTGCCCTCAACGGGAAGACCTACCACGGTCGTACCATACGCTGCAACGAGGCTGACCGTCCGGAAGAACATTCCCAGCAGGCAAATGGACAGCGAAAGAAATCCGGCCGCCAAAAGAATAACGAGGACTGGCGAAAACTCATGCTGGGCAATCCACGCACTTCGAAAGACTGGCGGATAGACGACATTGAGGAGGGAAGTGCACGGAGGAAACCCAGAAAGAAAAAGTAGCCGTATAGGCGAAGAAAAATCCTTACCACATTCCTTTAACATTACCGCCGTTTATTCGTAACTTTGGCTGTGCCTAACTTATTTTCACTCGGCAAAGAAACAAAAAGAAACTTCGTGCTCTTTCTTTCATTTGCGCTCGTTTATTCGTAACTTTGCAACCATTAAAAACACTATAAGGCAATAATGAAAACACTGTTGAAATCAAACACCCTTCTGCTCGCCGGGCTGCTCATGCTGAGCCTTACCGCCTGCAATAAACAGAAATTCCATATCGAAGGAGCAATAGAAAACGCTCAAGATTCTGTGCTCTATCTGGAAAACATGAGCCTGAACGGTGCCGTCAAGATTGACTCCGTGGTACTGAAAGCCGATGGGCAGTTCTCTTTCGCACAACCAGCGGTAACCGCACCTGAGTTCTATCGTCTCCGGCTGGCCAATGAGATTGTGAATGTAAGCATCGATTCGGCTGAGACCGTCACTGTGAAAGCCAAACTGCCGGGCATGTCGGGCAACTATACGGTGGAAGGTTCTGACAACTGTGCCAAG
>CALFJA010000041.1 GCA_937877605.1 uncultured Prevotellaceae bacterium | reverse complement strand
TATGGAACCTGTGTGATTTACATGATTAAACAGAAGCATCGGCTCTGAAAGGTCGCTAGGGTGTGAATGCCTTGAAGTCGCACAAGTCTCTCTACGACCTTGTGGTAGTTGACTCAAAAGGCATTGAGATGGACTTCGCTAATCAGTTGGAATCGCGTAATGAGGTTGCTGTCTACACGAAACTTCCCAATGGCTTCTATATCAATACGCCTTTCGGTCACTATAATCCAGACTGGGCAGTGGTATTCCATGAGGGTAGCGACGTCAAGCACATCTACTTCGTGGCTGAAACTAAAGGTTATGATAAGGATAGTCTAAAAGACTACCGTCGAGCCGAAAGCGTGAAGATAGAATGTGCAAGTCGGCACTTCGCCACAATCTCAGATAGTCACGTCACATACGATGTGGTAAAAAACTACGATGAGCTTTGGGATATTATCACAAAACCATAAGAATTTAACTCAGTTCTGTAATTTAATTTCGGGCGGAAACTGCGAGATTTTGCAAGTTTCCGCCCGAATTGTTATACATGGTTTCACCTGTTATAAAACTTCAATTATTATTCCATTAGTCTTGTGGAGTCGCAAATTTTATCGAATCCAACCTTCTTTTTCTCCAGTTATGCACATTTCGGTAAAATATAACATTCAACTGAACATAAAATCACATACCAATGTGAATTTCGTTAATAAATTAGCGGAATCTTTTCTTTTTCTTGCCTTTCCGCTTGTTTTCTCACGAAAAAAGTATTATCTTTGTGGCGAAATTCAAAATCAATGGATGCCATGCTGATTGGTCGAGAAAAAGAAAAACAAGTATTACAGAATGCTCTCAACGAAGAGTACTCTCAGTTTGTTGCTGTGTATGGAAGACGTCGTGTTGGCAAGACTTTTCTAATCAGAGAAGCCTTTGAAAACCGATTCGACTTCCAATTTACCGGTGCTGCAAATTTGACTGCAAGAAAGCAGTTGGTACGTTTCCGTCGTACCCTTAAAGAACATGGGCAGAAAGATACTCCAGAACTAACCAACTGGGGTGACGCTTTCAGTGAACTCAAACGATTTATCATGAATCTGCCTGAAGGCAAAAAGGTCGTTTTTCTTGACGAGCTTCCATGGATGGATGCTCCACGCTCTGGCTTTTTATCAGAGCTGGAGTCTTTTTGGAATGGATGGGCATCCGCTAGAAAGGACATCGTTTTTGTGGTATGTGGAAGCAGTACCTCATGGATGGTCAAGAAAATCATTAAGAATAAAGGTGGATTACACAATCGTCTGAACCACCGTATTTCTCTCAATCCATTCCCATTGGGGTTATGCGAAAAGTTAGCTCAGTCACGAGGGCTTGTGCTGAACCGCAAACAGATACTTGAAGCCTATATGATATTTGGCGGTGTTCCATATTATTGGAGCTTGTTGCAAAAAGGAATGAGCATTACATCCGAGATTGACAGACTGATTTTTTCGCCTGACGGAGAGCTGCATGACGAATTTGAGATGCTATATGCTTCTTTGTTCAAAAAGCCCGAGCCATACGTCCGTGTAATTGAGTTGTTGGCCAAGAAAAAGATGGGCATGACACGACAAGAGTTGTTGGCAGCAGGAAAATTTGAAGACAACGGAGCATTCTCTGACATTCTGAAAGATTTGGAGTGGTGTGGATTCATTAGAAGTTATACCATGATGGGGTATCGGACAAAATCGGACATCTTCCAGCTGATAGATCATTATACATTATTCTATTACGAATACATAGACGGAGTACGTCAAGGCTCAAACTATTGGAGATCCATGTTGGGAACACCAAAGTATAATACTTGGTGCGGCTTGGCATTTGAGCGTACTTGCCTATGGCACGTTGACCAGATTAAAAAGAAACTTGGCATTAGCGGAATACTGACAAACGAATATGCATGGCGTAGCTTGCCGGATGAGAGTATCGGAAGGCCTGGAGTTCAGATAGACCTGCTTATAGACCGCAGTGATGGGATAATTGATGTATGCGAAATGAAATACTCGAAGGAATCATACACCATCACTTCCGATTATGCAGGTGAACTTGCCCGTAAACGAAATGTTTTCCAGACCGTAACAGGCACCAAAAAGGCCATTCATTCCATCATGGTTACCACCGATGGCCTAACTCGGAATGAATATTGGGGAGACATTCAAGCAGAAATACAACTGGACGATTTGTACGAACTGTAAAAATTGATTAATTTGCTATGTTCGAGGAATTTAAGAAGATAACAATAAAAGGAGGCTACTTTGAACAACCTACCGAGTTTAGTTTGTTCACCCCAAACCAAACTTTGAGCATCATATATGGACGAAATGGCAGTGGGAAAACATCTATTGCAAAAGCCATACGACAATTAGTAGGCAAGGATAGTAAGCAACCTGAGGAAGACGGAAACCTTCCATTTACCATTACTTCTGATGCTGTTATTCCAGAAGACAAAGAAACTTCTGTCTTTATCTTTGACGAGGAATTTGTCCAAGAGAATGTAAGGACAAAAGGCAAAGGGTTGGAAACCATTGTAATGATGGGTGAACAGGTGGATTTAGATACACAAATCACAACAAAAAAAGCAGAAGGGGCGGTCGTTGATAATAAGATTGTAGAACAAACAGCCTTGAAAGAAAAATACGAAAATGCAATTGAGACTTCATCTCCACAGTATTTTTTTAACAAAATCAGAGATGAACTGCGGAAAGATGGAGGTTGGGCAGATACTGACAGAGATGTAAAGGGTAACACTGTGAAAAGCCGTGTTACGGAAGATTTTGTAAAGAATTTGGCAGATAAAGAAGAACCGATAGAAACAGAAGATGTATTGCGACAACGGCTTAATGATGATTTTAGCCTATATACTCAAACCAATGAAGCCCAAGAAATTGTATGGGAATCAATGCCATTAGAAATGCCTGCGGATTTGAGTACTGTAAATGCACTGCTAGAGAAAAAAGTCGAGAAACCTGAATTGAGTGACCGAGAACGAAGACTTCTGACTTTTCTCCAGGAACATTCAGGTCACTATTCTATAGATGCTACAAGGCAATTGACAGAAGAAAAGTGGCCTTTCTGTCCTTTATGTCTTAGGGAGGCTGGAGAACAGGATTATGTGAACATTGGTGACACATTGAAGCAATTACTAAACAAAGAGTCTGAATTATATAATAAAGAGTTAGATACAGCTATAGAGTTGTTCCCAGACATGGCAACAACTTTGCCTGCATTTCCTAATAATTTGAATTCAAAGGAAATTAAAGATGTTCAACTTGCAATCGAGCAGTTGAATAAAGACGTAACTACAATAAAGAATAGAATCAAAGTCAGGAAAAGGGACATTTATGGAACAATGGAGGCCCCCTTTAATGCAGAAGAGATGGATAGTTATGTTACACATGTAGCAAATTATAAGGACACAATAGAAACTCTTAAAATGTGTGTTGCAACTTTTAATCGTTCAGTCAATGAACGAAAGAAACTAAAGGAAAAAGTGTTGCAAGAGAATGAGTTACTTGCAAGAAAACGTCTAAATACGTTATTGAATGGGTACAATAGTGCAAGCAAAGCCTATGAAGATTGTACGAAGGTCCTATTGGAATTGAATGCAAAAAAGAAGAAAATAGAGAGTGATATAAAAGTCTTAAAAGCGCAGATTGAGCGAACAGACATTGCATTGAACTACATCAATGAGCAATTACAATACGTATTCTATAGCGACAAGAAGGCGAAACTAGTTGCTGGAGATGGATGCTACAAATTGAAAATTCGAGGAAAGGATGTGCCTCCTAAGAAAATTAGCGTAGGCGAGAGAAATGTTCTTGGCCTGTGTTACTTCTTCGCAAAACTATTCATCAACAAGAAAAAAGAGGATAAATACAAAGACGAGATACTAATAGTAATAGATGATCCAATATCCAGTTTCGATGATGGTAATCGACTGGGGGTACTTTCTCTGTTGCGTTATCAATTTAGCAGCATAAAAAAGGGAAACTCAAATAGTCGAATTTTGGTCATGACCCATGACCTTCGTTCAGCGTTTGACTTGATAAAAGTACGTTCGGAACTAAATGGCGGCAACGGAAATGATAAAACATACTTGGAACTTGTCGATAAACAATTGACACAGCGCAAGATTTCCAATGAATATAAGAGACTATTGGAGGCTGTATATGAGTATGCAAAAAAAACAGATGATGTAGATGATCAAGAAGATAGTAGTATCGGAAATATCATGAGACGCGTTGTCGAAGCCTTTTCAAGTTTTTGCTATAATACAAGTTTTGAAACAATGATGTGTCGTGAAGGTGTACTAAATATCATACCTGAAGAAAAACGAGGATATTATGAAAACTTCATGTGCAGATTGGCCTTAAATGGGGAAAGCCATATGATGGAAAATGTGTATGCATTAGATACTATTACTCCTTATTTCACCAAACAAGAAAAAATACAAACAGCGAAGAGCTTATTGCTGTTTCTAAGCTACATAAATAAAGAACATCTATCATGTTATTTGGGCAAAGCTAAAGATGGGGACGAGGACAAAATTGCTGTAATAGAAAGTTGGATGCATGAAGAAGCAAATTGGATAAACATGTAATATTTATAGCCGTATCTATACCCCTCATTGGTAAATATGCTAGTGTAGCAAATTTGTACCAAGTTGAAGTTGTTATCCAATTGTTCATTCTCTTGTATCATAGCAAAGGGATAGGCTAGTTGGACGTTACAATTCTTATGGTTGATGTAATTTCCTGTGCGTAATTAAAAGGCATTGTCATCGTCTTTGAACTCTAAGGTAAAACTGCGACAGAATGTCGCAGTTTTACCTCACAATACAGAACTGTTCATAGATATTAACAGATCAAAAACTGCACATTTTTATATTTTTTGTGGTTTCGTAAAGTTAAAAGTGTTAAATCTTCGACTTTTTTATCACTCATAGAATCTATGGTTTCACTTTTCTACCGTTTAAAAGCAAAAGCACTGATAAATAATCAGTTATAGATACGCTGGCTGCAACCTAACTTCTGTTACAGTAAATAAAAATGAGCCATTGGTAATAGATGAATACACTTTTATTGATGCTGCAAACACAACGCTTTATGTTCCTGTAGGTTGTGTAGATGTGTATTCTGCTGCAGATGGGTGGAAAGATTTTAAGGAAATAAAAGAGATTGGTTCTGTCCCGTCTGGCATAGAGCACATCTCTGAAGATGATGGCACAGCAATCAAGACACAGTCGGACAACTGGTATGACCTCAGTGGGCGTAAGCTGCAAAGCACGCCAATACAGAAAGGTATCTACATCATTAATGGTAGGAAGGTCGTTATTAAGTAACCAAGCTACTTCGGCAATAAACCAACAACGCAGTGAAGCCTCCTTCACTGCGTTTGTTGTTGTGTTCTATAGCACCATCCCCAAGGCTCGGGTAACGGCATTGCGGATGAAGGCATTACGCCAGTTCGGGATAAGAAAATCAAAACAGCATAAGTTGCTTAGTGTCTTCAATGTAGTATCGTTGTAGCACCTGTGGCTTATTGTCGAAGAAGCAGTAAGCCGCCAATGCCGCAATCATGCTCATGATGAAGTTGTTGACCGACCTGTGTCTTGAGTGTACCAGTTGTGCCGTATTCTTGAGCATGTCATTAATTGTCTCGATGATACATCTTTTCCGCAGCATGACCTTGTCCCACATGGGCATGAGTTTGTTCTTCATGTTAGTTCTGATGCCTGTCATCAGGTGAGCCCCGTCCTCGAAAAGCATGTCGAAGAGTCTGGGTGAGATGTATCCCTGTCGGCAAAGAGCTTTTCGCAGAGTGTCTTGGTCAGGACTGCCCAGACTTTCGGGTCTCTGTCATCCATGTTGGCACCCGTGAAACAGAATATGATGCTCTCTCCTCTGTCATTGCAGATCAGGTGCAGCTTGAAGCCGTGACACCATCCCACCGTCCCCTTTCCGTCGGTAGCCAGGCCCTTGAACACTTTGTTGGCGTAACGCCTGAGATTGTGGCAGACAGGCACCATCGTAGAGTCCACGAAACTGATGCCAGTGCAGCGTCCGAAAGCTGAGAGGTTCAGGAAGAACATCATCTATTTTCTCCGCAGTTATTAACCTTTAAATAAATAATTAATTATCTTTGCGATACGGATAACCTTATAAAATAAAAAACAAAAATCAATGAGAAAGATTCTAATCGGATTGCCGCTTTCTGCGACATACAACACAAAACAACTGTTTGGCAGCATGTCGTACGACGACCAGTTCTACAATCCCACCCTGCAGCTGAATCTTGCTTTCCGCCTGTAAAGGACGGAAACGCCTTCCGGGCACGGACTGCCGGAGATAAAAGCAATCGGGCTGAATGCGTCGCATCCAGCCCGATTGTTGTTTTATGGTTAAAAATAAGTGATGTCAAAAAATAATTAGAGAATCACGCGGTTAGTGGTCATTGCCATCAGCTCGTTGGCTTCTCTCCAGTTCTTTGCAATGGACTGTGCCATTTTCTTTACAATCTTTTTCATAATCTTTTTCCTTTCTTTAATTGACGGGAGCAAAGGTAAGGTGGTTCTGTCATGTCTGCAAGGAATTGAGGGAATAGTCGTCGTTTGGGTGTGAAATGGTGATTTAGGTCAAGCCGTTCTTTTGCTTTTTGCCGTGGAATGGATGAAAAATACAGGCGATGATGTTGTTTCACGGAGAAAATCCTTACCTTTATCCGCACCAAACCATTGCTCTCCCATGAAAGACATAAAGCCCCGACAAAGAATATCCCGATTGTGCGCACTGCTGGTAATGGTCGTGCTGACGGCACTTGCAGCCTCGGCACGCCCCCATTTCGGCAATGTCACCGACGGGAAAAACTCGTATGAGATAATGTCAAACTCCGGCCGCTCATGGTACACGCTGCAGGGGCTCAAGAACAATTACTATCTCAGGATGGTCCGCGCGACGGAGAATGTCTATGTGGTCGAGCAGGTGCCGCGGTCGGAATACATGAACCCCATACCTGGCATCGAGGCAGGCGACTCGGCCATGAAGGTGAACAACGACTTTTTCTTTTTCAATGCATCCAGGCGGGCGTACAAACTGCTGCGGTATGAGCGTCCGGGACTCTCTCCCGAGCAGCTCCGCCGGGCAGACTCGCTCAGCATTGTGGAGGGTGTCTACCAGTGGGCGGGCGGGAATTCGCTCCGGTTCAGTGTCGAAAGCGACTGCCAACCTTCGGTAGAGGTCGGTCTGGGAGCGGCAGAGAACATCTCGTTCCGGCCCGATTTGGTGGAGGGACAAACCGTCTACATGCACATCCGCACGCCAAAGCGCAACTGGCTGCTCAGGCCCACTGCGGAAGGACTGTCCATCTATCAGGCTGTTTGGAACCCTCAGTCCAAGAAGTATTCCCGCGGTGCACTCGTCCGCAACGCCAAGCGGCTGGACACTACCCACCCGGGCAGTTTCAGTTTCGACTATGAAGGCTTCGGGATGCCTTTCCTCGACATCCTCGACAAGTACTGTTCCGACGAGATGCTGCAGCGGCTTGTGAAGGAAACAACCGTCGCGGACAAGAAGTCTGTACTGCAGGTATATAATAGGATAATCCGGAAAATGCTTGCGCTGCGTGGGAGGAGGACTTGAAAAAACGGCAGTTCCGCTTGCAGTTTTATGCAAAAAGCCTAACTTTGTGAAACAAATACTTAAAACAAATTAAACAATGAGACGACTTTTCCTTATGTTGATTGCCCTGGGAGTGGCGTTGAGCGTCGACGCCCAGACGCTGCGCAACAGCAGCAACTCCACCATCGGCTCCATCAGCAGCAGCGGTGATGTCCGCAACTCCAGCAACAGCCTGGTCGGAAAGATAAGCAGTAACGGTGATGTGCGCGATGCCAGCAACCGACTCATCGGCAAGATTGACGGCAGCACCATCCGCAATGCCAGCAATTCGACCATAGGCTATGTCGAGTCCGACGGCACCGTGCGCAACAGCAGCAACTCTACCATCGGAAAAATCAGCGACGACGGTACCGTGCGCAACGCCAGCAACGCAACCATAGGCTATGCCCGCGGCGTGCCAAAGAAACAGGCTGCACTGGTGTTCTTCTTCAATTTGTTCAATATGTAGGGACCCCCCGGAAACAGGGCTTTCCTGAACTGTTTTCCAAAAGCCGTCCAAACACATTGCGTTTAGGCCCCGTTCATCGTCCGTTTGGGCGGCAGTTGCAATGCGTTTGGGCCCCAAATGGAAAACCGCTGTTTTCAAGGGCTGGAAAGACCGCCTTCCGGAAGTGGAAACACTCCCTGCTTTCGTTTCCATCAGACCATTACAGAAAACGAACATAAACCATGAGAAAATCCATTCTTTTCCTCCTTTTTGCCTGTTTCATGGCCCTGTCGGCCGGCGCACAGGAAGTCAAGCCCGACTACACCATCCTCGTAGGGCAGTCCATCCAGTGGAAACCAGGCAATGAAGTAATCAAGTCCGTAGATAAATCGGGTGACATCGACTGTGTCCGTGCCGCCCGCATGGGGCGGCAGGTGAGCGTCAAGGGTCTCAAGGCAGGTCTTGTCATGCTCACGGCAACCTTTGCCAGCGGCAAGACAGCCAAGTGCCTGGTGCGCGTTGTTGAGGGCAATGCACAGGCGGGCGGCTGGAAGGGGCACTACGAACTGAAGTACCCCGCCAACTACTTCCATGTGGCTACGAGAGAACTCAAGACGGGATGGGTTGACCATGCCGCACGCATTGACAACATCTATGCCCTGGTCACTCAGCATGAGCCCCGTATCGGAACTATCTACAGCCGTTTTGACTTTAAGACACGGAGGGGCTATCAGGCTTCGGCCTTGGATCCGGAATTCCGTTACACTGACGAATGCGGCGACGATAACGACTGGGACTTTGAGCGTTACTTTAAGGATTTTGCACCGAAAGACCCCGACAAGACCTTTCCGTGGGCACTCCTGGAGTTCGGCATCGTGACGACCGGCGAGGATGAGCCCCGAGGTGACCTGTTGCAGGACTTCCATACCTACGGATGGCCCATTGAGGCATTGGGGCTCTACTATGTAGGTGATGAAACCTTCCTTGGCATCCGCTGCTGGAAGTTCGACACTCGTCAGCGACCGCCGTCGGGCGACATGGGTTCCGTGTATTGGGTGGACCCGTCGAACGGGCTTCTGCTCAAGCGCGTGTATGCCGATGGCACCGGATTCGAGACCGTCATCTACGACCTCGACTACCATACCTGGACCCCGGATATGTTTCCTGAGATGAAGTAGCCGACAGAATTAGAAAGAAACAATCAGAAAACCAATGCCGGAAATACCTTACCGGATTCGGCATTGCCGCCGGATAGGAAATAATGATTAATTTAGTGCTTAACCTATAAAAAACAATCTATGAAATCATTACAGGACTGGAAGAGCATCGTGAAGACAGTCTTCATGTTCCTCGCAGTGTCGATGTTCTCGTTCACACTCACTTCTTGTGGCGACGATGGCGACGAAGATGCCGACATGATTCTCCTCAACGGCGAACAGGTAGCCATCTCAAGTGTCAGCGTCTTCCATGATGAAGGTCGTGGGTATGACATTTATTTCAACTATGGAACGGGAAATGAAATAGCCGTTTCCTTGGGTGAGGACAAAGTAGGCAAGCGTCTTGACTTGACAAAGAACCAGACCTCTCGCGACGATGAAGACAACGCACTTTGGTATTGTGGCGTGGGAATCCTTGGCAATTGGTTCTATACCGACGAAGGTGACTTCCAGTCGGGAACCATGCAGGTGAACATCAAGGGCAACAAGGTGGCCGTCGTGGCAAGGGGACAGGTTGTTGGAAAGACATCAAAGGAAACCGCGCCCCGCAAAGTGGCGGTAGGGGAAGCGGCACTGCTGTCAAGTGCGACTTTCTCTATTGTCTACGAAGGCCCATTCACAGAGTTTATGCCAATATCAAAGTAATTAGTCTGCCGATTGTCCCGCCGTCGCTTTTCCACGGCGGGCAGGCCTAATAAAGAGCGGTCGCGCCACAATGATGGCGCGGCCGCTTGCTTTTTCCCGAAAGGAAAGTGTGTTCATGCGCACTTCGCAGGCTAACTCCGTCTGTATTGTTGCGGGGTGATGCCCGTCAGGCGCTTGAAATACTTGCAGAAGAATGCCGGGTTGGGGAAGTTCATTTCCTCGCTGATTTCGGCCACCTGCTTGCCGGTGTGCTTCAGTTCCACCTTGATGTTCATCAGTATGGCATCGTCAATCCACTCTTTTGCCGTGCGCCCGCTTGCCTTCTTTATGAGTGTGCTGAAATAGCGGGGCGACAAAAAGAGCCGTTCGGCATAGAAGCCGATGCCGTGCTCCTTCCGCGCGTGGGCATTCACCAGCTGAATGAAATTGGCAAGCAGTTTCTGTTCGTAGGAGAGTGTCCCCGAGTTGCTCTGCTCGGCCTTTCCCCATAAGGCATCGACATGCCAGAGAAAGGCCGCAATGAGGTGGAGCGTGGTCTGCGGACTGTGGTCTGCGCGGCGGGTATAGTCGAACAATAGCGCGTGGATATCTTGCAAGTTCTGCAACTGTTCCTCGTCAAGATGGACTTTGAAGTCGCGCACATGTCCGTCGAAAGCCTTCGGCACATGGTTTCCCAGTGCCAGACGGAACAGTTCGTCGCTCATCGATATGGCCAGACCTTGTACATTGTCAGAGAGGTTTCGGATCTGTGCGATGCAGTTGGGACCGAGGAACAGCAGATCGCCCTGCTCCAGATGGTAGTCTACGAGGTTGACCATCGGCTCTGCCCATCCCTCTTTCACGATGAGTATGCGCATCTCTTCCAGCAGGAATGGCTTGCGGATAAAGTCCCAGGTCCTGACTACGGGAGCCAGGTTGATCGCAATGGCAAGATGTTGGGAGAGGTAGTTGTTCACCAGCAACTCGTTCTGTCCTTCCAATAACTCGCGAAGTTCGGCCAGTGTATACCGATTTAGTTCTTCCTGTTGCATGTGCTTATGTGTTAAAAACCGACATAAAGGTAATGAGAAAATGGGAAATAGTAGCAAAAATAAGGTGTTTTTGTACAAAAAGAACATATATTCTGCCGATTGGATAAGCATATAACGCTGAAAACCTGTTACCTTTGCAGCAAACGAAACCACAGACTATGAAGAGAATATCCTTTGTTTCGGTGCTCATGCTGGGCTTCGCGCTTGCCGGAACGGCACAGACCACGCTCGACGAATGCCAGGAAGCCGCCCGCAGGAACTATCCGCAGATTCGGCAATACGACCTCTTGCGGCAAACCACGCAGTTCACTTTGCAGAGCATCCGGAAGGGATGGCTGCCGCAGGTGTCGGCTACGGCGCAGGCAACGCTGCAGAGCGATGTGGCCAGTTGGCCCGGAGAGATGCAGGGAATGCTCTCACAGATGGGCATCCAGATGGAAGGCCTGAAGCGCGACCAGTACAAAGTGGGCATAGATGTCAACCAACTGGTTTACGACGGCGGCAGCATCAAGGCCCAGCAAGAGGTCGCACGACAGCAGGGGGAGGTGCAGGAGGCACAGACCGATGTGGCGCTCTATGCCGTCCGCCAGCGAGTGAACGACCTGTTTTTCGGCGTCCTGCTTGCCGATGAGCGTATCCTGCTCCTGGAAGACATGCAGGAGTTGTTCCGTTCGAGCGAAGACAAACTCTCGTCGATGTACAAACACGGCACGGCGGCACTCAGCGACTACAACAATGTCAGGGCCGAGCGCCTCGATGTGGAGCAGCAGATAGTCAGTCTGCGCTCCCAACGGCAGTCGCTGCTGTCCGTTCTCTCTGCCTTCTGCGGCCAGGAAATCAGTCAGGTGGCCCGACCGCCGATGGTGGACAGCGGCACCGGCAACAATCGTCCCGAACTGCGGCTCATCGACAGCCAGCTACAATTGCTCGACAAACAGCAGCAATTGCTCAATGTCAGGCTGCGTCCGAAGGTCAGTCTTTTCGCATCGGGCTTCTATGGATACCCTGGCTACAACATGTTCGAGGATATGCGCCATCGTGAGTTCTCGCTTAACGGCATGGTGGGGGCACGCATTACCTGGAACTTCGGGCAACTGTACACCCACAAGAGCGACAGCGAGCAACTCCAGACACAGCGTTCTCTCTATGAAGTGCAGCGCGAGACATTCCTCTTCAACAACCGATTGGAACAACTCCAGGCGTCGGAAGAGGTCAACCGCTACCGCCAGTTGCTCCGGAACGATGCCGAAATCATTGCACTGCGCACTTCCATCCGCCAGGCGGCAGAATCGAAGCTGGTGCACGGCATCATCGATGTGAACGACCTGATACGCGAAATCAACAACGAGAATGCCGCGAAATTGCAACAGTCCATCCACGAAATTGAATTACTGAAGGAACTTTACGACCAGAAAATCATATCAAACAATTAATCTGCTATGCGCTATATGAAAAAGATAATCGCCCTGCAATTACTCCTCCTATTGTTCGCCGGTTGTAAGAAATCGGCGAAGGACTACGATGCCACAGGTGTGTTCGAAGCCACGGAGACCACCGTCTATGCCGAGCAAAACGGGGTCTTGCTGTCCTTCAATGTGGAAGAAGGCTCCCAACTTGCCGCAGGGCAGGAAGTGGGTCTGATAGACACGACGCAAATCTGGCTGCAACTGAAACAACTGGAAACCACAAAACAGGTCTACTCCAGTCAGAAACCCGACACGCAGAAGCAAATAGCTGCCCTCCGCGAACAGTTGGCAAAGGCCCGTCGTGAGCAGCAGCGCTACTCCGAATTGGTCCGTGACGGCGCCGCACCGTCGAAGACCCTCGACGATGCCAAGGCCAATGTGCAAGTCCTGCAGCGGCAACTCGATGCCCAACTTTCCACCCTTGACAACCAGAACGCCACGCTGAACAACCAGATAGCGGCTACATCGGTGCAGGTGTCTCAACTCAGCGACCAGCTGCGCAAGTGCCACATCGCGGCTCCGATGGCAGGAACCGTACTGGAGAAGTATGTCGAACGGGGTGAGTTCGTCACCGCCAGCAAACCCCTCTTCAAGCTGGCCGACACGCAGAACATGTACATTCGTGCCTATCTCACCTCCGCACAGTTGAAGGATGTACGCATAGGACAGCAGGTGAAAGTCTTTGCCGACTACGGGAAGGGTGCAAAAACAGAATATCCGGGCACCGTCTCGTGGATATCTGGCAAGTCGGAGTTCACCCCGAAGACGATTGTCACCGACGATGAGCGTGCCGATTTGGTCTATGCCGTGAAGATTCTGGTACAGAACGACGGTAATATAAAGATTGGAATGTACGGCGAAGTGAAATTGTAACCCTCCGAACTGGTTCCCATGCAGGCAATAAAGGTCGACAATGTCAGCAAGAGCTACGGCTCGGTGCAGGCCCTGCGCAATGTGAGTTTCAGCGTGGAGCAGGGCGAACTGTTCGGACTGATAGGCCCGGACGGTGCCGGCAAGTCAACCATGTTCCGCATCCTGTGCTCGCTCTACACCCCCGATGAGGGCTCAGCAAGCGTTGATGGCTTCGATGTGGTGTCGCAGATGAAGGCCGTCAGGCAAAGGGTAGGGTACATGCCTGGTCGGTTCTCGCTCTATCAGGACCTCACCGTGCGTGAGAATCTCGAGTTCTTTGCCACCATCTTCGGGACGACCGTGGAAGAAGGGTACGACACCATCCGTCCCATCTATTCGCAGATTGAACGCTTCGAGCATCGGAAGGCGGGTGCCCTTTCCGGCGGAATGAAGCAGAAACTGGCCCTCTCGTGTGCATTGGTGCACAAACCCAGCGTGCTGTTCCTGGACGAACCCACCACGGGTGTAGACCCCGTGAGCCGCAAGGAACTTTGGGACATGCTGGGAATGCTGCGTGAACAGTGCATCACCGTGGTGGCATCGACACCCTATATTGACGAAATCCGCCGCTGTGAGCGCGTCGCCTTCATCAGCAGTGGCCAGATAAAGGGCATCGATACCCCCGAGAACATCCTGCGGCAGTTTGCCGATGTGTTCAACCCTCCCCCTATTATTCACACGGCTACCGGCCAGGACGGGCATGAGAATGTCATAGAGGTGAGCCATCTGGTCAAGGCTTTCGGCTCGTTTCGCGCCGTCGACGACATCACCTTCAGTGTGAAGCGGGGCGAGATTTTCGGTTTCCTTGGTGCCAACGGCGCCGGAAAGACCACGGCCATGCACATGCTCACCGGGCTGAACCAGCCCACCAGCGGTACGGGCAGGGTGGCCGGCTACGACATCCGTACCGAATACGAGCAGATAAAACGCCACATCGGCTACATGAGCCAGAAGTTCTCGCTCTACGAGGATTTGACCGTGGCAGAGAACATCCGTCTCTTTGCGGGCATCTACGGGATGCAGCCGAGGGACATCGACCGCAAGACCGACCTGCTGCTGGAACGCCTCGACTTCACCGGTCACAAGCACAGCCTGGTCGGTTCGCTGCCGCTCGGATGGAAACAGAAACTGGCCTTCTCGGTGAGTATCTTCCACGAGCCCGGCATTGTCTTTCTGGATGAGCCCACGGGAGGCGTCGATCCCGCTACGCGCCGGCAGTTCTGGGAACTCATCTACGATGCGGCCGGCCGCGGAATCACCGTCTTTGTCACCACGCACTACATGGACGAGGCCGAATACTGCGACCGTATCAGCATCATGGTCGACGGGAAAATCAGTGCCATGGGTACCCCCGACGAATTGAAGCGGCGTTTCGGCCAGCCCGACATGGACCATGTATTCACCTTCCTGGCCCGCCAGGCCACACGCACCGACGCATAAACGACGACCGACCGTATGAAAGCATTTCTCAATTTTGTAAGGAAAGAAGCCATGCACATCCTCCGCGACAAGCGCACGATGCTCATTCTCTTCGGCATGCCGCTGGTGCTTATGCTGCTGTTCGGCTTTGCCATCTCCACCGATGTGCGCCATGTCCGCACGCTGGTGGTGGGCTCTTCCATGGACCATGAGACCCAGCAGCAGGTCGAACGGCTGTCTGCTTCGGAATATTTCGACATCGTCGCCGTCGTGGGTACGCCTGAAGAGGCCGAGCGAATGCTCCGCAACCAGCGCGCCGACATGGCTGTCGTCTTCGGCAATCGGTATGCATCTACTCGTTCCGGCGTGCAGTTTCTCGTAGACGGGGCCGATCCCAACATGTCGCAACAGTGGGTCAGCTATGCCCGGCAGACGCTCATGGGACCGCAGCAGATGCCCGTGAATGTGAAGATGCTCTACAACCCGCAGATGAAATCGGCCTACAACTTCGTCCCTGCCATCATGGGTATGCTGCTGATGCTTATCTGTGCCATGATGACCAGCATCTCGATAGTGCGCGAGAAGGAGCGTGGTACGATGGAAGTGCTACTGGTCTCGCCGGTGCGTCCCCTGATGGTGGTCGTGGCAAAGGTGGTTCCTTATCTGGCACTGGCATTCGCCATCCTGACCGTTATCCTGTTCATGGCCCGCTACATCCTGGCAGTGCCGCTGGAAGGGTCCATTGGCCTGATTTATTTCGTGTCGACCGTCTACATCATTTTGGCGCTGTCGCTGGGCATGCTCATCTCCAATGTGGCAAAGACCCAGCTGGTGGCGTTGCTCTTTTCGGCCATGGTGCTGCTCATGCCCATCGTAATGCTGTCGGGGATGCTGTTCCCCGTGGAGAGCATGCCGGTGGTGTTGCAGTACATTTCGGCCGTGATTCCCCCTCGGTATTACATCAGTGCCATGCGCAAACTGATGATTATGGGCGTGCCCTTCCAGGCTATTGCCCGCGATTTCTACATCCTTCTGGGCATGGCTGCGGTCTTGCTGTCGGTGGCCTTGCTTACCTTCAAAACCCGATTGGAATAGTCATGACGCTGCGTTTCCTGCTTGAAAAGGAGTTCCTGCAAATCCGTCGCAATGCGTTTTTGCCCCGTCTCATCCTGGTGTTCCCCATCATGATCATGTGTGTCATGCCTTGGGTGATGACGATGGAGGTGAAGAACATCGTGGTCGATGTGGTGGACAACGACCGTTCGTCGCTCTCCCAGCGGCTTGTGCACGAGGTGGAGGCCTCACGCTATTTCATATTCAACGGGCAGAAGGAGTCCTATGCTGCTGCGCTTGCCGAGATTGAGCGTGGCAAGGCCGATGTGGTCATGGTCATTCCGCGGCACTATGGGCGCGAAGTGTCGCAGAGGCGCCATCCGGAAGTGCTCATTGCGTCGAACGCCGTGAACGGAACGAAGGGCGGAATGGGTGCCACCTACCTCTCGCAGATACTTCTTTCCAACCTGCAGCCGTCGGCCGCACTGCCCTCCACGCTCTATCTCTACAACGGGCACCAGAATTACAAGCTCTTCATGATACCCGCCCTGCTGGCCATCGTGCTGATGCTGATGTGCGGTTTCCTGCCGGCACTGAACATCGTGGGCGAGAAAGAGGCTGGCACCATCGAGCAGATGAATGTCACGCCGGTGTCGAAGTGGGCCTTCATCCTGGCAAAGCTGATTCCCTACTGGCTCATTGCGCTGTTTGTCATCACGGTTTGCCTCTTGTTGGCGTGGCTGGTCTACGGCATCACCTGTCAGGGCAGCCTCGTCTGGGTCTACCTGCTCTCCATGCTGCTGGCGCTCTTCTTCAGTTCGTTCGGACTCATTGTGTCCAACTACAGCGATACCATGCAGCAGGCCATGTTCGTCATGTGGTTCTTTGTCGTGTCGCTCCTGCTGCTCAGCGGCCTCTTCACCCCCGTCCGTTCCATGGCGCACTGGGCCTATCTGACCACCTATATAAACCCCATGCACTATTTCATCGATGCCATCCGCACGGTGTTTATCCGCGGAGGAGACTTCCACAGCATTGCCAGACAGGTGGGGGCGTTGCTGGCCTTCGTGCTCTTTATGGGAGCGTGTGCCGTGTGGAGCTACAGGAAAAACGCGAAATAGGCATCCGTAGGTGTGCCGCTTCCGGATTGGGTAAGTGGCGCATTTCCGCCGTTTGGCAACCTCTCCGAAATGTCCCCTTTCCACCCGTTTTCCAAAAGCCGCCCAAACGCAATGCAACTGGGGCTCAAATGCACTGCGTTTGGGCGGCTTTTGCATTGCGTTTGGGGCTCAAACGGGAAACGCACAAAGGGGAGTTGTTGGCTAATCGCCGTAAATATTTGTCCTATAACAAGTTAGATGGAAGCATCCTCCCATCCTCTCCGGTGCCGTTTTTGCACGAATAGGAAAATTCCCCCATGGAAATAGGGAAACACTCCTTTCTGATTTCAGAGAAATGTGTACTTTTGTTGCAGATAACAACCAAACAAGTAACGAACGCTTATGAAAAAGTCAATGATTTATGCCGTGAGTCTCACTCTTTTGCTGAGCAGTTGCGGCACCTATACAGGCACGGGAGCCTATGTCGGAACCTCGTTGGGCAGCATCCTGGGCAGTGCCATCGGTGGTATAGCCCACGGTCCCCGCGGCTCTGATGTGGGCACGGTGATAGGCATGGTGGGCGGTGCCGTGATAGGCGGAGCCATCGGCAGTGCGGCCGATGCCAAGGCCCAGCAGCAGCGCGAGGCCGACTTGGAGCAATACCGCCGTGATAAGGCAGCCCGTGCGCAGGCCCGTGCTCAACGGCAGCAGATGCAACAGCAGCAGGACGGAGTCTACGAAGGCAATGTGGTGGACGAGACCAACAGCGGCGACGACCGTATCTACGACTTCAACGGCAGCGACTATACCGGCGACTACAACGGACAGCAGCCCGTAAGCCAGGTTCCTTCGGCATCGAGTATGGAAGAACGGGCACGCGGACTGGCCTTCAGTGAGGCCATCGTAATCAGAAACGCACGCTTCTTCGACGAGGACGGCGACAACATTATCGGCCGGAATGAGGTCTGCAAGGTCATCTTCGAAGTGGTGAACCAGAGCAGGCAGACCCTCTACGACATCCAGCCCATCGTGGTGGAGACCTCGGGCAACAAGCATCTCTACATCTCTCCGGGCATGCACATAGAGCGTCTGGAGCCAGGTGGAGGCATCCGCTATACCGCGATGATTAAGGCCGACAACCGTATCAAGGAGGGAAATGTGAAGATTTGCCTCTCTGTGGTGGGCGGAAACAGCCGCACCATTTCGAAGGTGAGCGAGTTCAACATCCCGACAAAGCGATAGCGGCAGTCCCATACCGCCGTATGGAAACAAAAAAGAGCCTCAATTCGGTTGAGACTCTTTTTTGTTTGTTTCCGGCTGTACCTCTTCGGGAGCGTCTTTCTGCCCCTTCTCCTCGTCGGCTTTCTTCCAGACGGGCTGGTGCGGGTCGATAGGCACATCCAGGTCGAAGTCCAGTTCGGGCAGCACTTGCTCGCTCTCGTCCTTCAGCGGCACCTGCACCTCCTTCTTGTAAGGCTCCACCATCACGGTGGCAATGCCCTGCGAGATGATGCCCAGTTCCTTTGCTGCGCGGTAGGAGAGGTCGATGATGCGCCCTTTGACGAACGGTCCGCGGTCGTTTACGCGCACCACGACGGACTTTCCGGTGTTGACATTGGTCACTTTAAGCAAAGTCCCGAAAGCATAACTGCGGTGGGCGCAAGTCATGCTGTCGGGATGAAGCCTTTCGCCACTGGCCGTACGGGCGCCATTGAACTTCCTGGCATAGTACGAAGCCTTGCCGTGCGAAGTCTGTGCGGTGCCGTTCAGGAACCCAATGGTCAGGAGAACCATAGCAAGCAGGAGTTTGCCAATGGTGTGTCTGTTCATTCTTTTCAGTTTTGGTGAGGGGTTCTTTCGGGGGAACCCTTTGCCCTATACGACGCCTTGTGCCATCATTGCGTTGGCAACTTTCATGAAGCCGGCCACATTTGCACCGCGTACATAGTCGATGTATCCGTCGGCGCGGGTGCCGTACTTCACGCATTGCTCGTGGATGGAGTGCATGATGCCGTGCAGTTTCTCGTCAACCTCGGCAGCGCTCCAGTTCAGACGCATGGAGTTCTGGGTCATTTCCAGGCCGGAGGTGGCCACACCGCCGGCATTGACGGCCTTGCCCGGTGCGAAGAGTTGCTTGGCATGGATGAACTTGTCGACGGCTTCGGCGGTGCAACCCATGTTCGAAACCTCGGCCACGCAGAGGGTTCCGTTCTGCAGGAGCATATCGGCATCGTCGCCGTTGAGCTCGTTCTGTGTTGCACATGGCAGGGCGATGTCCACCTTCTGCTCCCAGGGCTTCTTGCCGGCGAAGAACTTTGCATTGGGATAACGGTCTGCATAGGGTGCGCAGATGTCGTTACCGCTGGCACGAAGTTCAAGCATATAGTCGATTTTCTCGCCACTGATGCCGTCGGGATCGTAGATGTAGCCGTCCGGACCGCTGATAGTCACCACCTTGGCACCCAGTTCAGTGGCCTTGGTTACGGCTCCCCAGGCAACATTGCCGAACCCGCTCACGGCAACGGTCTTGCCCTTGATGTCGATGTTTCGGGTCTGGAGCATCTGGTTGACGAAGTAAAGTGCACCGAATCCGGTAGCCTCCGGACGGATGAGCGAGCCGCCCCATTCCAGTCCCTTGCCGGTGAGCACGCCCTCAAACTGGCGTGTCAGCTTCTTGTACATGCCGAAGAGGTAGCCGATTTCGCGGCCACCCACGCCGATGTCGCCTGCCGGAACATCGCAGTTCGGGCCGATGTGGCGGTACAGTTCGGTCATGAATGCCTGGCAGAAGCGCATTATCTCGGCATCGCTCTTGCCTCGTGGGGCAAAGTCGGAACCGCCTTTCGCACCGCCCATGGGCAGCGTTGTCAACGCGTTCTTGAAGGTTTGTTCAAATCCGAGGAACTTCATGATGCTGAGGTTCACCGACGGGTGGAAGCGCAGACCGCCCTTGTAGGGGCCTATTGCACTGTTGAACTGTACGCGGTAGCCGATGTTTACCTGTACATTTCCGCTGTCGTCGACCCATGGCACGCGGAACATCACGATGCGTTCGGGTTCCACCATGCGCTCGATGAGCTTGGCTTTTTCAAATTCCGGGTGTTCGTTGTAAACATCTTGGATGGTAGAGAGGACTTCTCTTACGGCCTGAAGGAACTCAGGTTCGCCTGGATGCTTGCGCTCCAGCTGCTGCATAATGTTTTCAACATTCATGGCTTAGTGTGTTTTTAGGTTTATTAGGTTGAAGGTTAAAGACTCAGTAAGTTGCTGATAGCAAGGCAAAGATATACATTTCGTTTTGTCTGCCAAACAAAAAGGGAAGAATTTAATCTTTATTAGGGCTGGGCAGTCGGTTCACCGTGAGGCTTGTCTCGTCACGGCTTCGATGGTCCTGCGCACCTTTTCGGCCGATGTCTGTTGCCGGCAGTCTTCCGGTAGGAGCGTAGACCCCATGTGAATGTCCGGCCGGTGCAGGCTGGCCGATGCGATGGCGGTGCGTGCCGAGAAGTGGAACTGGGCGATGCCGGTGGCTTTTTGGATGGCAGCGATGTTGTGTTCGTTCACTCCGCAGCCCGCCATGATGGCTATTCTGCCCTGCGCCTGGGCTTGCAACTGCCGCAGCAGGGCCGTTCCTTCGGCTGCCGTGGGCTGTTGTCCCGATGTGAGCAGGCGGCGGAAGCCCAGTTGGATGATGTCTTCCAGCGCCTGTTGGGCGTTGGCGGCGCGGTCGAAGGCACGGTGGAAGGTGGCGGACAGCCCCTGTGTGTGTTGCAGGAGCATGGCGCACGCCTCGCGGTCCACCTCACCCGTGGGTGTGAGGCAGCCGAACACCACCCCGTCTGCCCCGATCTGGCGTGCCATGTCGATGTCGGCTGCCATGCGTTGCAGTTCCAGTGGTGTATAGGCAAAGTCGCCTCCGCGCGGCCGGATGATGACATGCAGGCGGCAACGGTCGAGCACTTGCCGTGCCACGAGCATCTCCCCGTAGGATGGGGTGGTGCCTCCTTCGGCCATGTTGGCACACAGTTCGACGCGGTCGGCACCTCCTTCCTGTGCGGCGAGGCAGCTCTCGACACTGTTGGCGCAGACTTCAAATTGATACATGGCCGTCACTGATGCAATGTTTATTGGTTATTGTTCAACGGTTATTGTCCCTACGGCCTTCTTTATGCGGTGCAGGCCTTCCATGAGCCGTTTGCGCTGGGTGGCCATGTTGATGCGGATGAACCCCTCGCCGGCGGTCTTTCCATAGATGGTGCCACAGCAGACGCGCACATGCCCCTTCTCTTTGAGCAGGCTGGCGAGTGCCTCGCTGGTCATACCTGTGGCGCGGATGTCGACCCATGCGAGGTAGGTGCCTTCCGAGCGGGTTACTTTCCAGTCGGGCAATTCCCGTTCGAAGAACTCGCAGAGGGCCTGGTAGTTGCCGTAGACATACTCTCTGAGCTCGTCGAGCCACTCTTCGCCCTCGTTGTAGGCTGCCATGAGCGCCGCCATGCCGAAGGGATTGAGGTCGCACACCTCGAAGGTGTTGATGACGCGGTCTATTTTCTGCCGTGTTTCGGGGTCGTTGCAGATGATGTTGGCGGTCTGGAGTCCGGCCGTGTTGAATGCTTTGGACGACGAGCAGAGGATGATTCCGTTGTCGAGGCAGGCCTGGCTGACGCGCCCGAAGGGGGTGTACATGATGTCGGGGAAGGTTAGTTCACCGTGAATTTCGTCGCTGATGACCTTTACATGGTGGCGTAGGCAGATGTCGTTGAGGCGTTCCAGTTCGCCGTCGGTCCACACGCGGCAGGCGGGGTTGTGGGGGTTGCACATGAGGAATATCTTCACGGCCGGGTCGGCGCATTTCTTCTCGAAGTCGACAAAGTCGATGAAGTAGGTCTGGTTGTGGTAGAGCAGTTGGCTTTCCACGGTTTCACATCCGGTGTTCCGTATGCTGGAGAAGAAGCAGTTGTAGACAGGCGTGAGCACAACGACCTTGTCGCCAGGCTTGGTCAGTGCCTTGATGCAGACGCTTACCGCCGGAACCACGCCGGTGGTGTAGAGAATCCAGTCGCGCTCCACATGCCAGTGGTGTCGCCGGCCGTACCAGTTAATCACGGATTTGTAGTAGTCTCCCGGCACATGTGTGTAGCCGAAGATGCCCTGTTCAGCCCTCTCGCAGATGGCTTTCTTGATGGGCGGTGCCACCTCGAAGTCCATGTCGGCCACCCAGAGGGGGAGGATGTCTTCCTGTTCGTCGTCGTCCCACTTCACGCAGTTGGTTCCACGGCGCACGGTAGGCTTGTCGAAGTTTGTCATAGTCTTGGTTTTCCTGAAGATTTAAGGTTGTGTCTTTCGTGTTTCTATGATGCAGT
>CALFJA010000040.1 GCA_937877605.1 uncultured Prevotellaceae bacterium | reverse complement strand
CGACCGCAAATTCAAGTTTTACGAAGACCAAGGTTTGGAATTGGTGTTCAACGAAAAATAGATTTTCCCCATGTCTCATAGAGAGACACACTTTTTGTAAGAGTATAATTTGAGCCTATACCATATTATATATAATCAGCAGGCAAGGCACATTGAGCACCTAATATTGTGATTTCGTGGAATCAGAACATATCTTCCTTTTCATGGATAACGGAAGGGAAGATTTTTCGTTGTATCTTTGTCGTCGAAAAGAAGAAACAAACTTAAAATACAACGATTATGAGCAAGATTACAGAAAGGCTACGGGTAGGCGCGTCAGCGGGAATGATGATGATTCGCAAGCCGTCGCTGAAGTACCGCGACGTGAGAGAGTACGAGGGTGAGTATTATGACTGGGCAGCAGGGGAGCATCTGCTGAAGAAGGGGACGGTGGTCAACGAGGTGTTCCACCCGCTGGAGCACGACATCGTATTCGAGAAGGACCTGCAGGTGACGCTGCGCGATGGGGTGAAGATTCTGACGGATGTGTATCTGCCAGCCGACACCGACGAGCCGCTGCCCGCCATCATCGCCTGGAGTCCCTACGGCAAGAACTCGGGCAATGCCGAGCGCTATAAGGCACTCTTCGGACTGTTAGGCCTCGACCAGAAGCGCATGAGCGGACTGCAGAAGTTCGAGGGGCCGGACCCCGACTTCTGGTGCGCCAAGGGCTATGCCATCGTTCATCCTGACCCACGCGGCATCGGTCGCTCCGAGGGAGACAGCACGATGCTGGGCACTCAGGAAGGACAGGACGGTGCCGACCTTGTGGAGTGGGTGTCACAGCAGCCGTGGTGCAATGGCAAGGTGGCACTGAGTGGCACGTCGTACCTGAGTTTCTCGCAGTGGTTCACCGCTGCCGAGCGTCCTGAACATCTGGTGTGCATGCAGGTGACTGAGGGACTGACCGACGGCTATCGTGACATGTGTCTCGTAGGCGGTATGCCCGACTACGCCTTCACCGAACTCATCCAAGCCAACCACGAGGGCTTCCAGCAGCGCGAGGACGTGGCCGAGGAGAGTCGTCAGTACCCATTCCGCAACCATCCGCTGTGGGACGACAAGTGTGCACGGGTAGATCGCATCGAGGTGCCCGCCCTGGTAGTAGCCTCTTACTCTAACGTGCTGCATACCGACGGCACTTTCCGCGCCTGGCGGCAACTCGGAAGCAAAGAGAAGTGGCTGCGCATCCACGACAACCTGGAGTGGCAGGACTACTACGAGCCGAAGTACGTGGAGGAACGCCTGCGCTTCTTCGACTATTATATGAAAGGTATTGATAATGGCTGGAAGGACACCCCGACCGTGCGCTACTGCCTGCACGACATGGAGGGCGGCAACAAGGTGGACCAGCCCGCCACGCAGTTCCCGCCCGTGGGTACGGAATACAAGAAACTGTATCTGAACGGCCTCACCCGCCAGTTACAGAACGAGGCTCCTGCTCAGGACACACCCGCCTTTTATCTCTGCGAGAGCGACGCGCCCAAGGCTTCATTCTATCTGCCAATAA
>CALFJA010000039.1 GCA_937877605.1 uncultured Prevotellaceae bacterium | reverse complement strand
ATCATTCCCATCATGGTACGCAGGATGCATGACCGAGGATTATGGGGAATTTTACCCTTCCTTGCCTGGATTTTCAGCGCAGCCAATGACTTCTACCTGCTGTTTGCCGGATACATCGACAAGCTCACAAGCGTCAATGTCTCGCCAAAGGTTGTCGAAGAACTGATATCCGACCCCGTGGTTATCCTTTTGTATCTGGGCAGTTTTGTGGTGAGCGTCACCCTGCTGGTGTTCCTCTGCCTGGACGGAAAGAAGGAACCGAACCGCTTCGGACCTTCTCCAAAATATGTGCCAGAGGAAAGTAAAAATCCGTAAATTAGTAAATTTGTAAATTTGTAAATCCGTAATCTGTATCATGTTCGACAAACAAACCTACATACAGCGCCGACAGACGCTTCGTAAACTGGTCGGAGATGGACTTGTGGTATTCTTCGGCAACAACGAGTCGCCCTGCAACTATCCCTCTAACGCCTACTACCCCTTCCGCCAGGACAGCAGTTTCCTCTACTACTTCGGCCAGCAGAGAGAGGGACTGGCGGGCGTCATCGACATAGACAACGGACAGGAATGGCTCATCGGCAACGATATCGACATAGAAGACATCGTCTGGTACGGTTCGGTTGACAGCGTGAAAGACCTCGCCAGCCAAGTGGGCGTGGACAACAGTGCCCCGATGAGGCACCTGCAAGTGCTCTGCGACGAAGCAAGACAGAAAGAACGCAAGATCCACTTCCTGCCACCCTACCGCCACGATACCATGATTCAAATCATGGACTTGCTCGGAATTCATCCCGCAAGGCAGAAGGAAGCGGCCTCGCTCAAACTCATCCATGCCGTGGTGCAGATGCGCTCGGTGAAAGAGCCCCAGGAAATTGAAGAACTGGAACGCGCCGCAGAGATAGGCTATCAGATGCATACGACCGCCATGCGGCTGGTAAAGCCGGGAGTGACGGAGAAGTTCATCGGCGGAAAAGTGGACGGCGTGGCCCACTCGTTGGGAGCACACGAAAGCTTTGCAACCATCTTTTCGCAGCATGGAGAAATCATGCACGGCAACCCCTCACTGGCAGTGCTCGAAGCAGGAAGGCTCGCACTCTGCGATGCCGGAGCCGAGACCGTGAACAACTACTGTTCCGACCACACACGGACAATGCCCGTCAGCGGGAAGTTCACACAGCGCCAACTGGACATCTACCGCATTGTCGAAGATTGTCACGACATGGCTCTCTCCGTGGCCAAGCCCGGCGTGAAATACATGGATGTGCATTTCGCCGTGTGCCGGCTCATGACCGAGCGGTTGAAAGAACTCGGGCTGATGCGCGGCAACGCCGATGACGCCGTGGCAGAAGGAGCCCATGCCATGTTCCTTCCCCACGGACTGGGACACATGATGGGCATGGATGTACACGACATGGAAGGCTTAGGGCAAATATATGTAGGGTTCGACGAAGAGACGCGCCCCAATCTTGAACAGTTCGGTACCAACTGTCTGCGCATGGGAAGACGACTTCAGGAGGGATTCGTGGTCACAGACGAACCCGGAATCTACTTTATCCCTGCGCTGATTGACGACTGGAAGGCCTCCGGACACTGCAAGGAGTTCCTCAACTTTGACATGCTCGAAACCTATAAGGACTTCGGCGGCATCCGCATTGAGGACGACCTGCTCATCACCTCCGACGGTTGCCGGTTCCTGGGGAAGAACAGAATACCCTACCATCCCAAGGACATAGAAGACTTCATGGCACAAAATCGTAAATAAGTAAATCTGTAAATAGTAAATAAGTATAACCAATAAACAGCAAAAGCAAATGAAAAAACTCATGATGATGGCACTCGTGGCAGTGTTTGCCCTGCCGGCAAGTGCCCAGGAAGCCAAGGGTGAAAAGAAGGAAAATCCCAACAAGCCTGTTTTCACCGTCGTAAAGGAGAACCCCATCACCAGTATCAAGGACCAGAACCGCTCCGGAACCTGCTGGGACTACTCCACCCTGTCGTACTTCGAGGCTGAAATCCTGAAGAAGACCGGCAAAACCTACGACCTCTGCGAGTCGTTCGTGGCCAACAAGACCTACATGGAACGCGCCATTCAGGTGGTTCGCTTCCACGGAGACTGCCAGTTCGCACAGGGAGGCAGTGCCGAAGATGTGCTGGCTACGCTGAAGACACACGGCATCTGCCCGGAAGACGCCATGCCGTTCCCAGGCTCGCTCTACGGCGACAGCCTGAACAACTTCAACGAATTCTTCTCTCTGCTGGAGCCATATGTTGCCGCCATTGCCAAGAACAAGGCCAACAAGATTTCCGGACAGTGGAAAAAAGGCCTGCAAGGCATACTCGACGCCTATCTCGGAGAGTGCCCCGAGACTTTCACCTACGAGGGAAAGACCTACACTCCGAAGTCGTTTGCCGCATCGCTCGGACTGGACTTCAACGACTATGTAAGCATTACCAGCTACACACACCATCCCTTCTATGAAGGATTTGCAGTGGAAGTACAGGACAACTGGCGCTTCCCGCTGTCGTATAACCTCCCGCTCGACGAGATGATGCAGGTGATAGACAATGCCGTCATGCAGGGTTACACCATCGCATGGGGCGGCGATGTGAGTGAGGAAGGGTTCACACGCCAGGGCCTGGCCTATGCAGTCGACGGCGACAAGGCACAAAGTCTGGCCGGAAGTGACATGGCAAAATGGCTCAAACTCAGCCGGACAAAGAAGACAAGCCTGCTCGACTCGCTGGGATGTACCGTCCCCGAAATCATCCCTACCCAGGAAAAGCGTCAGGAACGCTTCGACAACTGGGAACTGACCGACGACCACGGGATGCTTATCTTCGGTATTGCCAAGGACCAGAACGGCAAAGAATACTACATGGTTAAGAACTCCTGGGGCGAGACCGGCGACTATAAAGGCATCTGGTACATGACCAAAAACTTCATCGCTTACAACACAATGGACTTCCTCGTAAACAAAAACGCCATTCCAAAGGACATTCGCAAGAAACTCAAACTGTAGTTATTGCAGAACATAAACGAGGCGCCGGACTTACTGTGAATGTAAGTCCGGCGCTGTTTTTACAGTGGCGGCAATACTATTATTTCTTTTCGATGAATTGCTTCAGAGCCGCGCCACCGTCGAGCGAGGGGGCATAGTCCTCCAATACATGGAAGAACGATTTGCCATACTTGGCCACTCCGTCCTTGAGTGTGTTCAGCACGCAGATGTCACCGGCCAGTCCGCAGATGTCGATGCGGTCAACCGGATGCGAAGCCAGCAGGCGGGAGATGTACAGGTGGGACTTGCGGTTGTTGAAAATGGAATATTCTTCCCGCTCCACCTTGTTGCCCTTACGCAACACAACGACCTCGCCTTTTGTCTGGTACAATGCCTCGAGCAATGTCGGCCAGACGGAGGCGCCGACAGAATTCTGCACACAATGGACAGGCCAGAGACCTCCCTGCGGTGTAAACGAGCAATGATTGTAGGGATGCCAGTCGGTTGTTATCAGTTTATAGTCATAGTCTCCATCGTGTTTACGGATGAAGTCGGCCAGTGCATCCATGGCATCGGCGGCACCGCCGACGGGAAGACTGCCTGTGATAAAGTCGATTTGCGGGTCAACCACTAACAAAATCTTCTTCATAGTCAGTTGTTGTTGTTTGATTATTGGTTATTGTCTATTGGTTAACAGTGGTCTAAAGGCTGTGCATCACCTGAAAATCAGCTGTGTGCGTACCACCTCATGTTCTTCCTCCTGGTGCGGTTCCATCCTGCAGATGCGTACATTGAAGGTAAGGGAATCCACTTGTTCGCGGTAGAACTTCAGCCGGTCACCGAAATGGGTCTCGGCAACATAGGCCACATCTATGCGCCGCAAGGGATGCCTTTCGTACCATTCCAGCGGCCAAAGGTCCATCACATGCTCAATGTATTTCAGACTGTTAATGTGTCCGTTGATGTCCACATCATTGTAATTAGAGTCGATGGTGCGTACCCAGACGGCACTGTCTGTCATCTTGACGCGTGACAGTGGTGCCATGGGATTTTCCTTTTCGGCAGCCACATAGTTGAGTATTGCACCGTCGTTGATGTCGAGCAGGCCGACGGGTTGGCGGCTGTCAATGTCAATCATGGCCCAGATGCTGCGACCGTAGCCGTATGTCTGCCCCGTTGTAGCATCGTAGAGATGGAAGTTGCGGTTGGTAAAGAACCTCATGGCACTTTCCACCCAGGTGTCGATAAAGAAATGCCGGTACATCGGAGGCATCTCATCCATCTCTATGGCGAGCCTCGACAGCACCCATGTCTTGCGCTGTGCATTCAGGCGGCGCATGCCGAATCCGCGGTCGTTGGAGTGGAAGTCGGCGGCATTGAGCAGGTGGTTGCCCAGGTGTCCCATGAATAAGCGGCGCGAAAAGTCGCAATGGAACGGCTCGGACAGGAACTTGTAGTGTCCAATCTTGTCTAAAGCAGGTTGGCTCATTGTCATTTTTTACATTGTGCGGAACCGGAAACAATTTCGCTTATACCTTATTTATATATTATTTATACATTATACAAATATCCCTCGCAATCAAAAAAATCCCCAATGCCGACAATGGCATTGGGGATTGTATGTGTTGGGAGGGTTGATTACTTAACAACTACAACTGCCAGACGGCCAGATGTGGTTCCCTGAACGCCCTTACCTGTGCACTCGTCAACGATAACGCCACGACCCTGGAGGTAGTCGGCTGTTACTTTTGCACGAGCTTCGGACAGACGCTGGTTCAGTTCGGCAGAGCCTTCGGGAGAAGCGGTACCTACAACCTGTACATGTGCGCCTTCAGCAATCTTGTCGAGAGCTGCCTTTGCATCGTTGGTGAGGTTGGACTTGCCCTGTGCGAAGGTTACGAATACGAGGTTGTCGCTTACGGAAACTTCCTTAACCGGCTTGATTGTCTCGTGTACAACTTCCTTAATGATGGGTTTCGGCGGGTTGTTGCGGAGGTCGTTGATCTGAGCATTGAGTGCATCGATCTCGGCCTGGTCGCGCAGTTCGGCCAAAGTGAAGTTGTGTGTGCCGTTAGAGTTCTTGAACTTGTAAACCAGACCGCCGTTCAACTGCAGGTATGCGTGGTTGAGGTTGAAGCGAATCTTGTCATGTCCGAGATAGGCAGCATGGAGGTCTTCGTGGAGTTGGATAAGCTCGCCATTTTCGTTTTCACCAATCACTTCGCCACCAACCTTTACAACTTCGTCGTTCATGCCGTAGATGATGGCCGGCTCAATGTAGAACTGGAACTGCTTTTCGCTACCGAAGTTGAAGTTGAAGTCGAGTCCGAACTTGGTTGTGATGTTGTCGCGGGTAGTCTTGCGGAATGCCCAAGCGGGTGCACCTTGCAATTCATACTCCTCACCGGCTTGACCAACGGTCCATGCATCGCTTCCGAATGGCTCGTAGTAGGGCTGTCCACAGATGTGTCCCCAGCCGAAGCCACCGAGTGCAACTACTTCGAAGAAGCGGGGTTCGCCTTTATACTTGAAGAGGAGGTTGCTCAAGTTAAAAGTTGCCAGCAAAGAGGTGTTGATGGCGCGAACAGCTGTCTTGTTTGTTCCGAATGGTTTGTTGGTGAAATAAGCGTTGCTCTCAACTGCCAGACCGAAGACCGGAGTGAAGTAACGACCGATGCGAAGACCGGCGTTGGGGTTCAGACCGCCAAGCCAACCGCTCTGACCGGTAATCTTGGTGGCTACACCACCGTTGATACCAATGTAGAAGTTGTCGCCTGTCTTGCTTTCTGTAACAGTCTGGGCTGATACAGTAGCTGCCATTGCTACGGCAGCGAAGAATAATACTAACTTTTTCATTTGCTAAGAATTAATTAATTATTAGTTGGTAGATATTGCTTCTAAATCTTTTGCAAATTAAAAATAAAAAAATCTATTGGCCAAATATTTTTAAAAAAATATTAAAATTTTGCAAGATTGTGTTGATTTATATTAATTTTTATGCTGTTCCAGAGGGTCATTCCGATGCATTTGCGGAGGTACTTAAGAAAAAAGCCCCCCGATGCCAGGCACCGGGGAGCTGTAGTTTTGTCGGTTATGACAGTGTGTGCGGGTCAATTACTTAACATACACAACTGCCAGACGGTTGGAGGTAACGCCCTGTACGCCCTTACCGGTAGCCTCGTCAACGATGACGCCGCGGCCACGCAGGTAGTCTGCGGTTACATTGGCGCGGGCCTCTGACAGGCGCTGGTTCAGGTCGGCAGGTCCTTCGGGAGATGCGGTTCCTACAATCTGGACATGCTTGCCCTCTGCAACCTCGTTCAGAGCGGCCTTGGCGTCCTTGGTCAGCTCGGACTTGCCCTGGGCGAAGGTTACGAATACGAGGTCGTTGACGGAGATTTCCTTAACGGGCTGCTCGATAACTTTCTCTACAACCTTCTCGATTACCTCAGGCTTGCGGTTGCGCAGTGCGTTGATTTCGTTGTTCAGGGCATCGATCTCGGCCTGGTCGCGGAGCTGGGCGAGGGTGAAGTTGTGGGTTCCGTTGGAGTTCTTGAACTTGTAGACCAAACCGGCGTTCAGCTGGAAGAAGGCCTTGTTGATGTTATACTCAACACCGCTGTGGCCGAGGTCGGCAACATGTGTGTCGGTAACAAGGTCCAGGTTCTCCTCCTCGCTGTTGAGGTTGTAGCTTCTGTCGTTCATACCCCAGATAACGGCGGGCTCCAGATAGAACTGGTACTGCTTCTTGTTGCCGAAATTCAGGTTGAAGTCGAGGGCAACCTTCGAGGTGAGGTGGTTGCGGTTTGTGCGTACTTCGTCGGCATAGCGGGCTGCTGCATACGATTCGAGGTCAACTACGGTCGGGAAAGATACTTCTCCCTGTCCTTCGTTAACGGTGAAATAGAGCTGTCCGAACACATGTCCCCAGCCGAGACCGCCGAGGGCTACAACTTCGAACGGACGGGGCTCACCCTTGTAGCCGCCGAACCAGTTGCTTAGGTTAACGGTTGCCAGAGCCATTGTGTTCAGATAGCGAACCATGGTCTTGTTGGTGCCGTAGGGCTTGTTGGCAAAGTAGGCATTGCTTTCCAGTGCCACGCCGAATACGGGAGTTATCCAACGGCCGAGACGGAGACCGGCGTTTGCGTCCAAACCGCCAAGCCAACCGTTCTGACCGGTCATCTTTGTTGCTACTCCTCCGTTAATACCTACATAGATATTGTCAGAGAGCTTGCTTTCTGTTACGGTCTGAGCCGATACAGATGCTGCCATTGCAATTGCAGCGATGAATAAAACTAGTTTTTTCATTGGTTAATAATAAATTATTTTTAAGAAAGTGTAATCGGTCTGTACATATGACAGTTGCAAAATAATAAATATTTTTTTTATCTTCCAAATAAAAATTAAGATTTTTATACACAGTAGCAGTGCAATTCTATTTTTCATTGCACAGAATGGCGCGAACGGGTTGTTCCCTACAGAGGTAGCAAGCAACCTTTCTGCGATTTTGCAACACATTGATATACAGCGACTTGCGGACGGGTTTCAAAAGAGCCCCAAACGCGTCGCGTTTGGAGCCTAAACGGAGTGCAAACGGGGCCTAAACAGCAGGTGTTTGAGGCTCACTTGAAAAACGACTGCCGAACCCTTGTTTTCCGTCGACAAAAAAACTCCCCGATGCCAGGCACCGGGGAGCTGTAGTTTTGTCGGTTATGACAGCGTGTGCGGGTCAATTACTTAACATACACAACTGCCAGACGGTTGGAGGTAACGCCCTGTACGCCCTTACCGGTAGCCTCGTCAACGATGACGCCGCGGCCACGCAGGTAGTCTGCGGTTACATTGGCGCGGGCCTCTGACAGGCGCTGGTTCAGGTCGGCAGGTCCTTCGGGAGATGCGGTTCCTACAATCTGGACATGCTTGCCCTCTGCAACCTCGTTCAGAGCGGCCTTGGCGTCCTTGGTCAGCTCGGACTTGCCCTGGGCGAAGGTTACGAATACGAGGTCGTTGACGGAGATTTCCTTAACGGGCTGCTCGATAACTTTCTCTACAACCTTCTCGATTACCTCAGGCTTGCGGTTGCGCAGTGCGTTGATTTCGTTGTTCAGGGCATCGATCTCGGCCTGGTCGCGGAGCTGGGCAATTACGAAATTGTGAGTACCATTGGAGTTGCGGAGCTTGTAGATCAAGCCGGCATTCAGCTGGAAGAAGGCCTTGTTGATGTTGTACTGAACACCACTGTGGCCGATTTCGCCAGCCCACAGGTCCTGACGGCCAGTCTCAATAGCGAATTCTTCAGAATTCTCAGCTCTCTGCTGTTTGGCTACATTCTCTGTAACATCGTTCAAGCCCCAGATAACAGCCGGCTCAATGTAAGCCTGGAACTGCTTCTTGCTGCCGAAGTTGAATGCGAAATCCAAAGCAACCTTTGAAGTCAGGTTGTTCTTCTGTGCGTGGAACACTTCCGCATCGTTCTGCTCGTCTTCAACATAGGTACCGATGGTCGGCTCTTCTCCCTCATAGAAAGGATCGCCGAACTCACTGGCCACAATGTTGGTGTACGGAGTTCCAAACAGATGTCCCCAGCCGAGGCCGCCGAGCAGGCTAACTTCGAAAGGACGGGGCTCGCCTTTGTAGCCGCCGAACCAGTTGCTCAGGTTAACGGTTGCCAGAACGCTGGTGTTCAAGGCACGGAAAGCAGTGTGGCTTGTACCGAAAGGCTTGTTTGCAAAATAAGCGTTGCTTTCAACAGCCACGCCGAATACAGGAGTAAAGTAACGGCCAATGCGAATGCCGGCGTTGGGGTTCAGACCGCCAAGCCAACCGTTCTGACCGGTAATCTTTGTTGCAACACCGCCGTTAACACCAATATAGATGTTGTCGAAGGTCTTGCTTTCCAGTACAGTCTGTGCTGAAACGGATGCTGACAATGCTATTGCAGCGATGAATAAAACTAACTTTTTCATTTCAAAAAAATAAATTTAATTAATTAATTAAAAAATGTTGATTTGTTGAATTCAAATGCAAAATAAAGTTATTTTTTCTTTTCCACCAAATTTTCAGGCCATTTTTCGCCGTTTCGCCTTATTCTTTTGGGGGTTAAGTGCCATTTCTTGACCGAAGTCAAGTGGCCTGTCGGTCCTTCGGTGTGACCGTGTTCCGCTCCACATTAGTGCGAATTTTTGTTAAAAAGCGTGCCATGCCGGCCTCGTCTTTACGGTCTATGATGTCCAGGAGCGTGCCGAGTTCCTCCCTGATGCGTGCCACCTGGTCGCTGGTATAGGGGTTGAAGAGTACCTCCTGCAACAGATAGTCGTCCTCTCCGAGCACTCCACGGGCTATCTGCAGGTGCCGCTTGAAGGTTGTTCCCGGTGCATCCTGATGCCGCATAACGGCAGAAAATACGAAAGTGGACACAAACGGAATGCTCAGCGAGTAGGCCACGGTCTGGTCGTGCTCGTCGAATGTATAGTCGTAGATGCTCAGTCCCAGTGAGGCATAGAGTTTCCGGAAGAACAGTTTGCCCTGCTCGTCACCCTCCTTGATGATGATGGCGTTCTCGTGGCCCAACTGCTGCAAGTTGGCAAAGGTCGGGCCGAACATCGGATGGGTGGAAACAAAGGGATGCCCGCACTGTGCATAGAACATCTCCAGATTGGTCTTGACCGACGCTATGTCGCTGATGATGCATCCCGTGGGCAGGTATGGCATCACTTCGTTGAACGCCTGGATGGTATATTTCACGGTTACGGCATTGATAACCAGTTCGGGCTGGAACTGTCTGATTTCCTCCAAGGCGGTGAAGCGCTGGCAATTGTAGGTGAAGCGCATGCGTTTCGGGTCTTTTTCGTAGACTGCCGTCTCGTGGCTGAAGCTGAGCAGGTCGAGGAAGAAGCTCCCCATCTTGCCTGCGCCAAGCACTAATACTCTCATATTGCGGTTATTGGTTGATGGTTTCTAACTGTTGTCTGACGGACTCTTCGTGGATTTCCTCGAACATTCGCTTGACAAACTCTGCCGACAAGCCACAGAGCACGCCCTGTGCCGAACGCTTCTCGAGCACCTCGTTGTATCTTCCAGCCTGCAGAACGGTCATGTTATGCTCCTTCTTAAACTGCCCTATCTCACGCGAAATCCTCATTCTCTTCGACAGGAGGGTGAGCAGTTGCTGATCGGTATCGTCAATCTGGCGCCGCAGCCGGGCCAGTCCCTCGGTGGTGGTGTGTTCATCGCGGACTACGAGCAGGCTGAGTATATAGTCAAGTACCTCTGGAGTCACCTGCTGCTTGGCATCGCTCCAGGCATTGTCGGGGTCGCTGTGGCATTCCACGATGAGCCCGTCGAAGCCCATGTCCATGGCCTGTTGGCACAGCGGAGCAATGAGTTCGCGCCGCCCGCCGATATGGCTGGGGTCGCAGATGATAGGCAGTTTGGGCAGTTGCCGGTGCAGTTCGATGGGTATCTGCCACATGGGCTGGTTGCGATAGATTTTCTTGTCGTAGCTGGAGAAGCCCCGATGAATGGCCGCCAGCCGTTTGATGCCGGCTTGGTTGAGACGCTCCAAGGCTCCAATCCAGAGTTCGATGTCGGGGTTTACCGGGTTTTTCACCAGCACGGGAATGTCCACTCCGCGGAGTGCATCGGCCAGGCTTTGTATTGCAAAGGGGTTAGCGGTGGTGCGGGCGCCTATCCAAAGGATGTCGATACCGTACTTCAGGGCCAGTTCCACATGCTCGGTAGTAGCCACTTCAATGGCGATATTCATGCCCGTTTCCTGCTTCACGGTCTGCAGCCAGGGCAGAGCCGCCTCGCCGTGCCCCTCGAAATTCCCGGGTTTGGTACGCGGTTTCCATGCACCGGCCCGGAAGTTGAGGCATCCTTTCTCGTGAAGTTGGCGGGCGGTGGAGAGTACTTGTTCTTCGGTCTCGGCGCTACAGGGACCGGCAATGACTATGGGGCGTCGCTGGTCGCTGGGCAGGTTCAATGGTTGTATGTCAAGTATCATGTTCGTTTTTTTATTGTTTGTTGTGCTGTCCTGCTGCATTCATCTCACGGATGCGCCGCAACGCCTCTTGGAGTCTGTCTTCCTTGGCGCACAGGGTGATGCGTATGAACCGGTTGCCGTTGCTCCCGAAGATGAATCCCGGGGTGATGAAGACGCGTGCCTGGTGCAGGACGCGCTCGGTAAGGTCTTCCACATTGTCTATTTCAGCAGGGATTTTGCCCCACAGGAACATGCCCACCTGTTCGGGATTGAAGGTGCATCGCAGTTCGGTCATAATCTGTTCGGCAATGTTGCGGCGGCGTTTGTAGTTGTCGTAGTTGTAGGTTTCGTGCCACTCCGGCGTATTGTTGTTGTACGCCTCTGCGGCAGCGAGTTGTATGGCGCGGAAGGTTCCTGTGTCGATGTTGCTCTTCATCTTGAGTATCCAGCTGATGAATGTGGGGTTGGAGGCTGCCATTCCCACACGCCATCCTGCCATATTGTGGCTTTTCGACATGGAGTTGAACTCTATGCAGTGGTCCTTTGCGCCAGGCACTTGCAGGATGGAGAGGTGCTCATGGCTGAGGATGAAGGCATAGGGGTTGTCGTTCACCACCACGATGTTGTTCTTCCGTGCGAATCCGACGAGCCATTCCAGCGTTTCCCTTCTTGCTTTTCCGCCGGTGGGCATGTTGGGATAGTTGGTCCACATGAGTTTGACGCCGGTGAGGTCCATCTGTTCCAGTTGGCGGAAGTCGGGCTGCCAGCCGTTGTCCTCGCAGAGGTTGTAGTTAACCACTTCGCATCCCAGCATCTTGGTGAGCGATGTGTAGGTTGGGTATCCAGGGTTGGGGACGAGCACGCGGTCGCCGACATTGCAGAAGGCGAGCGTGACATGGAGCATGCCTTCCTTGCTTCCGATGAGCGGCTGTATCTCAGTGGCGGGGTCAAGGCCCACATTGAACCACTTCTTATAGAAGCCTGCCATGGCCGTGCGCAGCTCGGGTGTTCCCATGATGGGCTGGTAGCCGTGTGCATCGGGGTCGCGTGCCACCTCGCAGAGACGTTCTATGGCATTGGGCGATGGCGGCATGTCGGGGCTGCCTATGGCGAGCGAGATGATGTCCTTGCCCTCTGCGTTGAGGCGGACTATTTCCTTTTGTTTGCGGCTGAAGTAGTATTCCTGTACTTCTTCCACGCGATGGGCGGGTTTGATGGTTGTCATATTGGTTGGAGGTTGGAGGGTTTGTATTATGAAACAGTCCCGCTCGTGGTTTGGGCGGGACTGTTCGGTATCTTTCTACACGCTGGCCGTTACACACGGTTGCCCGCTCCGCAATCGTCTGCGAAGTAATAAGCATCGTAATATCGGCCGTTGGTTTTCATTGTGCTGGTCGTTTGGGTGTTTGGTCGTTTAGTCGTTTGGGCGGTTTTGGGGGTTACATTTTCAGGAGTTTCTGATAGACTTTGGCCGGAATGATGTCGGTGCGCTCCCATTTGGGCCACACGCTCACCAGGGGCTGGAAGTTTCCGCCGGCTTCCTTGTATTTCCTATAGGCGAAGCGGGCGTTGATGTATCCTTCGTCGCCATCGCGGGCGATGATGAAGCAGTACATATACTGCCCGTAGCCCACCACTTTTCCGTTCTGGGTGACGGATTCCTCCGCCCAGTCCGTCTGGGGGATGGCCACGCTGAGGATTTCGACGCCAGGATATTTTTCCTTGAACTGCGTCAGGCATGTCTCGCGGAAAGTCTGTCCTTCGGGCTGATGATAGAGATTGGTGTCGTAGAGCGGCATGTAGTAATAGCCTTTTATCTTCACATCGTCGGTCTCACGCTCGTTGGCAGCGGTTTCCAGTCCGATGGCTTCGCCCACCTGATGGGCGGCACGGCTCATCGACTTGCGGGTCGACTTGTAGGCTTTCGTCACTGCCTTGCCTATTTTTTCCTGTGGGGTTGTCTGGGTTTCTTGTGCCGAAGCGAGCGTTCCCATGCCGAGAAGCAACGCAAATAAAAAAACAATCCTTTTCATCGGTTTACCTTTTTAATTATTTATAATAAGCGTGCGAAATGGAGGTGCACTGCCCTTTTACGCTACAAATCTACAAAGTTTTTTGTAACATCGGCAGTTTTTTGCCATAAAAATTGAATATATTTAATTCTTCTGCCCATTTTTTTAGTTTTCTGAATGTTTCGACTGGCTTCCCACCGGCAAACAAGAACGAGTTGTGAAACTTCGTACAAGCCGCTGAAAGTCAGTTATTTGTGCAGTTTCGAAAGCCAATGCCTGCTGCTTGTTTTCCAAACGGGGTCCAAACGCACTCCGTTTGAGCCCCAAACGCAGCACAAAAGAGGCTCAAACGCATTCCATTTGAGCCTCTTTTGAAAAGTGCCTGTTCTTAGGCGAAAATCACCATATTTAGGTATTGCCCGTCGAAGGTGGGTTTACTACTTTTGTTTAACGATAAAAACAAACGAATATATGCACAGATATCTATTTCTTTTCCTACTGGTACTGGTGTCCCCAGCGGCCTATTCCCAAGGCGTTTTGCGCGGTATGGTGCTTGACGGGGAGACCCTTGAGCCCATTGCCGGCGCCACGGTGGCCGATGCCAGACAGGGAAAGGCTATCACCGTGACGGGAACCGACGGAAAATTTGCACTACCTAAAGGCAGTTACTCTGTTTTGAGGATATCGTATATCGGCTACAAGGCGCTTGAGACCGCGCCCACGGCCGACGGGCGTTACCTGCTGCAGAGCGAGCTGCGCAGTCTGGGAGAGGTCGTGGTGACGGCCCAGGAGAGCCGCTCGCTCACCAGTTCATCACTCATCCGGAAGCACGCCATGGAGCACTTGCAGCCATCGAGTTTCGCCGATATCCTTGAATTGCTGCCTGGCGGCCGCTCGTCCGACCCTACGCTGAACACTCCCAACACCATCCACATCCGTGAGGCGGCGGACGGAGGCAGCCAATACGCCACCAGCGCACTCGGAACACAGTTCGTGGTGGACGGTGCCCCTATATCGACCAATGCCAACATGCAGTATGTGAGCGGCGCATGGGACACGCAGTCGACCTACCGCGACTTCACCAACAACGGTGTTGACATGCGCACCCTCTCGACCGACGACATAGAACAGGTGGAAATCGTGCGCGGCATCCCATCGGTCGAATACGGCGACCTCACCAGCGGACTCGTGAAAATCCAGCGTCGCAAGGGCGGCAACGACATTCATGTCCGCATGAAGGCCGACATGAGTTCCAAACTGTTCTACCTCGCCAAGGCTTTCGAGTGGAAACCGCGTCACATCAGCCTCAACATCAGTGCCGATTACCTGAACGCCAAGGCCGACCCCCGCAACACTTTGGAGAACTATAAGCGCCTCACCCTGTCGGCAAGAATGGCCAAGCAGTGGCTTCGTCGCAACTACGATGTGACGCTGTCGGCCAACATCGACTACACAGGTTCGTTCGACAACGACAAGGTGGACCCCGAACTGAACTACAGCGTGGAGGATTCCTACAAGTCGGAATACAACCGTCTGGGGTGGCTCGCCGACCTTTCCGTGAAGCCAAAGCAGCGCAGCTGGCTCAAGTCGGCAGGGGTGCTCTTCTCGGGCTCCTACGAATACGACAACATCACGCGCCGCCGGCTGGTGCAACTGAACCGCTCCACCGTGGCTGCCACCAACCGCGAAGAAGGCGAACAAGACGGAGTGATACTCCCATGGAAGTACATGGCCGACCACCGTGTGGACGGACGACCCTTCAACCTCTACGCAAAAGCCTACTCGCGCCTACAGATTCCCACCAACAGGATGGCCAACTCGCTCCTGCTCGGACTGGACTGGAACCTCGACAAGAACTACGGCGACGGACAGGTGTACGACCCTGAACTGCCACTCTACCCAGGGTTGTCGACCCGTGAGAGGAAACTCTCCGACATACCTGCCAACATACGCCTCTCAGCCTTCGCCGAAGAGAACATCAAACTTCCCACGGCCGCAGGCACATTCGAACTGACCGCCGGACTGCGTGCCACACAGATGATGAACCTCCCCTCGGAATACACCATGCACGGGAAGACCTATCTCGACCCAAGACTGAACATCGGCTACACCCTTCCCCGCTTCACCGTGCTGAAGAAGCCTGCCTTCCTGCGCTTCACCGGAGGCATAGGCCAGCACACGAAGATGCCCACCATGGAACAACTCTTCCCAGACAAGGTCTACATCGACTTCATACAGCTGAACTACTACCATGAGAATCCCGACTATCGGCGCATCAACCTGATGACATATATCCGCGACCCACGCAACCCTGCCCTCGAACCGGCTCGCAATCTTAAATGGGAAGTGACGGCCGACCTGAACATCGGCGGCAACAGACTGTCGCTGACATTCTTCAAGGAGCGCATGACCTCGGGATTCCGGTCGCAATCCCGCTACGAGAGTTTCCGCTACAAGGAATATGACACCTCTACCATCGACGGTTCAACGCTGACGGGCCAGCCATCGCTCGACGCACTTACCTACAACTGGCGCGACGAACTGGCCGGATACACGCTCTACACCAATGGCAGCCGCACCGACAAGCAGGGCATCGAGTACACACTGGAGAGCGTTCGCTTCCCCGTCATCCTGACACGACTGACCATCAACGGAGCCTGGTTCCGGACGCACTACCGCAACTCCTTGCTGGAAACCTACCGCCCCAGCATTGTTGTAGGCGACCGTGCACTGCAGTATGTGGGGCTGTACAAGGACAACGACGGATCCAGAAGAGAGACATTCAATACCAATGTGACCCTCGACACCGATGTCCCCAAACTGAAACTGGGCTTCTCCATCTCAGCACAGTTCCTCTGGTTCACCATGTCACAGCGCGACAGAATCAGCAACACGCCAGACCAGTACATTGCACCCGACGGCACCATACACGACTGGCAGCCCGGCGATGAGCAGGACACCTACCTGCAGTGGCTCATACGAAGCAACAGCGAGTCGCTCTATCAACTTTCGCGCGTACCCTGGTCGATGAACCTCAACATGAAAGTGACCAAGAAACTCTTTGGCGACCGCCTGCAAGTGGCCATGTTCTGTAACAAAATATGGGACTACACACCCGACTACGAGCGCAACGGATTCATTTTCCGCCGTCATGTGACACCCTATTTCGGAATTGAAACAAACATAAAGATATGAAAAAAGCACTCCTACTGACGCTCACCGCTGCCCTGATACTGTTCTCATGCAACAGCGAAGAACACGAAGACTACTTCACGGAGGCACGCATCGAACTCCTCATGCCCGACAATGTCACCCCCGTGCAGATTCAAGGCACACTGACACTGCAAAACCTCAACACCATGAGCAGCGTCTCCATTGCCGAGATGGAAGGCAACTGCTTCCAGCTGAACCTCCTGCGCGGTGCCTATAAGGCCGATGTGGAGGGCATGATTAAGTATACCGACGAGAACGGCAACACCCTGATCAGACACTTCCGGGCACACGCTGACTATATGGCTCTGGCCGAACTGCCCGTCAGCAAGACTGAACTCCCCATCATACTCCTGCAAGAATGAAAAAGCATATTACCATAATCGCACTGCTTCCACTACTCTGCCAAACCATGGCAGTAGCACAGCCAGACTCTACACTGGTGGAACACAAGACCATCTGGAACACTACCCAGGCTGAAGCGTGGAAAAACCCCGCCCTGTACGGCAAGGCTTTCACCCTGCCCTACTCAGAACTGGCACTCAGTCTCGACTACGACAAGCAGACAACGGCATTCGTCCTCCAGCAAGGAACCGGCCATACCTTATATAATATAGAGGCAAACACCTTCCTAAGGATGTCCGACAACGCTGCCGTCTGGGGAAAGGCATCCTACATGAACGGCGTAGCACGCAACATAAGATTCAGCTCCGTGGCCGACTATGAACTGCTCGAGCCCTACATCCTGGCCGATACCGACGGCGGAAAGACCAAACGCGAACGCTATGTCTTCGAGGGTGGCTATGCAACACAATTGGACAAGTGGCTCATCGGAGCGGAAATGTTGTTCCGCGCAGAACACGAATACCGCACCTACGACCCACGAATGCGTGCCATCGTTACTGACCTCACCCTGCGGGCTGGAGCCGCCTATCAGACCAGTGCATACAACTGGGGTGCAGCTGCACAACTGAACATCTACAAACAGACGGAAAGTGTGAAGTTCATGCGTGAAGTCGGTGCACTGACCGAGTACCAGATGACCGGTCTCGGTACCATCTACGCACGATTCTCGGGCGAAGTGAACAACCTATACTTCAAAGGTGGCGGTCTGCAACTGTTGCTGAATGCACAGCCCAGAGCGCAACAAGGGCTCTTCGGCAACCTGAGCCTCGGCTCACACCACTACGAACGCGTTGCTGCATCGCTCAACTCACTGCCGCTCACCAAACTCTACCGCGACGAACTGCATCTGCAAGCAGGATGGAAACAGCAAAAGAACACCGACATGGCGTTCTTCCTCGATGCAAAACTCACAAAGCGGGCCGGCAACGAGAACATTGTAGGCTCATCGCTATCGAACAACTATTCCATACTTGCCACCCTTACCATGTACAAGAATGCCATAACGGACATCAACTTCAATGCACTCTATGGAAGAAACGGACACACCGACTGGCATGTGCAACTCAAAGGCGGCTACCTGAAGAACAACGAGAAATACATGGAGCCAAAGCGAGAAATCGACTACAGCCAACTCTACACACAACTGAACGGCCAATACATCTGCCAACTGGGGAAACAAACTACGCTTACCTGCCAGTTGCAGGGCGGATTCTTCAAAAACCTCGACAGTAAGATGAACATTCCCGTGGTCAACACCGAGCCCTCATTGCTGTCTATGCTTAACCACAACTACAAATACCTCAAGGCCGACAACTATTCGGCC
>CALFJA010000038.1 GCA_937877605.1 uncultured Prevotellaceae bacterium | reverse complement strand
GTTTTCCCTCTTACGGTAAGAGGGAGTAAGTGAGTTATGATTAAAGTGCCAGATCTTTTGTAAAGGATTTTTACGAAAATCACATTTTGTTAACATTTCTGCGGTGTTAAAATTCGGTCGGTGGGCGTGATTGCCGCCGCGGCGGAGAAATGCAGCCTGTCAGGATTCCTGCTGACAATCAGGACTTGGCAGGCTTTTTTGTGGCGTTATTTCCATGCTGATGTTTCAACCGGGCGGGTTTTGCAGTGTGACTGGGCAGGTTTTGTTGTGTGGGAACTGTCCGGTCGTGCTGCGAAAGTATGCCTTTTGGAGGGCCGTTTTGGGTTAAAGGATGTGAAAAGTGTTAATTCCGGCCGTTTTGGAATCTCAAAAACGCCCGTCTGTTTTGTCGCGATTTTTTGCAAGCATCTTATCTGCGCCTTATCGTAAGTGGAGAATCCATTTCCCTCTTGAGCCAAGAGGGGGTGGGGGAGTTCTGCCATGACCCCCAGTTTATTCCGAAAGCATGTCGTAAAAAGTCCGCTTGCCGTACAAAACTGCACTACGAATGACAAATTTTACCCCCCCCACGGGCGACATGTCTACTTTTGTCCCGCCAAAACGAATTGTTATACAAATTTATTAATCACATTAAAAAAGTTTAAGGAAAATGAAAATTCTACACAAGATTGGGCATCGTATCATGTTTTTGTTCATGGCGATGTTGTTTGCCGGTTCCGCCGCGGCGCAGGAGTCCATAGGCTATGCCGCCTACGACGAGAGTACCCAAACGCTCACTTTCCGCTATGGAGTGCCGACTGAAGAGACCTATTGGGCCACGGACAATACAGGAAAGACTTGTCCGTGGGGAAGGATTGCCACTAAAGTGCGAAATGTTGTATTTGAGCCTTCTTTTGCAGTTACTAGACCAACGAGCTGTATAAACTGGTTTTATCAAATGGAGTATATAACAAAAATAGAGGGGCTTAACTACCTAAATACTTCAAAAGTTGCTAGCATGGCTGGCATGTTCAATGGCTGTCTTTGCCTGAAAAGTTTGGATCTTTCAGGGTTCAAGACTTCCAATGTTACTAGTATGAATGGAATGTTTGCTGACTGCTGGGCGTTAACAACTCTTGATGTATCCTCATTCGACACATCAAAAGTAAAAAACATGTCAGTTATGTTTGGAAGTTGTATAAATTTAAAGAGTATCGACTTGTCAACATTTAACACATCGAGTTGCACTACTATGGGAGGAATGTTTACGGGATGTAGTAAATTGAAAAGTGTAAATATTTCGGGATTTGACACATCTATGGTGAAAGACCTTACTTTTATGTTTGTCAGATGCAGTGAATTGACAAGTGTAAGCTTTGGCGCGAAGTTCAATACATCGAAAGCGACAGACGACATGTATTCAATGTTTGCATATTGCAGTAAATTGCGATATATTGATTTCCGCCCCTCCAACCAAATAGATGCAATCTTATCTGTAGATAGGGACGCACGCAAGAATACTTTTAGCAATGTTCCACGCACGACCGTCATTTACCTTCCTCACGGCAGCCAGACGGTGACCGATGGAGAGAATGTGGTGTACTCCTATAACGGGGACGCGAACGACCTGCGCTGCCCGCGGTATTACTCCGAGGACAGGGTGGACATAGAGTTCCCGTACGACTTCATCACGCACGAGGCCGAATACAAGCGCACGATGAGCACCGAGTGCGGCTCCGTGGTCTTGCCCTATGCCTTCACCTCCAACGACAATGTGCGTGCCTACACGCTTGACGAGGAGCACGAGGCGGCCATGTGGTTCGTGAGCACTGAGACGGTGCCTGCGCACACCCCGTTCGTGTTCAAGAAGCTGTCCGGCGGCAGCACTGCCGACTTCACGCAGATCGACCCTGGCAACAACTTCGGCATCACGGTTTATGCCACGCGCGACACGGCTGAAGACCCTGCCGGTCCCTACGCGGCAAGCACTAACCTGGGCGGCTGGACCGCAAAGGGATACTATGTGAACCAGACATTGG
>CALFJA010000037.1 GCA_937877605.1 uncultured Prevotellaceae bacterium | reverse complement strand
GTTGTAGAAGCTTATCAAATGGATAAGCATGACAACTTCGTGCTCTCCTTCCGTCAACTCCGATATTGGGTTGTAGAAGCTTATCAAATGGATAAGCATGACAACACAAGCGACAGAGTTTGTCCGTTTCGTTCAAAAGTTGTAGAAGCTTATCAAATGGATAAGCATGACAACCTTTTGCACTCATAGTTGAACTAATTTTGAATTGAGTTGTAGAAGCTTATCAAATGGATAAGCATGACAACTCTTTCCGATCTCGGCACTACTTTCCTGATATTTGTTGTAGAAGCTTATCAAATGGATAAGCATGACAACTCAGGTTAAACGCTCTTTCGGCGTTAAATACTCCGATGTAGAAGCTTATCAAATGGATAAGCATGACAACAGGAACTTTTACTTCAATGATCTGCTGTACTTTAAGTTGTAGAAGCTTATCAAATGGATAAGCATGACAACTCATTCATCCAGAAGACACCCTGAGTTACGCTGCGTTGTAGAAGCTTATCAAATGGATAAGCATGACAACAGGTGAGACTAACTACTGCAGCGGCCAGCATCCCGTTGTAGAAGCTTATCAAATGGATAAGCATGACAACACATTTACTATTGCTTTCTCACTGCTGAAATTAGTTGTAGAAGCTTATCAAATGGATAAGCATGACAACCCAGAACACGTTCACTGTATCTTGTATTATCGGCGTTGTAGAAGCTTATCAAATGGATAAGCATGACAACTTACTGAAACTGTCGTTACAGTAAATTCGTGGCAAGTTGTAGAAGCTTATCAAATGGATAAGCATGACAACTTCAAACTTGATGACGGTTTTCGGCGTACCTAGTTGTAGAAGCTTATCAAATGGATAAGCATGACAACTGAATAGTGCCTACCATAATTTTAATGGTAGGTTAGAGTCACAGTCTATCGAAAGCAGAGGCTGACTAAAAAGGGCAAAACAAAAGAAGCCTGACGGAGTGTTCCGTCAGGCTTCTTTGTGAGATATCGAAAGTTACTTTATATAGAAATCATCGACAAGATGTAGGGTGGCGCGGGTTCGGGTAATGGCAGTATAGAGCCATTGATAAGTCTCTTTCGTTGGATTGAGCGTAATGTTGCGGGGCACATGCACGAAGACCTCGTCCCACTCACCGCCCTGCGACTTGTGGCAGGTGATGGCATAGCCATAAACACAGCGCAACGCATTCAGATAGGGGTCATCCATCATCTTTTGGTAGAAGCCACGATTATTTTTCTGGGTAATACCTTCGGCTCTCATACGGTAAATGAAGTCGATGAACAATTCTTGTTGCTGATGGCTATTAAGATTTAACCGCGACTGATAGAGCAGTTCCTCAAGAATGAGAGTGGAAAAAGTCTCTTCTGTGAACAATTCTTTCACCTTGACTTGGCGAAAGGTCATCAGTGCCCTTACCTCTGTGCGATTGGAGATTTCTTCCACAACAACCATGTCGCCGTTCATCAATCCTGTCTGACGGTTGTTTTGGACAACCATCAACAAATCGCCAACCTCAAGCCGGCCTGAAGTGTGCCCTAACTTGTTGCGGATGATGGTGGACAAGTCGCCACAGGCCTTGTTGCTGCGACAAATGCAGATGGAACTGTTATAGCCTTTGGTGCGTAGTTTTTCAACATATTGGTCAATCATCATATCCAGATTGACATGGTATTGAATGTTCTGAAATTGGCGGAATGGCAGAAAACCCCACAATTGTTGGGTGTGGTGTGACTTGTCGGCCGGGGCCTTGGCGTAGAAACCTCGCAAAAGCTTGGATGCATTGACAATTCCGTTGTTGTCGCTCTGGCGCATTATCTCGGTCAGTTTTGTTTCTTGGGTTCCTAAATGATAATGCTCTTCAATGTATTCTTTCATCAAAGCAGGAGAATAATACTCTTCCAATGGTGGCAACTGACACGGGTCGCCTACAAAGATAAACTTGCTGCCTGAACGCTGATCGTAGTCGAGAAGGTCTTTTAACAGCCTTCCACTTCCAAATTTTGCTTGCGTGACATCTTTGGAAGCAACATCGGAAATCATGGAAGACTCATCAATGATGTATATCATCTCAGGTGTACTGACCATGTCAAGCGTCGCCGTCTCGAAAACAAGGAAAAGTTGTCCGTTTTGGTCTACTCTTATTTCTTCATGCTCATCAAATTCTTTATTAAGACCGTTAAATGCATATATCATGGAATGGATGGTGCAAGTATTCCCATTCATACCGGATAGGTTTGCCAATACCTTTGCTGCACGGCCTGTAGATGCCAATAAACGGTAATTTCGTTTCAATACATTCAGGTGCTTAATTAGAAATCTCATCAGCGTGGTCTTTCCTGTGCCTGCATAACCTTTCAAAATAAATACGCGTTTGTCTGGATTGTCAATGAAATCAAGTATCTCGTTCAAAACATTCTCCTGACTTTTGGTCAAAACAATCTCATGGTTCTTTTTATCTCTATTTTCCATTGATGTATGTTTTTCATTGTGAAACAAAAGTATGAAAAGATTTGGGATTGTCCAAGGTCAACAATAATAATGTTCAAATTTCTTATGTGTTACAACTGTGACTTCGCCGAGTTTCCTCGAACCTCGGCATAAAAAAGAAAACTTTTCTTTCTTCTGCACCCGTTTTTTCGTAACTTTGGCACAAATTATCGGAAAAAGAATATGGCAGAAAAGGGTAGTGGTCCTACTTTCGAAGGCATTATGCGCGACCTGGAGCAGAAGAAATATGCTCCGGCTTACATACTTATGGGCGAAGAATCGTACTTCATCGACCGTATTTCCGACTATATCGTGAACAATGTGCTCGGTGAAAGCGAAAGAGATTTCAACCAGGACATTGTCTACGGCCTGGAAACGAATCCCAATCAGGTGATCCTCATGGCACGCGGCTATCCCATGATGGCCGAGCATAGGGTAGTGGTGGTGAAGGAAGCACAGGGAATGCAGAACCTAAACAACCTAAAGGCCTATTTCGAGGGTAAGATACAGCCTACGACCATACTCGTCCTGTGCTATAAAAACGGCAAGATTGACCGCAGAAAAGAGCTCATAAAGCGGGCGGAGTCTGCCGGAGCGGTGGTCTTTGAGAGCAAAAAACTGTACGATAGGGATCTTCCACCCTTCATCAATCAGTATGTGAAGACCAAAAAAGCGTCTATCGACACCAAATCTGCCGGAATGCTGGCCGATCATGTCGGTACAGACTTGAACCGACTGCTTTCTGAAATAGACAAGCTCCTTTCGCTCCTGCCCGACGACCAGAAAAAAATAACACCGGAACTGGTGGAAAGACATGTCGGGGTTAGCAAGGATTTTAACAGGTATGAACTTCGAAACGCAGTAATAAATCGCGACATTTTAAAAGCAAATAAAATAGTAAAATATTTTGACAAGAATCCAAAGTCCGGCTCCATCTATATCATGGTGCCTGAGCTTTATGGTTTTTTCTCAAATCTGATGATTGCACACTATGCTCCGAACAAAAATTCCGTGAGAGATCTGGCACAATATCTTGGCCTTGACAAAGAGTGGAAAGCCAGGGAATATGTCACGGGAATGAGAAATTATAATGCCATGAAGACCATGCAGATCATCCGGAAAATTCATGAGATGGCAGCCATGAGTAAGGGAGTAGGGAGCAGGGCAGAGGCTGGAGAACTCATGCAGGAGCTCATTTATTTCATCATGCATTGATAAAAATAGTGTAATTTTTTTGCCGAAATAATGTAAAAATAGGGTCGAAAATAGCCTTTCGACCCTATTTTTGTGCCTAAAATCGGTAAAAATAGGTGGAAAATTCCCCATTTTTGGCATCGAAAAAAACTCTTTTCGAAATTATTCTCAACAGAAAAAAGTCTTTTGAAATACCGATGAATAGGGGATTTCATTCACTTTTTACTGCTTCCAGAATCGAAAATTTTCCATCGAATGCATTTCTGTTCGAATCTATCAAAAAATAGAGAAAATTACAGTTGATTTGCATTCAAAAATCTACAATTAACTAAATTTAGCAAATACAAATCAAAATCCACACACAGCGACATTTTCACAACAACAATACAGTATTGCATTTACAAACCAAAGATCAAACCGCAAGACGCCGACGAAAGTGCGAACGGTTTGAATTTGCAAAGCCAAATAATTCCGTTTAAATTTTCGAAGTTATAATTATGCAGCGATTGTTTTATGACGATAAATATCTGTAAGTCAGACAAATATGCTTCAATTTCTATATTTACTACATTACTATAGAGTCTAATGGATGCATAAAAAGCCTTTTTTTCTTCTTTTTCTTTTCAATAAACACAGATACGGAATTTTCAATCAAATAGTTAGCAATTCCAAACTCTACAAATTTACTTTGTCCATTTTAGGCGCTTTTAATTCCCAAACCTAATATTTCTGTCAAATTACCCGGTTTTTGATTTTGCAATTTAAATTTTAAGTTTTATTTCAAATAATTTAGATAAAAGAATTTCTTTTGATTTGTTGTACTTGAAGAAAATTTATATTACCTTTGTAGATGTTATCATTTCGGGCATATTTTTGCCCTTGATTGAATTTTTTTTTGAAAAATGAAAGACAGGATTAGACAGATTATGGAGAGTCAAAACATGACTCAAAAAACCTTTTCTGAGTTTATCGGAAAATCTCAGGGAACTATCAGTAGTATTTTCACTGGTCGGACGAGGGCAACCTTGGACATCATTGAAGCCATCAAGCAAAAATTTCCCCAGCTCTCTACCGAGTGGTTGATTTTTGGTACTGGTGAAATGTATGCTCAGAATCTGACTGATGGAACTGTTTCAGAGGACGGCAGCACTTCTACTCCATCGGAGCCTCTTCTGAATTTTGATGTTACTGAAGCTGAAAAACCAATTTCTGAAAATAGTAAAAAAACTTTACAACATCAGCACGATGAATTAGTAAAAATACTTGACAAGCCAGCAAGGAAGATAAAGGAGATTCGCGTTTTCTACGATGATCAGACTTGGGAAACCTTTGTTCCGCAGAAAAATTAGTTGTTTTTGTTGCGGATTTGCTACAAAGACTTCATTAGGAATCTTCATTTTTTAAGATAATATGTCCTCTCTTTTAATTATTAACAAGGTATGGGGGTAAAAAAGAGGAGTAACCATCACGGCTACTCCTTTACTTTTCTACAAAACATTATGAAGTAAAAAATTCATCATATTCAGCTTGTGTGCACAATCATATGGCTTTACCTGCGGTAGGATGTGCCCCTTTTGCTGTTTGACATGACAAAATTACGCCTTTTGCAAGTCGCTAGCAATACCTAAAAATTATGATTTTTCTTACCATGTGTCGTTGATGTGCATGGCAGCTGTATTCCGCAGATAGTGTTTTTAGAATCTGATGAGGCTCGAACCGGTAGTACCTTTTGTTCCGCCATCCACCTGTATGGCATAGATATGGTTGGCGGTCAGTGTAATGTTTGGCTGCACCACGACCATTTCTTTGTCGGCGATTGTAGTTATTTGGTCGAGAAGTTTCCCGTCGACGCTGTATATACGCAGTTTGACAGGCCCTAAAACCATTTCTTGAAAGTCCAGCACAATCTGTCCGTTCTTGTTCGGACGGATTGTCAGATGGTCAGGCATGACTTGACTCAGCCCATCGATGTTGGACAGTTGCAGCACCTCCAGCAATCCCTTGTAGGCGTTTATTTCGCCATATCCCCATTTGTTGTTAGGATATTCGATGCCTTCCTCCTTATGGGTGCAGGTGTTTTCGAGCACTTCCATGACCTGTTCGGGTGTGAGTGTCGGGCAGGCTTCCAGCCAGAGGGCGATAATACCTGCCGTGATGGGGGTGGACATGCTTGTTCCAGAGGTTGCCGCCCAAGGATATTGCTTTGTGTTGGAGAGAATGTTGTGCGGGGTGTATTTCACAACGGAGGCCAGTGTTTCGGCATCCGTTGTGTTTTCTATGAAGAAGGAGCTGTAACTTGACTTGATGTTCGTGCCTGGAGCCACCACGTCCGGCTTTATGCGTCCGTAGTAGGTTGGCCCGTTGCTGCTGTAATCGCCAATCACTCCGTCCACGCCTCGGTCGTAGACGATGGTTTCCCCGTTGCTGTTTACATACTGATTTTTGTACGAATTGGCTCCCACACAGATGACATCGGGTGCCGCACCTGGTGAGAATACATTGGCGTAGCTTTTTGCTTTGTTCAGCGTCGGGTCGAGTTCGTTTTCAACCAGGTAGCCGGTGTAGTTGAAGAGTTCCACATTGGCTCCATCGCCTTCCAGCACAATCGATGCCGGCGTTTCCCATCCGAGATTTGCCGGAAGCGAAATGGTGAAATCGAACACCTTGTCGGCTTCGTTGTAGCAGGAGTTATAGCCTCTGACAGTGACGATATATTCGATGTCGCCGACCGTCAATGGCATTTGGATGGTCTGCTCTTCGCCAGCCAGTACATTGCTACTGTTGATGGCAATTTCCACAGTTGGGCTACTCCAAACCTTCAGTCGCAGTGTGAAATCCTTGTCTGTCTTCACGCTGAAGAGTCCGCTCGAACCGGCTGCACGGTAGAAACATCCTGCCGATGCTTCCGATGCGGTTTTGTGCAGATAGGTTTTCTTCCACCCTTCGTTTCCGGCCGATGCCACAAGAATCCTCCCTGGCCCTACCAGTTCCGAGAGGCTTTCGTAGAACAGCTGGTCGTCACCGCGGAAATCCTGTGTGCTTCCCTCGCTGAACGAGACCACGCAAGGCTTTCCCTGGCTCTCGGCGTAGTCGAAAAGGTATTTGAATCCCAGAACATCCGTCGTATAAGTGTATTTGTAGCGGTCTTCTTCCGGAACGAGTTTGGCATTGTCGCCCACGGCATTTGCCACGAGACAGAGGTCGCTTTCGTAGGCAATACCTCTGTATTCAGTGTCTGCTCCGCTGCCGGCTGCACAGCCTGCGGTGTGCGTTCCGTGGGTCAGTATGATTCCGTCGGCCGAATGTTGGAGGTCCAGCAGTGCAGCATCGCCTGAATATTCCCTTCCGACATAGAGGCTGCTGCCCTCTTCCTGCTCCGCCAGCTGGTCCCAGAAGGCCTTGATGCGGTAGGTGCCCGTCGTCGGCTCGAAGAAGTTTGGGTGTGTCAGGTCGAAACCAACATCCTGTATTCCCACCACGACGCCTTTACCGGTGTATGCCTGTGGAAGGTCCGCCTTGCCGTAAACCTTGTCCACGGAAAGTTGTGCCGGAGTCTCGTCCATGAGCAGTTGCTTGCCGATGTTGGCTTCGATGCGCTTTACGCGGCTGTCGGCCGAAAGTGCCGCGAGCCTGTCCAACGGAATGTCTGCCAGTGTGACGGCACCGAGTTGGTCGATAAACAGTGCATCGTACTGCTCCAGCACCTCTTCGGCATTGCCTTCTACACGGACAAAGGCGCACACCTTGCATCGTGTCTGAGCCTTTGTTCCCTGGGCATGCTGCACCTCCTGCTGCCGGGTCAGTTGCCTGACGAGCATCGACATCTTTCCATAATCGGCCGATTGAGCCGCCGCATGGAGGCAGATGAGCAGTGTGAGAAATATGGCATACAGGTGTTTCATCGCAACAAAAATACGAAAAAAAAGGAAGACAGGGCAATAATTTCGCTTTTTTAGTTATCTTCGCAACCTAAAGAACGCAAATTATTAAATTATAAATAAGTATATGGACAACAAGCAACACAAGTATCTTGAGATTAGTTATCGTCTGTACGATGTCACCGATGGCGGTTCCAACCTGATTGAGGAGGCTCCTGCCGAGCAGCCGTTTGTCTTCATTTCCGACACGGACATGGCTCTTCCGGCTTTCGAGGAGCAGGTGTGGGCATTGGAAAAGGATGCCATCTTCGAGTTCACCCTGAACCAGGAAGATGCCTACGGTCCCCGCATCGAGGAGCATGTGCTGGACCTTGACCGCGAGATATTTGTCATCAACGGGCACTTCGACCACGATAATGTCTATCCGGACGCCATTGTTCCCTTGTCGGATGCCAGTGGAAACCGGCTCATGGGGCGTGTGCTCAGTGTCGGCGAGGACAAGGTTCGCATGGACTTGAACCACCCCTTGGCCGGCATGACGCTGCGTTTCGAGGGCAGGGTGCTGGAAAGCCGCGATGCCACCGAGGAGGAGATAAAACACATCCTGCACCATTCCTGCAACTGCGGGCACGACCATTGCCATCATGAAGGCTGCGACCACGATGATTGCGACCATGAACACGATGGCTGTGG
>CALFJA010000036.1 GCA_937877605.1 uncultured Prevotellaceae bacterium | reverse complement strand
AATACCGCACGGTAACTTCCGAAATGATAGGCCATCCTGTCGTATTCCCGCTTTTCACCTTCCCGCACGACACCAACGATGAGGTAAAGTTGGTGGTGACGGCCCTTGACGCTGCTGGCAACGAACTCCAGAAGGCCACCTACGAGACTGTCTCCATCGAATTGGACAATTCCACTATCGTGGAAAAATACTTCTTCACATCGTCCGACTACCAGGAATACGATGCACTGACCTTTACCTTGATAGACGATGCCGACTGGTCGGCCATTGACCGAGCCTATTGAAACAGCGATGATGCGATACCTGATAGACGATAAAGTGGCATCTCTGGACATGCGTGAGGCACTGAAGCGGGTCTCCGTCCAGCGTCGCGACAAGGCACTGCGCTATCACAGCGAGACACAGCGCCGTGAGTCGGTTGCCGCCTATCTGCTGCTTTGCCGGCTGCTCTCCGAGGAGTATGGAATAGAAGCGTATCCCACCTTCGAGGAGGCCACCAACGGCAAACCCTTCCTGGCCGGCTATCCTCACATACATTTCAATCTGAGCCACACGCGCGGCGTGGCGGCCTGTGTGGTGTCCGACGCTCCCGTAGGAATTGATGTGGAGCGCATCCGCCGCTACAACGACATGCTGGCACGCCGTGTGCTCAGCGAGAAGGAATACGGGTTGCTCAGCAACGCTGCGGAAAAGGGTGTGGAGTTCATCCGCATGTGGACCATGAAGGAGAGCCTGCTCAAACTGACGGGCGAAGGCATCCGGCGCGAACTCAACGGAGTGGATATCTTCGACGGGGCTTATGCCTTTCTCACCTCTGTCGACCGTGAAAAGCAATATGTCTGCACGGTGTGTGAAAGGCGGAATACTGAATACTGAAGACCAAAATGAACAAACCACAAATATAGGAATAGGATGAAAACAAGATTGTTACTACTCTCTCTCTTGCTGGCAGGCACACTGGGCTCCTTTGCCCAGCAGGAAGTGCCTGGGCGGCAGAACTTCGGCGGCAACCGCCCTGTAATCACACCGCTTCCTTGCATCATGATTGCCACCTACGATGCCGAGGGCACTCCCGATGTGATGATGGCAGCCTGGGGCGGTCAGTGTGGCTATCGCCAAATCTGCTTCAACCTGTCGGAGCACAAGACAACGGCCAACCTGCGCCTGAAGAAAGCCTTCACCGTAAGTTTTGCCACGAAGAAAACCGTGGTGGAATCCGACTATTTTGGCATCGTCTCGGCCAACGATGTGCCCGACAAGGTGCATCGTGCCGGTTTCACTGCTACGAAGAGCCCCAATGTCGATGCTCCCATCATCAACGAATATCCGCTCACACTGGAATGCCGCGTGGTGGAGATGTCCGAATCGGGCAGGGTAGTGGGCGAGATTGTCAACATGAGTGCCGATGCGTCCATACTCGATACCGACGGTAATATCGACCTGAGTCTGCTACAGCCCGTGGTCTTCGACTCTGCCGGCAACACCTATCGTGTGGTAGGTGATGTGGTAGGTGATGCATGGGGCTCGGGGAAGGCCATCAAGTAAGCTGGTTATCCATTCTGAAACAACTGCGAACCGATGAACGCCAACCATCCACAGCGTCTTCGCCTGCCGGCCGAATGGGAGCCGCAAGAGGCCGTCCAGTTGGCCTGGCCCCACGACGATACCGACTGGCTACCCTGCCTCGAAGAGATAACGGAAACCTACCTGCGGCTGACTGCCATCATTGCCGACCGTGAGCAGGTGGTCATTGTCACACCGGAACCCGATGTGGTGAAGGCGTTGCTTGCTCGGCGGCTCACGGCTGAGCAGCAGCGCAACATCACGCTGGTGGGATGTCCCACAAACGACACCTGGTCGCGCGACCATGCCGCCATCACACTGACCGGCAACGGCCATCGGCTGATGCTCGACTTCCGTTTCAACGGCTGGGGAGAGAAGTTCCCTTCAGCACTCGACAATCAGGTGAACAGTGTGCTGGCGGCGTGCAAGGTCTACGATGCCGACTGGCAGCAGCACCTCGACTTCGTACTGGAAGGCGGTTCGATAGAATCTGACGGGAAAGGAACCCTGCTCACCACGAGCCAGTGCCTGCTGGCACCCCATCGCAACCAACCACTCACACAGGAAGATATTGAGCGGCAGTTGTGCCACCGGTTGTGCGTGGACAGGGTGCTGTGGCTGGACCATGGCAACCTCGACGGCGACGACACCGACGGCCATATCGACACCATTGCCCGATTTGCACCTGCCGATACCATTGTCTATCAAGGGTGCCGCAATGCCGCCGACAGCCAATATGCCGACCTGCAGCAGATGGTACAGCAGTTGGAGGCGTTCCGCACGGCCGAGGGGCAGCCCTTCCGACTGCTCGAACTTCCCATGCCGCGCCCGCTGTTCGACGGCGACGGACAGCGCTTGCCGGCCACCTATGCCAACTTCCTGGTGCTGAACGGTGCGGTGGTATGCCCCACCTATGCCGACGAAGCGGCCGACCGGCGTGCGCAGGAGGTGCTCGCAGAGGCTTTCCCGGACAGGGAGATAATCCCACTCGACGCCCGTAGCATCATCCTTCAGCATGGTTCGGTCCACTGCATCACCATGCAGATACCACAAGAAGGCAGTCAAACGACTAAGCAACCAAACGATCAAACAACTCCATTAACATGAAAATAGGAATCATTCAGCAACACAACACCGACGACAGGCTCGACAATATGCAGCGGCTGGCAGCCAAGATTGCATCGCTGGCCGGGCGCGGTGCCCAGCTCATCGTTTTGCAGGAACTGCACAACGGCCTTTATTTCTGCCAGGAAGAGCAGGTGGACAACTTCGACCAGGCCGAGCCCATACCCGGCCCCTCCACCGAATTCTTCGGCAATCTGGCGCGGAAGCATCATGTGGTCATCGTGGCATCGCTCTTCGAGCGCCGTGCGGCGGGACTCTACCACAACACGGCGGTGGTGCTCGACAGCGACGGCAGCATGGCGGGCAAGTACCGCAAGATGCACATCCCCGACGATCCTGGCTACTACGAGAAATTCTATTTCACCCCTGGCGACCTCGGATTCCGCCCCATCCAGACCTCACTGGGCCGGTTGGGCGTCTTGGTTTGCTGGGACCAGTGGTACCCCGAGGCTGCCCGCCTCATGGCACTGCAAGGGGCAGAACTGCTCATCTATCCCACAGCCATCGGCTACGAACCCAACGACGACCCTGCGGAGCAGGAACGGCAGCGTGAAGCCTGGACTACCGTGCAGCGCGGTCATGCCGTTGCCAACGGGCTCCCCGTGGTCAGTGTCAATCGGGTGGGGTTTGAACCAGAGCCCGGCCATCCAGGTCATGGCATACAGTTCTGGGGCTCTTCCATGGTGGTGGGACCGCAGGGCGAGTTCATCCATCGCGCCCCTGCCGACCAGGAAGCAGCCGAAGTGGTGGAGGTCGACTTGGCGCACAGCGAACAGGTGCGCCGGTGGTGGCCGTTTTTCCGCGACCGTCGCATTGATGCGTACGGAAATTTGCTGGCACGCTTTGCCGACGAGCAGCCCCCTAAACTGCCAAACGACTAAACGACCGAACAGCCCAGTTAGGCATGTTTTTTACGGCAGCAAAACAGTCGTTTTCCGAAAGAGCCCCAGTTGCAATGCAACCGGGGCCCTTTCGCGTTGCGTTTGGGCTCCAAACGGAGTATGTTTGGGGCTCTTTTGAAAAGCCGCTGTATTGTGCTGACTCTCAGAGAGTTGCAAAACGGTATTTTTGAAAAGCTTCGGGGATGTTACAAAGAAAACGGTTTGACCTCCGGAGGTCAAACCGTTTTGCGTGAAGTAGGGACGATCGGGCTCGAACCGATGACCTCTGCAATGTGACTGCAGCGCTCTAAACCAGCTGGGCTACGCCCCTAATTCGTCGGTAAGCGGATGCAAAAATACGGCGAAAAGCTTATTCTGGCAAAATTATCGGGACAAATTTTTTACAAAAAAATTGCGATATAGGGAAAAACTTGTACTTTTGCAGTCACTTTTCTGGGGTTGACTGGATTTGACGGCAAGCCGGAATGGTATGTAAGCACGCGGAGTTGCGGCTGTAAACTCCTAAATCTATGTGGCCGACAAATTAATTGGCAACAACAAGTTTGCTCTCGCTGCCTAATCGAAGTACAGTAGATTACTGGCTTAATTCCGTCACAAGGTGATGGAACGGGACATCGCTCCGAGGATGTTTTTCCGAATCACGAGGAACAAGCGGTGCTCATCACAATCGGAAATAGTGCGGGTGTGCCTCGCCGCCCGTATGAAATCTTAGAGGATAAGGCAGTGGTTGGTGGTCCAGGTCTTGCCGCTGCACGAAAACCAAAGGCTGGAATAAGCGTGTAGAAAGCATATGGTTTCCTTGTTCGGACGCGGGTTCGACTCCCGCCAGCTCCACTTTGACACGGGCATCGGCTGTGGCCGGTGCCCGTGCCTTCGTTATGCGTGGTCTCACCCGCGGCGGGTTCTTTCTCCACTTTGTTATGAAAGCGTCACAGTTGTGCCGAGCGCGACTCCCGCCAGCTCCACTCCGAGACGGGCACACGGCCACAGCTGGTGCCCGTTTCTTCTTGACAGTTATGTCATTTTTAGCCTCAAGGAGAGCAGATGACAGTTCTTCAAGTGTTAATTTGTCTTAAAACTTATTATAATTATAAAAAAATTCACTTTCCAGCGGGGCTTATTTTTCGGTTGTAACGACTTTATTTTTTATTTTTATACCGCCAAAATTGGGATTACCACCGATGAGGCTGATTGATGCGTCTGCTATAACTATGTGATAAACGAAGTAATATATTTTTCTTTTTCATTTATTTATTCACTTAAAAACAAACTATTATGGCATTAAGACCACTTCCACAAATGTCGCTCATGGAATCCGTGAAGACATGTTATCAAAAGTATTTCACCTTCTCTGGCCGTGCTCGTCGCTCGGAGTTCTGGTGGTTCTATCTGTGTGCAGGTGTTGTTCAGACCGTGCTCTTGGGCATTGTCCGTCACTTCCACACAGCAGCCGCCGAGGCATTCACAAAGGACCTCACGCTTGACAACTTCAGCGAAATGTACGACAAGGCACATGCACTGGATCAGCAGTATCAGCTTTACTACATCATTGTCCTCGTAGTAATCCTGGTTCTCTTCACCATTCCTCTGCTGGCAGCTCACGCACGCCGTCTGCACGACATCGGCAAGAGCGGATACCTGCTCTTCCTCTATCTGTTGTGCGGTGTAGGTGGATTGATTCCTCTGTTCATGTGCATCAAGGATGGCGAGCCCGTTGCAAACCAGTATGGGGAGTCTCCCAAGTATGTGGAGGAAGTATAGCAAGGCATTGCAAGGCTGAAAAATAAAGGGACTGCGGTTGTAGCCCCTTTTTTCATGTCCGCAATGCGGCCGTGCGGACTATCATGGGACGGATTTTGCCGTGCATTTGTTTTTTATTACTTTTGCGGTCATGAAACAACATCAATCCATCATCATCTGTTTATTGCTTTCGGCGGTAATGGCCTGCCTCTCAGGCTGCCGTCCCAAGAGTACCAACCGTCCGCTGATAGGCGGCATCCGTACTGCAGCGGAACTTCCCGACGGCGAGATTGCCGTGGCAGAGAAGGGTGAGGAGACCGCACCTCAGCGGCAGCGCACCGCCGTCACACGCTACGAACTGCCTGCTCCCGTAGCCGGTGAGATCCGACTGGAGCGGAAAGGCTATACAGTATCATATAATACGGACACCCGCTGTCCCAACTGGGTGGCCTGGCACCTGACAAAGAACCACACTTACGGCAACTCCCAGCGCTCGCAGAGCATGTTCAAGGAGGACACCAGTGTTCCGAGAAGGCGTGCCACCCTTGACGACTACTACAATTCGCGCTACGATCGTGGCCACATGTGCCCTGCCGGCGACAACAAGTGGGACGACAAGGCCATGGAACAGACATTCCTCCTGACAAACATCTGTCCGCAAAACCACGGGCTGAACAAATATGAATGGAACGATGTGGAGATGCTCTGCCGCACATGGGCACGCCGCTACGGCGCCGTTGATGTGGTGTGCGGACCGGTCTACTACGACAATGTTCCTCCACGCACCATCGGTTTCAACAAGGTACGCGTGCCGGACGCCTTCTTCAAGGTGGTGCTCTGCCGTCAGCAAGCAGGCAAGGCCATCGGATTCCTCTATCGCAACGAGGGCAAGAAGCAACCCATGGAGGATGCAGTCTACACCGTGGACCAGATAGAACAGCTGACGGGCTACGACTTCTTCCCCGCACTGGACGATGCTACGGAAAACCGCGTGGAGGCCAACAGTACCCTCAGCGAGTGGTAGAAATAGAAAAAAATCAGGCTCCCTTTGGTCTTTTCGCAACTTATTCCTATCTTTGCAGCCACATAAAATAATGCTTAACGCGTGAAAATCAAAGAGGTAATTGCTGCCCTTGAACTTGTCGCGCCTCTGCCCTTGCAGGAAGACTTCGATAATGCCGGCCTGCAAGTTGGATTGACAGAAGCCGAAGTGTCAGGGGCATTATTGTGTCTGGACATAACGGAAAGCGTCATAGACGAAGCCATCCGGCTGCATTGCAACCTGATCGTGTCCCACCATCCGCTCATCTTCCACAAACTGAGCCAGGTGGTCGGTGCCACATTTGTGGAGCGTTGCGTCATGAAAGCACTGAAAAACGATATCGTCATCATGGCGATGCACACCAATCTCGACAACGCCGAGGGTGGTGTCAACTTCAAGATAGCCGAGCGGATAGGCCTGTCCAAGGTCGCTTTCCTGACACCGCGACAGTTGGACGCCCTTACCTATGGCTCGGGAGTGGTAGGCAAACTGCCCGCACCCCTTGCTGCTGCCGACTTCCTGCAAATGCTGAAAGAACGCTTCGAAGTGGAATGCCTGCAGTGTAACGAACTCCTGCAGCGCAACATCCGCCGTGTGGCCATCTGTGGCGGTGCCGGTTCATTCCTGCTCGACGAGGCCTTGCAGGCCGGAGCCGATGCTTTCGTCACCGGAGAGATGCACTATCATGAATACTTCGGCCACGAACAGGACATCCAGATTGCCGTGATGGGACACTATCAGAGCGAGCAATTCACCAGCCAACTGCTCCAGGAAATCATCCAGCGGAGTTGTCCCGGCGTCAAAACCTATGTCACGACCATAAAGACCAATCCCATACACTATGTGTAAGAAACACATCTAAAATATAAAATCAAACAACTATGGCAAAAAAAGAAATCAAACCCATGACCGTTGAAGAGCGTCTGAAAACGCTTTATCAGTTGCAGTCCACCCTGTCTGGTATTGACGAGAAGCGTGCCATCCGCGGAGAACTTCCCTTAGAGGTGAAAGACCTGGAAGACGAACTGGAAGGATTGTCCACCCGCATTGACAAACTTGAAACCGAAATCAAGGAGTTCAACGATGCCATCGTACAGCGCAAGGGCGACATTGAGCGTGCACAGGCCAATGTAAACCGTTATGAAGAACAGCTCAACGATGTGAAGAACAATCGCCAGTACGATGTGCTGACTAAGGAAATAGAGTATCAGAAACTTGAGATTGACCTCTGCAACAAGAAAATCGGCGAGGCACAGACACGCATTAAGGAGCGCACCGAAGACCTGAATAATGCCAAGCAGCTGCGCGAGGAGCGCCAGGCCGACCTCGACCAGAAGCGCGGTGAACTGGACGAAATCCTCCGCGAGACCGCCGAAGAGGAGGAACAGCTGCGCGAAAAAGCTGCGAAACTGGAAGATAAGATTGACCCCCGTCTGCTCAGCAGCTTCAAGCGCATCCGCAAGAATGCCCGCAACGGCCTCGGTATCGTCTATGTTCAGCGTGATGCTTGCGGTGGCTGCTTTGCCAAAATCCCGCCACAGCGGCAACTGGACATCAAGATGCACAAGAAGATTCTGGTGTGCGAATACTGCGGCCGTATCCTCATCGACCCGGAACTGGCTGGCGTTGAGACGGCAAAGCCCGCTGAGGAAAAACCCAAGCGCCGGAAATCAACCCGTAAGGCAAAGACAGAAGAGTAGAAACCTTGTCTAAGGTACTCCGCAGAAATAGGAAAAGAGTCCCATGCAGCAGTTGCTGTGGGACTCTTTTCTTTATGGTTGTTGGGGTGGTGTAACTGAGTGTTGGCGGTGCTACGAAAGCCCCCGGGCCTTGTAGATGCGCTCCTTGGCGGCATTGATTTCCTGGAATTTCTTCTCGGCAGCCTTCTTCACATCTTCGCCCAGTGTGGAAACGCGGTCGGGATGGTGCCGCAGTGCCATCTTGCGGTAGGCTGCCTTCACCTCTGCGTCGGTGGCATTCTTGGAAATGCCCAGCACCTGATAGGCATCTTCCAGATTGTCCTTCTCAAGGTGCAGCATGGAATTGAGGTCCTGTTCGGAGAGTCCCAGCCAGAGCGTAACCTCTTTCAGTGCCTGTATTTCGGTCGGGTCGACCGTCCCGTCGGCCTGCGCAATCACCGCCAGCAGGTTCAGCAGTTGCAGCCGTTGGTAGACATTCAGTTCGCGCCTGAGTTGCTGGCAGCACATCAGGATGGTTTGGCGGAACTGCATCGCCCCCTGCCGCTTCTGCTGTTCGAAGAGTTGCAGCAGTATGCGTTCGCCCTCCCGTTCGGCCTGGGCATTGAAAGTTTGCCGCAGGAACCGCCGAACGCACTCCATTTCCGAGTGCATGATGCGTCCGTCGGCACGGATGATGTAGCTCGACAGGGCCATGAGCGAGAACAGGAAGGTGTCGCGTTGGCGTTGTGCTTGCGAGTAGTTATCGTAAGTGGTGGTGCTTTCCGGTTCCCGGCTGGCAGCCATGTCGCTGCTGGCGGCATCGAAGAGTGAGCCCAGCACGAACCCGGCCAGTGCTCCGATGGGGCCGCCGATGATGATGAAACCCAGAATGGAGCCAATCCATTTTCCTGAAGCCATAGGTTGAATATTGCGTGTTTGATGTGACTTTTTACGACACGAAAATAACAAAATACAACAAATGGAAGATATTTTAAGATAAGATTTTTGTGAAGATTGGTTATTTTTGCGTTCATTATGCGAATACCTTATATATTTATTATGTCTCTGTTGCTGCTGACTGCCCCCCTTGGCGGGCACGCCCAGGACAGAAACGATTCCACGGATGTGTTTTTCCGTCACCTTGAATTGAACGAAGTGATTGTCACCGGACTTACCAGCCAGACCAAGTTCCGCGACTCGGCCACGCCCATGAGCCTTGTCCCGGCACGGGAACTGCGCCAGACGGCGTCGACCAACATCGTCGATGCCATCAGCAACCAGCCCGGCGTGTCGCAGATAACCACGGGCAGCGGCATCTCCAAGCCCGTCATCCGTGGCTTGGGCTACAATCGTGTGGTCGTGGTGGCCGACGGTGTAAGGCAGGAAGGGCAGCAATGGGGCGACGAGCACGGCGTGGAAATAGATGCGAACGATGTCGGGTCGGTGGAAATCCTGAAAGGGCCTGCCAGCCTGATGTATGGCTCCGACGCCATTGCCGGTGTGCTCGTGATGCGCCAGCAACCCCTGCTCATGGAAGGGGAGCGCCGTTTGCAGTTGACCGGTGAGCACCAAAGCAACAACGGATTGTTTGGTGGGTCGGTCAATTTCGAGGGAAGACAACGGCATACGGTATGGAACATCCGCTTCTCCGACAAGGCTGCCCATGCCTATAAGAATAGGTTCGACCGCTGGGTTGCCGGCTCACAGTATGCCGAGCGGGCCTTTTCGGCCATGCTGGGCACGGAGCGTCGCTGGGGTTTTTCGCGGTTGAAACTGAGCCACTATATTCAGACACCGAGCATAGTGGAGGGCGAGCGTGACGAAGTCACCGGACTGCTGGTGAGCAACACCAATCGGCTGACTACCTACGGGCATACCCTTCCGTTCCAGCGCGTGGCCCATACAAAGGCCGTCAGCGACAATATGCTCCGACTGAAACACGGCGAACTGAAGGCACTGGTGGCCTATCAGTTGAACAACCGGCGGGAGTATGAGGAGCGGCAGGATGTGTACGACCTCCGGATGATGCTCCACACGCTGACCTTCGATGTCCGTTATCTCTCCGACGACATGGCAGGCTGGAAGGCAACGCTCGGGACCAGCGGCATGTACCAGCACTCGCTGAACAAGGGTGAGGAACGCCTTGTCCCCGACAACCACCTGTTTGAGGCGGGTGCCTTCGGCATGCTCAGCCGCGAGGTGGGGCAGTGGGTGTTCAGTGGGGGGCTGCGCTTCGACCGGCGCCATCTGCACGCCTCAGCCTACGAGGAAGACGGAGCCTGGCGTTTCACTGACTTCACGCGCCACTTCAGCGGACTGACCGGTAGTCTGGGGGCTGTCTGGCATCTGGGCAGCCACTGGAACATGCGGATGAACCTCTCGCGTGGCTATCGTGCGCCGAACATCAGCGAACTGGGTGCCAACGGGGTGCACGAAGGAACGCAGCGATATGAGCGTGGAAACCACGACCTCAAACCGGAATACAGCCTGCAACTGGACTACGGGCTGGACTTTTCCAGTCAGTACCTCTCGGCACAACTCATGCTCTTTGCCAACCGGATGGACCATTACATCTATGCGGAGCGGTCGTTGGAGCAGACTTCGGAAGGCCTGCCCGTCTACGATTTCCGGCAGACGAAAGCGCAGTTGCTGGGACTGGAGGCACTCTTCGACTATCATCCCGTGCATCGGCTGCACCTCTATTCGGCCTTCTCCTATGTCCATGCCGTGGCCAGGGGCGTTGCCGACGATGCCCGCCACCTGCCGCTCACACCGGCACCGCGTTGGTATTCGGAGGTGAAATGGGAACTGACCCACCACGGAAGGACGCTCAACAATGCATGGATGGCATGCACCGTCGACTGCAACCTCCGTCAGAACTGCATCTATGCGGTGAACCAGACGGAGACCCCCACGCCGTCGTACACCCTCCTGCACCTCTCGGCAGGCACCGATGTGCTGCTGAACAAGCGGAAAGTGGCAGAACTGACGCTGGCCGTCAGCAACCTGACCAACCGCGCCTACCAACACCACCTGAGCCGTCTGAAATACACCGACTGGAACAACGCCACCCAGCGGCAGGGCGTCTTCAACATGGGACGGAACATCGTGCTGAAAATCCTGGTTCCGGTACAACTGTAGAAAAGAAGAAAAGGGAAATCCCGCAGTTTACAGCAAGTCTGCAAATTGCGGGATTTCTTGTAGGAAGTGGTAGGCGTTAGCCGCTGCATCGTACCGGCAACAGTAGTGTTCCATGCCGTTCGACACCACCAGGTAGGGCACTTTCAGCAGTCGGTTGTAGGCACTTATTTGTTCGAAAACCCGTCGCGTAATCCTGATATCCGGTGCCTTGTATTCCACAATCATCCTCGGCTGCATGCTGCGGTCGTACAAAACGGTGTCGGCCCGCAGCTTCTTGTCGCCCGACGGCAGGCTCACCTCGTTGGCAAGCAGGGTAGCAGGGTAGCCCAAATGCTCCGTCAGGTAATGGACAAAGTGCTGACGCACCCACTCCTCGGGTGTCAGCGCCACATAGCGCCGCCGCAACACATCGAATATCTGCGGGTGCTGCTCGTCACCGCGGAGGCGCATCTCGAACGGAGGAAGGTTCAGGGCATTCATCTGCTTACGGATTCTTATGCACCACAAAGGTACGAATAAACGAGCGCAAATGAAAGAAAGACAACAAAGTTTCTTCGTTTCTTTGCCGAGTGAGAGTACCTTCGGCGCAGCCAGAGTCCGAATAAACGAGCGCAAACGAGCAAATGACGACCGACACTTTTACGCCCTTGTAACCATTTGATTTGCAACGAGTTGCATTTGAGCCTCAAATAGACTGTGTTTGAGCCCCAAACACACGCTGTTTGAGCCCCAAACGCACCACATCTGAGCCTCAATCGGAAAACCACCGCAAAAGGCCGCCTCTGAAAGCAGTGAAAACTTTTGTCGCGAAGAATGTCATGGATTATGATAGGAGACTGTCATTCCCAGTTTGTTTTTGTTGTGGCAGATGCCCGTAATTTTTTATAATGATGAAAAATTACATGTCTATACTATTGTCATTCGTATAATTTTTCTATCTTCGCTATTAGAATTACCGTGCTAACCAGTAGAAAATAGTAATTAATGTTCAATATATTTACCACACAATCAATACTGAAGCAAACAATAGCCAGCGAATCTGAAAAGCCGAAAAAAGAACAATCGCTTTTTTTCCGAGTTTTGAAGGCTCGGAAAAAGGTTTTTGTCTCGACTGAACATTCCGACCAGCAATGGCAAGAAGAGCTACATGATAAGTACGGCATTATAGTGAATGTCCAAAAATCAGCATACATAAGCAGTCTCCAAACTTATCCGGAAAAGATGCTTGAAAATCCCTCTTCATTGTTCGTGTTGGAACTTTCGCCTGCAGAATGTCTGGCAATAGAGAAAAACTATGGTGTATTATGCCGTAGCGGAGCAAATATAAACCTATCGCTTTTGATAGACATGAACGATGAGCACACTACGACCGAGCATGAGCCTTTGGCCAAAGGATGGGCCACTGTGTTTAATGATGTGGTTAAATTGCCGTCTAATTCATTGCTCATTTGTGACCGATATCTTTTTTCCTTTAGGTATGCAAAGGCAGGTAATGGATTTATCAATGTAAAAGAAATACTCACTGAGTTATTGCCTTCAGAATTGAATACTGACTATCATGTAACAATAGTTTTTGATCCGACTGCAATAAACCGATCCTATACATTTAAGAATATAGTCACAGAACTCTACAAATTGAAAAACTTTTTACGGAAAGAATATCCAATCTATTTAGAGGTGCTTGGACTTTGTCCAGACCATCCTATTTACACTAGACTGCACAACCGTCGTATCGTTTCAAATTATTTCATAGTGAAGGCCGAGCACAAGATTGCGGCATTCGATAAAAACATTGGAACAGTATCGCAAAGCATAACACCGCAGGCATTGTTTACCTTAGACAGCCTAAATCGCCAATCATCACCACCTTTAAAATCAATAGAGCAGATTGTTGCGACACTGAAAGAGTTTTCAAAATTTCTTGCCAGCAATTATATTCATAGTACCTACATCTATGCTTTGGAAGGAGAAATAAAAGAGCGATGTCTGGGATTTAAAAATAGAATGTTGAAATAGTATAAAAATATATATGTTATGGAAAATAAAGTAAAAATAGGCCGTACTGATTTTTTGAAGTTGAAGAAATCATATTCCTTCTTCATGATACCGTTTTATTATGAAGACGATTTCCAACCAGATTCGAAATGGATGCCAGAGTCAAACAGACTCGTATCTGATGAAGGAAGTTATCTGTATCCATACATCATGTCTTTTTTACAAGGGCAGTTGGAAAATTCAGATGAGAATAAAGACAACCTTAAGATATACGGGTTGGATGAATCACATGTTTTTTACAAACAATTTTGGAGGAAATTTTCAGTTGCTCCCTTACTTGCATGTATAGATGAGAAAACGGAGGAAACAATAGCCTTTACAATGCAAGGATCCAGTATCCATGGCTTTTTCGCTCCACATATATTCCTTTATGCTTCAGCGAAAATAGGAATTCTTACTTTCTGCATAAGATTGTCGGGAGAGGACAATAGCATAGAGACATTAGAGCAGTTAAACAATAAATTGCATAAACTTGACGGGCAAAAAGTTCGATGCGTTTGCCCATCATTTGTAATTAGCCCCAATTTAAAAGAGGATATAAAGTCCATCAAGGAAGATGAACTTAAGAGAATGCGAACAATGATAGAACCGCACTGTCCATCGCAAGAGTTCACATGGAATATTCGTACATTGATAGATGCCCTTGTTCCTCAAGATTCTCCTTTATGTGGTTGGCACCTTTTTATCCCTGCACGAACACATCTGTTTACCTTTTGCACAATAGAAAACCCGCAAATGGATAGTGATACAGAGATATTAACGGAGTTGGTGCGCTTGTCGAAATGTGAAAATCACAAGTATTCCATTTGTTCCGATCAGGAGCAAGACTCCATCTTAAAGACTTTTCAAAACATTTATGTGGCCTCTTCTATTGAGGGAAGTGCCATGATGGCCATTCCGCAAGAAGAAAGTGCAGGCTTCGTAAACGCTATGGACGGAGAAGTGCTTTTCAGATATTTATGGATATATATGCTAGCAATGATTCAGCGGTTTACGCTTTTCAATATAGACCGGTGTTTGACAAGTCTTGATAATATTGACCATGACGCATTCGACAAAATCTTAAACGAGGAGAACAGCAAAAAGTTGTGGGATTTGCTGAAGATAATAAGAAGAGTGAAGGTCAACTGTTATTTTACGGATATTTCTCCTTTCTCTCAACATAATAAATTCTATCATCACTGTTGTCGTAGGCTTCATGTCATTTCAAACTATGAAGGCATCAGCCAAAAGATTCATATATTGAATCAGACCATTTCCCACGATGTACAGGAATTGATAAAGCACAATGAGGAAAAAACGGAAAAAGGGCAGAGGCGACTGAACATTGTCGTAGGCATATTGACCGGTTTTCAGGTGGCAGAGGTAATTTATTCTTTTGCAAGACACTCTCATCTTGATATTTTTAGGGACTACAGCATCTGGTGGGCATTGCTGGCTTTGATTGTTTGCTGTTTCTTTGTCCTTTGTGTTGTCATGAACTGGGATTGTATTGCAAATTGGACAAGAAATATTTATCGTCGAAAAGAAAGGAAAGAATAAACAAACTAAATAACCTAAATTAATATATTATATATGGAGAAACAGAGAAGGCGTCAGACCCGAGATTTTAGTATCCGTCTGACAGGTAAGTATGTGTTTGGTGCTTACTTTAATATGGCACAAGCAAATTTTGTGAAGACGATAGTCCATATATTGCCAATTGTTGGTATAGGTGGAAATTATCAGGAAAATCAAGTAGGCAAAATGCTGCATGCTTTGTGGCTTATAACAGCAGGTAAAGCCCAGGAACTTGACTCACAAGAGAAGGAATGGGAGAAAAAGCTTCGTCTAAATCCAGAAAAACAATTGCAATTACAAAAACTGCTTTTTAAGCATTTTCCTGTGTTGAATCCGATGATGGCAGATGTTGCCAATTACAGGGCATACCTTAAAGACCAGAAGTCTAAAGTGAAGACAGACAAAGATACTTTTGAGCAAATGAGAGGTGTTTCGGTAGCCGACTGTTTGGAGATGTTCTATCTCATGGCAGTAACATTGAATGATTGCCGGAATTTCTATACCCACAAGAATCCATACAATAGCGAGGAAGAACTGAAAAAACAATACAAGCATCAAGAACGGATAGCCCAGAAATTAGATAAAGTTGTAGTGGCAAGCCGCCGTGTTTATAAAGAAAGGGAAGGGTTGCTTCCTACAGAAATGGAATTTCTCACAGGTATTGACCACATGCATCCGGTTGTTGTAAAGGATGAAAACGGGCAAGTGGTGAAAGACAAGAATGAGAAAGTCATAAAACAATTTAAAGAGTATGACGATTTCTATTTCAGGATAACAGGGGAACGGACTATAAATGAGAACTCAAAAGAAAAAGCTGTGGCTCTTTCCGATTTTGGCCTTCTTTATTTTTGTGTACAGTTCTTGTCAAAGCCTTATGCAAAACTATTTATGGATGAGGCACGACTTTTTGAATTTAGTCCGTTTACAGATGAAGAAAACATTATTTTGCAGGAGATGTTGTGTATCTATCGAATCAGGATGCCCAAACCGCATCGTATAGATAGTAAAGACAGCAAGACGGCATTAGCAATGGACATTTTCCAGGAACTCCGGCGTTGCCCGATGAAATTGTATAATCTTTTCGACAAGAATGCACAAGGTTTTTTCCATGATGTGGTAAGACGGCAAAACTCTCATACTGATGATGTTTCCAAAAGACTGCGCCATGGTGACCGCTTTCCACATCTTGCCTTGAGACTTATAGATGAAGAAGGCATTTTCAAGCGCATTCGTTTTCAGTTACGATTAGGCTCTTTCCGTTTCAAATTCTACGACAAGAAATGTATTGACGGCCGTGAACGGGTTCGACGCATCCAGAAAGAAATAAATGGCTATGGTCGCCTTCAGGAAGTCAATGACAAACGATTTGAAAAATGGGGGGACATGATTCAGCAACATGAGGAAAAATCCGTGAAATTAGAGCATGAAGACCTCTATCTGGACTTGGATCAATTCCCACAAGACACGGCAGAATCATCACCATATATAACAGATCGCCGACCTGCGTACAATATCCATGCAAACCGTATCGGACTGTTCTGGGAAGACAGTCAGAATCCTAATGATTTTGTATATTTTGATGTCAATAAAATGTATATGCCAGAACTGAAAGTCAGTGACGGAAAAGCTCCCATCAAAATGCCTGCTCCTCGTGCCTTCCTGAGTGTTCATGAACTGCCGGCAATGCTTTTTTACGAATACCTCAGAACGCAACAAAAAGAAAAACTTCCATCGGCAGAACAAATTATCATCGATTGTGAAGCATATTATCGCCGCTTCTTCAATGATGTGGAAACTGGCAGACTGAAACCATTCCCAAAAGCGAAGGATTTCCGTCAGCATCTTGCCGAGGAATATCCCAACCTTCGTTTTTCTGATATTCCACAAAAAATATTGCTTTATTTATGTAGTCAGGGATGGAGGTATGAGAATAGGCCCGAAACATCACAAGAACGCTTACTTCGTAAAACGATTCAGCATCTGGAAGAGAGAGAAGTGAGGATTCAGCGACGACTGGAACGCTATAAAGAGGACAGAGAACAGATAGGCAGCGACGACAATAAATTCGAGAAAAAAGGATTCGTTGATGTAAGGCATGGAGCTTTGGCGCGATATCTGGCAAAAAGCCTGATGGAATGGCAGCCCTCGAAAGATGGAAAAGGACATGATAAACTAACAGGCATAAACTACAATGTTTTAACATCTTATTTGGCAACTTTGGGATCATTCGCATCTCAAACTGATGAAACGGAAGTATCTTCATTATGGCAGGTCATGAAAGATGCAAACCTTATCGATGGAAATAATCCGCATCCATTTATTGGAAAGGTTTTGCAGAAGTGTAATCGTAATATTGAAGAACTGTACCTTCACTACCTTGAAGAAGAAATAGAACATATCCGCTCATGTCATAAAAATTTGAAAGAGAAGTTATTCCAGGGCTTATCTTGCCTGCCGTTTGTTCATCATGAGCGTCTGCGTTACCATGGTCTTTGGAATGAAGAAATGCGCGCATTGGCAGGGAGATATGAGTCCGTGCAACTTCCAGATGGATTGTTTACCCGTTATATTCTTGAGATTCTTCAAAAGCATTATGCTGACAATGCAGATTTGCAAAAAGCGTTAAACTTGAAAGTTCCAGAAAAGTCGAACCCCAACAGGAATATTACATTCTTGATTTCACGCTTCTATGAACTTGAACTTCACGATGCTCCCCAGCCATATTATATTTCGGACAAGCCATTGGCTATGGATAATGACGGAAGGCAGGAGGAATATTCTTTCAAACGCGCATATGAATTGTTTTCTATTTTAGATAATAAGAAACAACTTACATCAGATGAGATACAAAAACGATTGACAGCAAAACTATTGGACAATGAGGGAAGGCCTATTCCTGAACTGGGCAAGCGAGGGAAAGCAGCAATGGATACACAAGAAAATATCATCTGGCAACGGAAAATTGCAAAAGAGATTGAAAGTTATATAAACAGCTTGAGTGATAAAGACTTGAAAATACCACTGAATTGCAAAAAAGAGAAAAAAGAGGAAGAGCGGAACAAGAGAAAAGAAGCACTGGCTAACCGGTTAAAGTCGCAAATAAAAGACATTAAAAACACAGAACGCCAGATTCTTCGCTACAGAACACAAGACATGGTCTTATTCTTAATGGCCAAGGATGCGTTTGTCCGAATCATGGATGAGCAAGGAAATGATGTGAATTGGGACAATCTGTGCCTTGCCAAGGTTTGCGATGATGGATTCTTGCGTCAGGCTTTCACTTTCCAAATACCAGTTCTGATTGGTGATGAGACCATCTACATAGAACAAGAAAACATGTCCATGGTGAACTATGGGGAGCTCCGCCAGATTCTAGCAGATGACCGATTGGAGAGCCTGCTTAAAAACATTGCGGAGAATATCGAGCCTAATACGAAAGGAAAGAAAATTATACGATACACTGATCTTATGAGCGAACTTGCGGCTTACGATAGAATACGCTCAACGGTTTTCAAGCTCATTCAACAGATAGAGCAGTTTGTCTTGGATAAATTTGATTATCTTGCAGACCCGACAAAAGAAGATTTCTGGGAAAACAAAAGTTTGCCTAAGCGTAATAGCTTTAAGGCAATGATAGAGCTTATAGACCGTTTAAACGATAAGCCGTTAACACCTTCCGAACGCTCTCTGATTATTGCTATTAGGAATGCATTTGGACATAATACATACAAAGTGGACCTTTCTCAAATTAGAGATGTGAGACATCTCCCAGAAGTTGCAAGGGGAATCTTAAAACATTTGGAAACCTTGGTGGGATAGATTACGCATTTCAAATATAAATGTTATATGTCGTTTCAATTCAATCTCCTCTGTCAAGTCCCTCGCCTTTATCATGCATGGAGCATGGTGAAGGCGAAGGGATCAGCTGGTGGTATTGATGGCGTATCCATCATAGAATTCGAGAAACAGAAACGAAAAGAAATACCAAAATTAGCCGATGAATTAAAACAACGATTATGGAAACCGCAACCATATGTTGAGATAAGTGTTTCGAAGTCAAAAGACCCTAATGAAATCAGGAAATTAGGAATGACGGCTGTACGCGACAAAATCGTGCAGTTGGCTATCAAAGAAATTATCGAACCCCGTTATGAGCGGATATTCTTAAATAACAGTTATGCCTATCGGCCTGGTAAAGGTGCAACGAAAGCAATTAGACGAGTGTTGTCAGAATGCAAGAAAACGCAATACCAGTATGTCTTGAATTTAGACATAGACAAATTCTTTGACGAAATTGACCACAACATCCTTCAGAAGCGTCTTGCTGCTACAGGTATTGATGCTGAGATTATTCGTCTCATCATGTTGTGTGTAAAGATGGGAAAGGTAAAGCAAGGTAGCAGAGAATGGATTGAAGAAGAAAGCGGGACTCCTCAAGGGGCAATTCTTTCACCAATTCTCTCAAATCTTTATCTCCATTCGTTCGACCAGTTCGCTGTTAGCAGGAATGTTCCATATGTACGCTATGCAGATGATTTCCTCTTTCTTACGGAAACGAAAGAGCACGCAGAAGAAATTCTTGCCAAGACTGAAACTTATCTAAAAGATAAACTGAATCTGTCTCTCAATCAGCCACCATCCATTATTCCGTTGGATGAAAGTTTCAACTATTTAGGCCTAACATTCAATCGTCGCAATATAACTATTACAACCCAAAAGAGAGAAATTCTTTTCGACAGGATTTCCTCTCTTGATTTTGGAATTGATGGCCTTGAACCTAAAAGCGTAAAAACATGGGATGGAATAAGTAATTACTATGGTAAACTGCTACCACAATCGGAGTTGGAACTTCTTGACGCTGAGCTAATTCGCCGCTTGTATATTGTTTTGCGCGAAGGAAGCACGGTTTTTAGAAACCAGTCAAACCTTCAATACGCACTTGGAACGATTTCCTTTTTGAGCCAATTGTATCAGCAAAAGAAAAAACAGTTATGTACAGATTTGCTCGCAGAATACGCCATACTCAAAGTAAAGGACAAAAGTGAAGCCGATGAAAAGGTAAATAAAAAAATCATCCAGCAACGAAAGAAAGAATACCGGAAAAAAGAATCTGAAACCAGTGGGTTGCTTGTCAATAAGCCTGGTACTTTTATAGGCTTGTCCAGTAGAGGTATAACAATATCGCAAAAGGGAAAAGTCTTGGCATATTATCATCCGGACAACTTGTCGCAAGTCGTCATTACAGGTAAGGGCGTTTCGCTTTCATCTAACATCATTGATTTTTGCCTTACTAAGAAAATCCCGATAGATTTTTTTGATTCTCAAGGAGCGCATCTTGGCTCCATTATGACCTCTAAATATCTGCAGGCGACATTATGGGCGAAGCAAGCGGAAGCAGATGATGTGTTAAAACATACAATAGCCGCATCGATTATTACAGGAAAAATTAAAAATCAATTTGCACTTTTAAAGTATTTCAACAAATATCACAAATTACACTACCCGCAGCTACAGCCAAAGATGCAAGCGATGGAGCAGGCCGTAGAAAATTATTTTTCCTGGAAAAAGGTGGCCAAGCTGGTCTCTGCGGATTTTATGCAGGAACTGATTGGGCATGAATCGCAAATAGCAATAAAATATTGGGACTACATTAGGGAACTTTTTTCCGATGACTTGACAACCTTTGAACGGAGAGAACACCAAGGTGCTAAAGATTTGGTGAACTCAATGCTTAATTACGGATATGCTATTCTCTATGTAAGGATATGGCAAGCACTTCTCGCTGCGAAATTGAATCCCTACGAAAGTTTAATTCATGTTCCCAGAGAAGGAATGCCTACATTGGTATACGATGTAATTGAGTTGTTCAGAAGTCAAGTTGTAGATCGAGTCGTGATTTCTCTCATCCAAAAAGGGCACAGCTTGCAGGTACACAATGGACTTCTCACCGATGAGACACGGCAACTATTAGTGAAAGCTATTATGGAACGGTTAGCTCGATACGAGAAGTTTTTAGGACAAGAAATGAGATTGGAGCAAATCATTTTGAAACAGGCAAAACAGTTGGCAAAGGCATTTGACGGAAAAGAAATGTTCAAGCCTTATGTCGCTAAATGGTAGTCCTCTATAATATTATAATAAGGTATGAGTAAAAAACATTTTTATGTAGTAACTTACGATATAGGCAATGACAAGCGCAGAGTGAAAGTTGTGAAACTAATGGAAGCAATAGGAACACGAATGAATTTTAGTGTATTTGAGTGTATGCTCACAGATGTGCAGTATCGAACTATGTGCAGGAAACTTGAAAAGTTGATTGTAAAACGAGAAGACTGGGTTAACATCTATCCAATATGCACCGAATGTTATGCGCGAATAAGATATATTCCAGACATTACAAAGAAAGAGCCCGTGAAAATAACAGTAGTATAGGTAGTGAATTTTAGATAGAGATATGGTTATGGGCATTTGCGAAAAAGCAAAAACGCCGTCATCCCCCATTTATAAACAGCTTCTTTGAATTATAGACAACACGGACTCGATAAAAATTTTTCGCAAACATAAAAAAACACTTCTCTTGAAGGATTTCTTGCGAAAAACACATAATTTTGCATAGTTAAAACAAGCGATAATTAAGACCATTTTTCGCAAGAGTAGAGTTGATGAAAAATCTTATAAGGAATTTGCGAAGCACTGTTGTGTATGTAATTAATTGATATTAAATATGTTAGACCAGAGCCAATTCGTTAAACCAATCATTTGCATATGGGAAATAGAACCATTTTCGAAAATTATGCTTTTGTGCAAGCTAATTGCTTACAAGGCAAAGAGTTTGGCGGGTTGAAAAGAAAGCTCCCCTGTCAAAAAAGTTCTCTAAAAGCTTATGAACAAGAGGGTTGTAGAAGCTTATCAAATGGATAAGCATGACAACTTC
>CALFJA010000035.1 GCA_937877605.1 uncultured Prevotellaceae bacterium | reverse complement strand
ATCTCACGCGAAGCACTCCAGAAGTCGGGCGACCTTGACAGGATGCTGAACTACGGCAAGAGCAACCTCATTGCCGCACAGCCGACTTTCGACGGTGAGAAGTACGACATGGCTATGCGCTTCTCCCTGAAGACCCAGCAAGACGGAAGCATCACCATCAAACCCCACTTCATCCGTATGGAGCCCAATCTCAATGTGGAGTTCCGCGGCTATACGTTCACGGATGAGGACAAAAAGGCGCTGCGCACGACAGGCAACCTCGGACATCTTGCAGAGGTGGCAAATCTGGAAACTGGCGAGATGGTCGCGTCGTACATCAGCATTGACCGCAAGACCAACGAGATCCTGACCTACCCTGCCAGTAAGCTGCATCTCCGTGACAAGATCGGCACCACGCCCTTGACAAAGGAGGAGCAGGAAATCCTGAAGACAGGTGCGCCTCTTCCCAACAAGGAAGTTGAACTTGCCAATGGCCGAAAGTTCACCGTCACCCTGCAGGTCAATGCCGACCAGAAAGGCGTTGAGTTCGTCCCGGGCACCAGCCGCAGCCTTGAAAAGACACAGGAGCAGACACAAGCCCCTGCATCTGACAGCCAACAGCAGAAAGCCGAAGGCGAAGAAAAGAAGAAACGCCTTGACTGGACGCTGGAGGACGGAAGTCCCAAGCCCATCACCAAATGGAAGGGACGCGAGTTTGACGACCAGCAGAAGCAGGACTATCTGGACGGCAAGGTCATCAAGTTGGAGAACATGACCGACAAGGAAGGACAGCCCTGCACCCTCTACGTGCAGTTCAACAAGGATAAAGGCCGTCCGTACAGTTCCACCACACCGCCTGAGCCCGGCAAGGTGATCGGCCCCTCCAACGAGAGCAAGACACAGGTTGCCGTGAACAACGAGGGCAAGACCAACGAAGAGACCAAGGGCGTAGAGGAGCCTTTGCAGAAAGGACAGGTGAAGCCCAAGAATGAAAAGCAGAAGGCGCAGCAGGAGCAGGCTGACGGTGAAAACAAGAACCCCGCCAAGAAGCAGAAGAAAGGAGGCCCGAAACTTTGAGGAACATAGCAGGAAGTACCGCCACTAAATCCAATTATCCAAATTGAAATCAAAACCCAATCAAGAAAATGAAGACAATCATTGCAGAAAAGCCCAGCGTGGCGCGTGAGATAGCCCGCATTGTGGGTGCCTCTCAGCGAGAGGAACGCTATATCACAGGTAACGGCTACTATGTCACATGGGCCTTTGGCCACCTTGTGCAGCTTGCCATGCCCGAAGCCTATGGATTCAAGGGCTTCCAGAAGGAGAGCCTGCCCATCCTGCCCGATGTGTTCCAACTGACGGCCCGACAGGCGAAGGGTGACAAAGGCTATGCCGCCGACCCCGGCGTGGAAGCGCAGATACGCTGTATCAGGAAACTGTTCGCCGACAGCGAGTATATCATTGTCGCCACCGATGCGGGACGTGAGGGAGAACTTATTTTCCGCTACCTCTACAACTATATAGGATGCTCGACACCATTCAAGCGGCTCTGGATCAGTTCTCTGACCGACAAGGCCATCCGCGAGGGCTTGCGCAGCCTCGAAGACGGCAGCAGGTATGATAACCTCTACCTTGCCGCCAAGGCCCGCAGTGAAGCCGACTGGCTCGTAGGCATCAATGCCACACAGGCCATCACCATTGCCGCAGGGCGCGGCACCTACAGCCTCGGACGTGTGCAGACACCCACGCTGGCAATGGTCTGTGACCGTTACTGGAAGAACAAGCACTTTACGCCCGAAGCCTTCTGGCAGTTACACTTTGCGACGGGTGTGAATGATGGCGGTACCGTGAAACTGTCATCCGTGGAAAAGTGGAAGGACAAAACGGAGGCTGATGCCGCCTACGAACGGCTGAAGGTCACCAAGACAGCCCTTGTCACGAAACTGGAGCGCAAGGAAAAGACCGAGGAGCCGCCCTTGCTCTATGATCTGACTGCACTCCAGAAGGAAGCCAATGCCAAGCATGGATTCACGGCAGACCAGACCCTCCAGATAGCGCAGAAACTCTATGAGTCGAAAATCATCACCTATCCGAGAACAGGCAGCCGCTATATTCCTGAAGACGTCTTCGCAGAAATCCCCTCGTTGCTGCTTACCCTTCAAGGCAGTGAGAAATGGGGAACAAAGGCGATGATGCTTTCCGCACTCTCACGTCACAGTGTGGACGATTCCAAGGTGACCGACCATCACGCCCTGCTCATCACAGGTGAGAAGCCTGCCCTGCTCTCAAAGGACGAAATGACAGTCTATGACATGATTGTAGGTCGCATGATTGAGGCGTTTGCCGACAAGTGTGTCAAGGAAGTCACCAGCGTGACTGCCACTGCCGGGGATATGGACTTCTCCGTCCGCGGCTCCGTCATGAAGCAAAAAGGCTGGCGCTTTGTCTATGGCGATGATGCCGACACTGTATTGCCGGACTGGAAAGAGGGCGAAAGCCTGAAAATCTCTGGAGCCTCCATCACTGAGGGAAAGACCAAGCCACAGCCCCTTCATACCGAGGCAACCCTGCTGGCAGCGATGGAGACCTGCGGCAAGGAAATAGAGGACGAAACGCTCAGACAGGCCATCAAGGACTGCGGCATCGGCACGCCTGCCACCCGTGCCTCCATTATCGAGACGCTCTTTGCCCGTGGCTACGTGGAGCGTGTGAAGAAGTCACTCGTCCCTACGGAGAAGGGGCTTGCCCTCTACTCCGTCGTGAAGGACATGAGCATTGCCGACGTGACGATGACGGGCGAATGGGAGAAGTCCCTGGCACAGATCGAGCACGGCGAGATGGCTGTTGACGAGTTCAACCACGGCATTGAGCAGTACACCGTCCGCATCACCTCCGAACTGCTGTCCTCTGACAAGCTCTTTGCCCACAAGCCCTCTGACTGTCTTTGTCCCAAGTGCGGGACAGGTCACATGCAGTTTCTGGGCAAGGTCGTCCGCTGTGACAATCCCGACTGCGGGCTGCCCCTCTTCCGGCAGAAGGCCGGGCGCCTGCTCACCGATGCCGAAGTGACGAAGCTCATCCAGACAGGAGCCACGGGCGTATTGCGCGGTTTCAAGAGCAAGCAGGGCAAGAGTTTCGACGCCAATGTGGTGTTCGACGGCGACTTCAACACCGTTTTTGTGTTCCCCGAAGCGAAAAACGGCTCAAAACGTCCGAAGTCTCGTAAATAATTTGTAATTTTGCCACTGGTTCACAGTCATAGACCGTTTTTCTTTATTGGAATACGCATTTTGATTGTGGATTTAGTGGTGGCACTTCGGGAGGGATACCCGGAGTGCCTTTAGTTTTATATCACCATTAAATTCGCATAAAATGAGCAAGAAAAGCAATGTGAGCACAGACCTCGGCTATTACAGCCTGTATCTGCTGAGGTATCTGAAAGTAAACCGTTTCCCGCAGGCTGACGATGCAGCCTTCATCAACACCCGTGCCGACCGTGCAGCCGACACCTACGAGCAGGCCCGGCGCGACGGCTATCCTGCCGACGGCGCACAGGAACTGGCCATGGCTGTCCTGACTGATGGGCTGGGCCTCTCACGCTGGAACGTGCTGGAGGAAGTCGTTGCCAATGAGTTCAGCCATGAGGTTGGCGATGCAGCCCGTGAGGCGTTCATGGAGAGAGTGCTGCCGGAGGTGGACGAGGTGTTTGCCATCTACGACCTGTCGGATGGCGGTTTCAGCCAGTCGAAGGAGTACGATGACCTGTATAACGAACTGACGGGTGCCGTCGCCCTTTACATCGAGGCGTATGGCGTTTAACCGTAAGGCGCGGCTCGCCGGTAATATCGAGGCGATACGGACAGCCCTGACCCTGCGGCGCGAGGGACGGGCTGCCACGGCAGAAGAGCGTGCCGTGATGGAGAAGTATTGCGGTTTCGGCGGTCTGAAATGCATCCTCTATCCTGCAAGGGAACTGGCGGATGCCGCAGAGTGGCCGAAATCGGAGCGTGAACTGTTTGCCCCGACCCTCCAACTCCACCGGATGCTGAAGGAACTGTCG
>CALFJA010000034.1 GCA_937877605.1 uncultured Prevotellaceae bacterium | reverse complement strand
AGTGTTTTACGCGATTTGATTTAAGGTTTGTTTCGGTCTGTTTTGACCTAATTTAGTTGGTGAAGGATTGCGTACCAACCGTACCGCCATCGAGGAAATTATGCAGGCAGACGGCTTCGGACACGATACGATTGTCGTCGTAAAGGATGCGTTGCGCAACTCACTCCAGATGCATCTCGACACTTACTTCAACATCATCGGCAAGGACCTTGTCACCCTTCCGGCCCAGAGAATCAACGCAAATCCAGGATAATCCTACTATCTTTCCATAGATGTGTATACCCGCCAACGGGGAAAACGGCAGTATCACCAGACTACCGTGAATGGCAGTCTCGTCCGGTTCCTGCATAAACGAGGTGTCCGCGTTATTCCCATCAGCGACAGCGATGAGCAGAATTTCGGCAGCAACTACCTCTGTATAGCCCCGTACCATATCGTATCGGGCAACGCCGTTTCCGACGATTTCAGGAACCGGATGGCACAGGAAGGCGTGCAGGTGGAATATCTGGAACTCGGGAAACTGACAGATGGAGGCGGCTGTGCCCACTGCATGACGCAGGTGTTCCTTCGTCAACCGTGATACTCCTACCAAGTCAATACGAGGCAAAAGATATGCGTTTTGCCTTTTCAAAGCTCGTTCCTGACTTCGGAAAAACCGTTCCCTGTTGGAAAAATGCAAATAAATTTGCTTTTCTGCCCGCATAGTCGTACCTTTGCCACCGCAAACGCACAGAAATGATGAATGAGTGCGTTCCGCTGAATATATATTCCCAATTCATCAGGGGTACTTGCTCAACCCCCTTTAACAAAACAAGGCCAATGAATACAACCAAAAACACTGTCTCTGTATCCTTCATGCTCATGGGGATACTTTTTTGTATCTGCCTGGTCACCTCCAATTTGCTGGGAACGAAGATTGTCCAACTGGGCAACTTCTCCATGACGGCAGGCTTTATCGTCTTTCCAATCTCCTATATTCTCAACGACTGCATAGTCGAGGTGTGGGGCTACCGGCAGGCACGCCTCGTCATCTGGACGGGATTCCTGATGGATTTCTTCGTCGTTGCGCTCGGAGGTATAGCCTGCATGCTTCCCGCAGCCCCCTTCTGGGAGGGTGGAGAAGCCTTTGAATTTGTCTTTGGGCTTGCTCCCCGCATCGTGTTTGCCAGCCTGATGGCATTCCTGACAGGCTCGTTCATCAACGCACTGGTAATGAGTCGGATGAAGATTCGGGACCGCGGGCACCGCTTTGCCTGGCGAGCCATCGCCTCAACGCTGCTGGGAGAGGGAGCCGATTCGCTCGTTTTCTTCCCCCTGGCCTTTGGAGGCTTGATGCCACTGGGAGAACTTCTCAAGTTGATGGTGCTCCAGGTGACCGTCAAGACACTCTATGAAATCATAGCACTGCCACTCACCGTGAGGGTGGTGGGCTATGTCAAGCGGCTGGAAGGAGTCGACCGCTACGACGAAAACATCTCATATAACCCATTTAAGATAGGAGAACTCTGAACATGGACCGCACAAAAGCACTCGTAGTATTCTCCGGAGGGCAGGACAGTACCACCTGCCTGTACTGGGCAAAGCAGCGTTTCAAGGAAGTACACGCCATCTGTTTCAACTACGGACAGAAACACTCGCAGGAAGTGGAGGTGGCACGCGGCATCGCAGAGCGGGCTAATGTGCCCTTCATGGTGTTCGATGCGCACTACATCAGTCGGCTTTCCACGCAATGTTCACTGACAAACACCAACATAGAAATGGACAAGGAGAAGCCCGCCGAGGCGCTCCCGAACACCTTTGTGCCAGGACGCAACCTGTTTTTTCTGAGCATGGCGGCGGTATATGCCCGGGAGCACGACATCATGAACCTTGTGACGGGAGTATCGGAAACCGACTTCTCGGGCTATCCTGACTGCCGCGACGCCTTCATGCGGTCGCTGAATGTGACGCTGAACCTTGCCATGGATGAGCAATTTGTCATCCACACGCCGCTCATGTGGCTCGACAAGTGCCAGACCTGGGCTCTGGCCGACCAACTGGGGGTGTTCGATCTGGTGAGGAACGAGACCCTCACATGCTACAACGGGATAAAAGGCGACGGCTGTGGGGAGTGTCCTTCGTGCCGGTTGCGCCGCAGGGGGCTTAAACTATACCTGCAGCAGAGAAGCGAAAACAAATAGAAAACCGCAAAAATACTATGCAATTATGACGAAAACACGCGAGAATGAAGGTCTGAAAGCCCTTGGCAAGAAGACCGAATACCGTCAGGACTATGCGCCGGAGGTGCTCGAAACCTTTGAGAACAAGCATCAGGAGAACGACTACTGGGTGCAGTTCAACTGTCCGGAGTTCACTTCTCTTTGTCCCATCACGGGGCAGCCTGACTTTGCCGAGATTCAAATCCGCTACATTCCGGATGTGAAAATGGTGGAGAGCAAGAGTCTGAAACTCTATCTTTTCTCCTTTCGCAACCACGGAGACTTCCACGAAGACTGCGTGAACAAGATTATGAAGGACTTGAAAAGCCTTATGGACCCGAAATATATAGAGGTCGTCGGGCTGTTCACGCCCCGCGGCGGCATTTCGATTTACCCCTTCGCCAACTACGGCCGCAAGGGAACCAAGTACGAGCAGTTGGCCGACCAGCGTTTTGCCGCCTTCAACATGGACCCTCATAGGCGTTAACTTGCCGATCCAAGACTGCCAAAGAAGAGAGGCATCTTCCCACATTGGGAGGATGCCTCTCTTCTTTTTGTATGGCCGGTTGGGCGTGTGTTTCCTGTTGCTTCCTAGTTTTTCAGGGCGTCCTTGATGGCATTCTGGACATCTTTGTCCTCCAGTGCCTTTTCGACATCCTTCATCGAATCCTCGAGCGACTTCTGCAGGGTCTTGCCCAGGCTGACCTTGATGTTCTGCGGAGTCTTGTCCTCGTTCAGCTCGATGGTGAAATCGTAGAACTCGTCGCCCATACGGAAGTTCCACTGCTGTGGCCAGAACTCACTAGCCCAGAGCGATTCGAATGTCTTTTCCTCCATGGCTTTCTCCAGGGTGTTCTCCATCATGAAGCCCTTGACATTCTTTCCGTCCTGCGACAGGCGGGTCTTGCTCAGCTCGTACATTTTCTTTACATAGGCCTTGTATTCCTCCTTGTCGATAGCGCTACCGTCTTTTTTGATGAAGATGGCTGTGCACATGTGGTTGACATTGTCCTCTCCGAAGAAGAGGTCGCGGTCCTTGTCGCTTTTCTCGGGGAAGTCGGCCCATGGCTGCACTTCTTCAAGCGAGAGTTTGTAGGCATCTTTCAGCACGGCGGCAAACTTTTCCTTTCCGCTCATGTCCTTGAATGCCTTCTCAACGATTTCTTTCACCTTGTCGCTGTCGACAGATTCTTTCTTTTCTTTGTTGCAGGCGCTGAACAGCATGAGACCGGCAGCGCAGACAAACAGTAGAGATAGTTTTTTCATGTTTTGGTTATTTTAGGAGTTTATACTTGCCGATGAGCGGGAGTTCCTTTGCTTTTCCGCTTGCAGCGTTGACTATTCCGATGATGGCCAGTACGGTGGGGGCGAGCCAGAGGATGTTAAGGATGCTTGCGAGTCCCCACAGCCGCCATGAGATGGCAAGGATGACGACATTCAAGATGTACAGGGCGATGCCCAGGCCTACGCATGCCAGCAGCAGGATGAGGCCCTGGTTGGCGTGGAAGCGTGCGAATTTTGAATTTGGGGCTCCCAGGATTGGAACGAGCACCAAGATGCCGAAATAGGCCAGTACGGCCATTACCTTGTTCTGTTCGATGTCCTGCGGGTCGAACTCTGAGGTTGAATCGGGAGTGTTGTTGAACTCGTCGAATTTGTTCTGAAGGTTGTTCTGTTCCATAATTGTTGGTTATTTGGTTGTTTAGTCGTTTGGTTGTTTGGTTGTTTAGTCGTTTGGTCGTTTGGGGGATTGGGCATGACAGTGTCAGGGTTCTTTCTTTTCTTTCTTCCGATAGTAGCCCTGCTGTGTATCGCCTTGCCTGAGGACGAGCGAGTCGGGGCGGAGGAGCATGATTTGTGCGGTGTCTATTCCTTCGTCCGTCATCTGTGCGTTGCCGTCCTTGTCGACCGTCATCCGTGTCTTGGTAAGCAGCAGGTTGCCGTTCCACAGCATCCAGCGGTTGTATATTTTCAGCCGTGGATAGGTTACAGGCGGCCGTTCCTCATCGGTGGCTTTCGGGCGCACGAATCCTATGACCTGGGCGGTCCACTGCCGTCGGAGCGAGATGCCATACTCACGGGGTACCAGGATGCTGCGCAGTACCGAGTCGGGCAGTTCCACTTTCTTGCCGTCCACTTCGGGAATGTTCAGCGTGGGGCGTACCATATAGCACCAGTCGCCGTAGAGGTCGTCGATGTTGATGACCATGTCGGCCTTGAGCGAGTCCTCGGCATTGGGGATGACGGCAATCTTGTCGCCCACCTTCGGATGCCCGATGACCCTGTGGTGCCTCATGGCGTCGAGGATATCGTAGGTGATGGGGTCGCTGCAGTCGCGCGGAAGGAGCACCACCACTGAGTCGGTGCAGCCGTCGCACGCCAGTCCGTAGACGGTGCTGTCGCCCGGCAGCGGGAATGCTACATGCGTGCTGTCGGCATCCACTTCCAGGGCTTCCACCTTGCCGCTTCTCTTGCAGGCCGCAAACAGCAACCCGCAGGCGGTGAGCAGAATGAGAGAGCGTCTTAAAGTTTTCATCTCTAACGGATTATACGCTTCGAAAGGGCGTTTACGATGCGAAGATAAGTAAAAACTCCGAATGCTCCAAAATAATGTTTATATTTTATGTGTCGGGGTGGGAGGAGACACCTTTCGGACATCACTTCGTCCATAACTGAAAAATTTTCCTTCCACAGAATCGATTTTTTGCCGCAGGAGTGCCGTTCAGACGCAAATAACGCCATTTTTTGACATTTCGTGCAAGTCTCTGCTGTTCATTGAGTTGTATGATTTCTTTCCCAGTCTGCCCGGCCCTTGCATTCCGTTTGGGGCCTAAACGGAGGGCGTTTGGGCGGCAGTTGTACGGCGAGTGGGTGGAAAACACGCGGCAAGAGAATAGGTTCAGGAGTCCTTTGGGACGGAAAAAGGGGGTGCCTTGGCTCCAAAAGGCAAAAAATCGCAGCCCCAATGCTGGACTTTTGGCGCCCGTATGCATCTCTTTTGCTGAAAAATCCGGATGGTTTTTCCGACTGCTTACACCGTTTCGTTACAGCATTTTCAAGCCGACGGGACTTAACAGCCTGTCGGCAAGAGGCTTATCCCAAACGCAGCCGGAAATGTTATAAAAAACAAAAAAAGGTATGCGCAGTTGGCAGGTCGCATCTTTTTTCCTAATTTTGCACGCTGAAATATGTGCGCGCGTCTGCGAAGCGCACGGCGAACGCCCACAAAGGCAAATTCAACCAACGGAAAATGAAGAAAAAAATACAATTCAGTCTCGTCTATCGAGACATGTGGCAGAGCTCAGGTAAGTTCCAGCCACGCAAAGACCAGTTAGAACGCATTGCCCCGGTGATTATCCAGATGGGCTGTTTTGCACGCGTAGAAACCAACGGCGGAGCCTTCGAGCAGGTCAACCTGCTGGCAGGCGAGAACCCCAACGATGCCGTGCGCGCCTTCTGCAAGCCCTTCAATGAGGCGGGCATCAAGACCCACATGCTCGACCGAGGCCTGAACGCACTGCGCATGTATCCCGTCCCCGACGATGTCCGGGCGCTGATGTACAAGGTGAAGCACGCACAGGGCGTTGACATCCCCCGCATCTTCGACGGGCTGAACGATGTCCGCAACATCATTCCCAGCATCCGCTGGGCCAAGGAGGCCGGCATGACCCCGCAGGGAACCCTCTGCATAACCACCTCGCCCGTCCACACGCTCGACTACTACATGAACATCACCGACCAACTGGTCGGGGCCGGCGCTGAGGAAATATGCCTCAAGGACATGGCCGGCATCGGACAGCCTGCCTTCCTCGGCAAGCTCACGAAACTCATCAAGGAGAAATACCCCCATATCCTCATCCAGTATCACGGCCACTCCGGCCCGGGGCTGTCCATGGCAAGCATACTCGAAGTGTGCAACAACGGCGCCGACATCATCGACACCGCCATAGAACCCCTCTCCTGGGGCAAGGTACACCCCGACATCATCTCCGTTCAGAGCATGCTCAAGAACGAGGGATTCGATGTTCCGGACATCAACATGAAGGCATACATGAAGGCTCGCTCGCTCACTCAGGAGTTCATCGACGAGTGGCTGGGCTACTTCATCAACCCCAGCAACAAAGCCATGTCGTCGCTCCTGCTCGGATGCGGACTGCCCGGAGGCATGATGGGCTCGATGATGGCCGACCTCGGTGGAATAATGGGCACCATCAACAACCTTCGCAAGAAGAAGGAAGTACCCGAACTCACCACCGACGATATGCTCGTGGCACTCTTCAACGAAGTGGAATATGTCTGGCCACGCGTGGGATACCCACCATTGGTGACTCCCTTCTCGCAGTATGTCAAGAACATTGCCCTGATGAACCTCCTCACCCTCGAGCAAGGCAAGGGACGGTTTGTCATGATGGACGACTCCATGTGGGGCATGATACTCGGCAAGAGTGGCAAGGTTCCCGGCAAACTTGACCCTGAAATCGTGGAACTGGCCAAGAAGCAGGGTCGCGAATTCACCGATGCCGACCCGCACACGCTGCTCCCCAATGCCCTCGACGACTTCCGCAAGGAAATGGACGAGAACGGATGGGACTACGGACAGGACGACGAGGAACTCTGGGAACTGGCCATGCACCCCGAACAGTACCGCAACTACAAGAGCGGACAGGCCAAGAAAAACTTCCTGGCCGACCTGCAGAAAGCCAAGGACGAGGCCCTCGGCACCAAACTCTCGGTGGAGGAACTCGCAGCCTTCAAGCATGCCAAGGCCGATGCACTGGTGGCTCCCGTCAAGGGACAGGTCATCTGGGAGTTCGGAGGCGACGCAGAGGCTGTGCCGACGGTGGAACCTTTCATCGGCAAGGAGTACAACGAAGGCGACACCTTCTGCTACATACAGGCACCGTGGGGCGAGTTCGTCGAGGTGAAGGCCGCCCTCGGAGGCAAGCTCGTCGAGGTAAACGCCAAGCAAGGCAGCAAGGTGCAGAAGGCAGATGTAATCGCTTATATCCAACGAAAAGACGCATAAACGATAATTGGTTATTGTTAATAGGTTATTGTTAATTGTAGAAGCATGGACTACCGGCGCATCATCGACCAATACTGTGACGGCAATCAGCCTCTGAAACAGACGCTGATGAAGCACAGCGGCGATGTAACCGCACTGGCACTCCAGATAGCACAGGCGCATCCGGAACTCCAGATGGACCTCCAGTTCGTAGAAGAGGCCGCTATGCTCCACGACATCGGCATCGTGTTCTGCCACGCACCGGTCATCCACTGCCACGGCACCGAACCCTATCTCTGCCACGGCTACCTGGGCGCAGAACTGCTCCGCCAACTCGGCTACCCCCTGCACGCGAGGGTTTGCGAGCGGCATACCGGAGCGGGACTGACCAAGGAGGAAATCCAGCGTCGCACACTGCCACTGCCGCAGCAAGACTTCCTGCCGGAAACATGGGAGGAGAAAGTGATCTGCTACGCCGACAAGTTCTATTCAAAGACACGCCTCGAAAGCAAGAAAACCCTGGAGCAGGTCATTGGCAGCCTCTCTAAGTTCGGTCCGGAAGGGGTGCAGCGATTCATGGAATGGCACGAACATTTCAATTAAAAAACTGAAAAAACAACCCGGAAAAAGCGAAATTACGATATATTTGTAATCGGAATGAAACGCAAGTCGATTATAGTCTTCCTCTTGTTTGTCTTCGTCTTCTCGATGGCAAGCAACAACCAAGGCCCTTTCCGCCGCAAGAAGAAAGTGCAGGCCGACTCGTTGACTGTAACCGACAGTATCCGCTTGCGGCAGGAAACCGACACGCTGGCCATGGACTCCCTCCAGAAAGCCATCTACAAACACAACCTCCAGGTGGACGACTCCCTGCGCATCGACTCCATCAACCGTGCCAAGAGCAATGGAATTGAGGCCCCCGTCAGATACGAAGGGCAGGATTCGCTGGTATACGATGCCGTCAACCGCACGGCATACATGTACGGCTCTTCAGATGTAACCTACGAGAACATGAACCTGAAGAGCGAGAAAATCCAGATGAATCTGAACAACAACCTCATCTATGCCACTGGAGCGGCAGACTCGACGGCCGAGGACGGTATCAGAAACAAGCCCGTATTCCAGTTCGGACAGGACGAATACAACACCGACACCATAGCGTTCAACTACAAATCGAAGAGGGGACTCATCCAGAATGTCACCACCACACAGGAAGAAGGCTTCCTGCGCAGCGAACTGTCGAAGCGCAACTCCGACGGAACCATTTACCTGCGGCATGGCCGCTACACCACCTGCGACGAGGAACACCCCGACTTCTATATCGCACTTTCCCGGGCCAAGGTACGCCCCAACAAGGATGTCGTCTTCGGACCGGCCTACCTCGTCGTGGCAGATGTGCCCCTGCCGCTGGCCATACCCTACGGATTCTTCCCCTTTACGAAAAAATACAGCAGCGGATTTATCATGCCCTCGTACGGTGAGGAGAACGACCGCGGATTCTATCTGCGTGACGGTGGCTACTATTTCGCACTCAGCGACAAGTGGGACCTGAAGCTCTTGGGAGAAATCTTCACCAAAGGTTCATGGGGACTCTCCGTGGCCAGCAACTACAACCGCCGCTATCGCCATAACGGCTCCTTCCTTTTCAGTTACCAGAACTCACGTTCGGGAGAGAAAGGGCTGCCCGATTTCTCCAAGTCTGAGAGTTTCAAGGTACAGTGGAACCACAAGCAGGATGCAAAGGCAAACCCCTTCCGCACATTCTCTGCCAGCGTCAACTTCGCCACTTCCAGCTACGAGTCGAACAACCTCAACTCGATGTACAACCCACAGACCCTCACACAGAGCACCCGTACATCGTCGGTAAGTTGGAGCACCATGTTTTCCAGCATAGGAATGACGCTCAGTTCAACTGCCAACATTACCCAGAACATGCGCGACTCAACGCTCGCCGTGACGCTGCCCGACCTTAACATCTACATTAGCAAGTTTTACCCGTTCCGCAGGAAGAACATGTCCGGAAAGGCAAAGTGGTACGAAAATATTGGAATCAGCTACACCGGACAAATCTCTAACTCCATAAACACCAGCGAAGACCATATCCTTCACTCCGACCTGATGCGGGAATGGCGCAACGGATGGAACCACAGCATCCCCGTTACGGCCAATTTCACACTGCTGAAGTACATCTCCGTCACCCCGACTTTCAACTTTACCGACCGCATGTACACCAACAGCATACGGCGTTCGTGGGACGAAGTGGCGCAGAAGGAGGTGGCCGACACCGTCAGCGGCTTCCACAATGTCTACAACTGGAACTTCCAGATATCTGCTTCGACCAAGCTCTACGGATTCTTCCTGCCCAGCAAGAAGATTTTCAAGGACAAAATCCAAGCCGTGCGGCATGTAATCACGCCGGAGATAACCTACAGCTATGCTCCCGATTTCAGCAACAGCCGGTACGGCTACTACGAAACCTACCAGCGTACCAATGCCGACGGGACCGTCGATCTGGTGGAATACTCACCCTACACAGGCTCACTCTTTGGCGTTCCGGGAAAAGGACGCACCGGAAGCGTCAAATTCTCGTTGGGTAACAATCTGGAAATGAAAGTCAAATCGGAGAAAGATTCCACCGGAGTTAAGAAGGTGAGCATCATTGACAACCTCGGACTGGAAATGACTTACAATTCCGCTGCCACGGAGAAAAAGTGGAGCGATCTGGTTATGAACATCCGCTTGAAATGGTGGAAGAATTACACTTTCAATATGCGTGCCGTCTTCGCCAGTTACGCTTACGAACTGAACGAAGCAGGACGGCCCTATGTCGGCAACCACACCATGTGGGGAATGGGCAAGTTCGGCCGTTTCCAAGGAATGTCGCAGAACTTCTCTTTCACCATTAATCCCGACAAACTGCGCAAGTGGTTCGGCGGAAAGGATATTGACGAGGACGACGATGAGGTGGACGAGGACGCCATCGACACCGAAATAGAGAGCAATGTGGATGACGACCTGGCGCTGGGCAAACACCGAGCAAAGCGCAAGAAGGACACCGGAAAGGCTGAAACCGACGAAGATGGGTACATGCTCTTCAACATGCCGTGGTCACTTACCATCGGATATGGCATCACCATGCGTGAGAATACCACCTTGAGCAAGTTCAACTACAATCGGATGCGCTATCCGTACAAGTTCACGCAGAATCTGAATGTCAGTGGAAACATCCGCATCAGCGACGGTTGGAACATCAACTTCTCCACAGGCTGGGACTTCGAGAACCATGATCTCAGCATGACTACCGCCACCATCATGCGCGACCTCCACTGTTTCAACATGAGTTGCTCGGTGGTCTTGGCGCCGTACACTAGTTATAACTTTACATTCCGGTGCAATGCGTCGACCCTGACCGATGCACTGAAGTACGACAAGCACAACAATTCCATGTCCAACGCCGTGCAGTGGTATTGACGGCGAATGGGGTTTACATACAATCGGGGACTGCTGCCAACGGCAACGGTCCCCGATTGCTTTATATATATTAAGGTACAGTAACTCTTGTGCCTGTCATTCAGGCAAGTGCCGCACGGAGTTGGCGAAGGTGTTCTTCCTCACCGACAATCCAAAGGGTGTCTCCTTCGGCGAAAGGTCTGTTCGAAGAAATGATGGTCAGGTTCTGCTGACCTTCCTCCACGCCCACGACCATGCAGTTGAAGTTGTCCCGGATGCCGCTTTCACGCAGGGTTTTGCCTACGAAGGGGCTGCTCTTTGTCAGCCGGATGCGCTGCAGCCGCATTTCGCGCTTCTCTATGTCGACATCTTCCTTCACCAGTTCGGTGGAGAGTGCCTCGGCAAAGTTGCGGAGTTGTTCGTCGTTCCCGATGGCCTGTATCTGGTCGCCCGGGAAGAGAACCGTGGTTCCTCCGGGTATGTTTATGCGCTGCCTGCCTCGCAAGATGCTGCTTACATGGATGCCGAAGCGGTTGCTTACCTGCAGACGTTGGAGCGTCTGGCCAGCCCATAGGGAGTCGTCTGGCAGAATGAAGTCGGCAATGTGAATGTCGCGGTCCAGCAGGTGCCCTTCATACAGAGGGCGGCGGTGTCCCTGCACCTGTGCGGCAATCTCCCGCGAACGCAGGTTTTGCAGGAACATGCGTTCCAGTCGGATGCTCTGACTCTTGAGCCTGCGCGACAGAATCATGACGATGAGTAGACCGACGGCAAGGCTCAGCAGCACGGCATGGCGCATGCGAACCAGCTGGTTGCACACATAGAAGATGAACATCAGCACGATTACCATGCGCACCAGGACGGTGAAGATGAGCGGGAGGCGGTTGATGTGGCTGTGCAACCATAGCGAACGGAACTCGTTGCTGTGGTTTTTCTTCATGACGATGGAGCGCAGGAAGGGCGCTATGAATGAAAGTGTAAGCGCACCGCACAGGATGTCGGCGCCTTTCTTCGGCAGCAGCCCCTCTGCTACGGGGAGGAAGAAACGGAACATCAGCATGATGACGGCGGTGGAGAGTATGCTGTAGACCACCGTGTAGAGGATGATGCTGCTCAGGTAGGACTTCCACAGGTTGTGTTCCTGCTCTCCGCTGATGTTTCCAACGCCCATGTGGTTCAGCCGGCGCACCCATTTCTTCGGCAGCCGGCGTTCCAGATGGCTGTAGACAGGCTCTGCCGCACGAATCATATAGGGCGTGAGGAAAGTGGTGATGACCGAGACGGCCACCACGACGGGGTAGAGGAAGTCGGCAATGACACCCATTGAGAGTCCGAGCGAGGCTATGATGAAGGCAAACTCGCCTATCTGCGCCATGGAAAAGCCGCATTTCATGGCTGTCTTCAGCGGCTGTCCGCTCAGCAGGAATCCCATGGAGCCGAAAATGCTCTGTCCCAGCAGGATGGTGAGCGTGAGGAGCACGATGGGCAGGGCGTAGTCAATCAGTATCTTGGGGTCGACCAGCATGCCCACGGAAACGAAGAAAATGGCGCCGAAGAGGCTTTTGACGGGTTCCACCAGCCGTATTATCTTCTCGCTTTCGATGGTCTCTGCCAGGATGCTTCCCATGACGAAGGCACCGAAGGCACTGCTGAACCCCGCCGAGGAGGATATGACGGCCATCAGGCAGCAAAGCGCCAGCGACACCACCAGCAGCGTTTCGTTGTTCATCAGCCGCCTGGTGCGGCGCAGGAAGGAGGGGATGAGCAGCAGGCCCACCACGAACCAGAGCACCAGCATGAAGCCAATCTTCAGTATGCTCTCCATCAGTTGTCCGCCGTCCGGATTGCCGCCACTGGCCATTGCGCCCAACATGACCATCATGACGATGGCAAGTATGTCCTCGAGGATGAGCACGCTCATGACGAGTCCGGCAAACTTCTGTTGCCGGAGCCCCATATCGTCGAAGGCTTTGTAGATGATTGTGGTGGACGACATGGCGAGCATACCGCCGAGGAAGATGCAGTCCATGTTGCTCCAGCCGAACATCCGTCCCACGAAATTGCCCAGTAGCATCATGCAGAAGATGATGGTGCAGGCGGCAATGACGGGCGCCATGCCCATTTTCAGTATCTTCTTGATGCTGAAGTCCAGTCCGAGCGAGAACAGAAGGAACATCACACCGATGTCGGCCCAGGTCTGGATGTCGGCCTTGTCGACCACCGACATGAGGTAGGGCATGTTCGGACTGACCAGGAAACCGGCAACGATGTAGCCCAGCACAAGGGGTTGCTTCAGTTTCTTGAACAGCAGTGTGACCAGTCCTGCCACGCTCAGGATGAGCGCAAGGTCTTTTATCAGGTTGGGAAGTTCTGCCATGTGTACCTTATTAGCATATGTACGCCTGTGCGTGCGTGTGGGTGTCTATTCGTAGTAGTGTGCGGAGAGTTCGGCAATCTTCACGATAACGTCAACTGCCTTCTGCATGACCTGGCAGCTGACGAACTCGTGCGGGCCGTGGAAATTAACTCCTCCGGCAAAGATGTTGGGGCAGGGCAGTCCTCGGAAACTCAGTTGTGCGCCGTCGGTGCCGCCGCGGATGGGCTGCACCTTTGGTGTAACGCCGCTTTCCTTCATGGCCTTCAGCACGATGTCCACCACATGCTGGTTGGGCTCAATCTGCTCTTTCATGTTGTAGTATTGGTCGCGCAACTGTATGTCGACGACGCCCTCGCCGTATTTCCCGTTGAGTTTCGCGGCGCAGTTGAGCATGAATTGCTTTCGTTCTTCAAAGCGCTGGCGGTCGTGGTCGCGGATGATATAGGAGAGTTTGGCCTGTTCGGTACAGGTTTCCATGCCCAGCAGGTGATAGAATCCCTCGTAGCCTTCCGTCACCTCGGGGATTTCCGTTGGGGGAATCAAGGCATTGAACTCGCAGGCCAGCCGGCTGGCGTTGCGCATCTTGTCCTTGGCATAGCCCGTGTGTACGCTCACTCCTTTTATAAACACCTTTGCTGCGGCGGCATTGAAGTTCTCGAACTCCAGTTCGCCGAGGTCGCCTCCGTCGATGGTGTAGCCCCAGTCGCAGCCGAATCGCTCCACATCGAAGTGGTGTGCGCCCATGCCTATTTCCTCGTCGGGGTTGAATCCCATGCGGATGTCGCCGTGCTTGATTTCATCGTGGTCGCGCAGATAGCACATGGCCTGCACAATCTCGGCAATGCCAGCCTTGTCGTCTGCGCCGAGCAGGGTGATCCCGTCGGTCACTATCAGGTCTTCGCCGATGTGGCGGAGCAACTCAGGAAACTTCTTTGGCGAAGAGACGATGCCCGGACTCAGTTCTATGTCGCCGCCGTCGTATCCTTCCACGATGCGCGGTTTGATGTTGGCGCCCGAGCAGTCGGGGCTGGTGTCGTAATGGGAGATGAAGCCTATGGTGGGTGTCTTGCCCGGGGCGTTGCCTTTCAGCGTGGCGTAGATGTAGCCGTTGGCGTCCATCTCCACATCGGCGAACCCCTCGCGCTGGAGTTCTTCCTTCAGGTAGTTGGCAAATACCAGTTGTTTCGGGGTGCTGGGCACGCTCTCCGATGCTTCGCTCGACTGGGTGTCGAACTGCGTGTAGTGCAAAAATCGTTCAATAAGGTTCATATTTCTGATGTTTGGTTGTTTAATATTGGCCGCTATTTGTTACAAATTTACACAAAAATCGGAATATAACGCATCGTGGAAGGAAAAAACTGCTGTTTTCTCGTCGGGTCATCCGTCGGGCGGACATCCGCTGCTGTCATGATTTTTTACCTTTTTCGGAAAAACAGCCCCGACTGATTATCAATGCGTTACGGCGGCAGGAAATCGTCTCTGGAATTGAAAATTCACCGCGGGAAGCGGCCTCGGAGCGAAAAAACGCAAAATTCAGGTACTTCGCGCAAGGTGCTGTCAGTCAGCAATTTGCCGGTTTCTTTCAGTCATACGGCGGATGCTTGTTTTCCAAGAGAGCCACTCTTGCCTTCCAACTGTGGCTCTCTTGCAGCGCAAGAGCCAGGCTTTCGCGTGGCGAAACAAGGACTTTGGCAGCCTGAAAGTGCCTCTTTTAGACTTTTTTCGCTCAAAAAAACGCTGGAAACCGTCGGATTTTTACATCCCGAAAGCCGAAAAACCGATTTCCCGTTTCTATTTTACCGATTTTACACAGCCGGATTTTGTCAAGATTTCCGAGGGGCGGATTTGTAAAGTTTTTTTACCGATGGAGGTGGAAGATGTACATAACTTCCCAACCCCTCTTAACTTAAGCGGGGAATAAAGAGGAAGAATGTTCATGATTTTAAGTTTATTTAATACAAAAAGTAGCGTCCGTCCCAACCTTTTTTCCGTACATTTGCCCCGATAGTCAACCCTAAGAATCTCATGATTATGAAACAGAAGGAAATCGTTGCAGCTGCACTGCTTTCGTTAAGCATAGTGGCACTCGGCTGGTTTGTCAAGGCTGGAATGGACAACTATGCCAACAAAGACCGCAAAGTGAATGTGAAAGGACTTGCCGAACGCGAGGTGGAGGCCGACAAAGTGATTTGGCCCATCGTCTCGAAGGAAATCGGCAACGACCTGGGCGACCTCTACAACCGCATCGGCTCCACGCAGGCCAAAATCCGGAACTTCCTGAAAGAGAGCGGCATCAAGGACGCAGAGCTCACCGTCAATGCCCCGCAGGTGGTCGACCTCAATGCCCGTGAGTACGACAACCAGCAGAAACCCTACCGCTACATCGTGACTTCGGTCATCACCGTAACCTCCTCCAATGTGAAGCAGGTACGCTCCATCATTGCACGGCAAGGCGACCTGCTGCGCGAAGGCGTGGCAATCGTCGACGGAGGATACGAGAATCCCATCAAGTACGAGTTCGTAGCCTTCCAGGACCTCAAGCCGAAAATGATGCAGGAAGCCATAGAGAACGCTGCAAAGACCGCCGAGCAGTTTGCCGAGAACTCTCACTCGAAAATCAACAAGATAGTAAGTGCCGACCAAGGGCAGTTCTCCATCGACGACAGAGACTCCAATACGCCCTATATAAAGAAGGTAAGGGTGGTCACCACGGTCACCTATTCCCTCAAGGACTGACCCCTAAGAAAGTAAAAACAGCCGATGCCGGAGAATCGAGAGCGTGAAATCTATCGGGTGACATTGGTGGGCAGTGCCGGAAACATGGCACTGCTCACCGTCAAGTTCTTTGCCGGAATCGTGGCACACAGTTCCGCCATGATAGCCGATGCCGTCCATTCACTCTCCGATTTCATCACCGACATCATCGTACTGGCGTTCGTCCGCATCAGTGCAAAGCCTCAGGACGCCTCCCACGACTACGGGCACGGCAAGTATGAAACCATCGCTTCGTCGATGGTAGGACTGGCTTTGGTGGCTGCGGCAACGGGAATCATCCTCTCAGGCGGCATCAAGATAGTTGCATGGATTGGGGGAACGCAACTCTCAACGCCGGGCATGCTGGCACTCTGGGCAGCCCTGTTGTCGATTGTATGCAAGGAAATCCTCTACCAATACACCATACTCCGAGGCCGGAAACTGAACTCGCAGGCCCTCGTTGCCAATGCCTGGCACCACCGCAGCGACGCCTTCTCGTCGATAGGTACGACCCTTGGCATAGCCGGTGCCATCCTGCTGGGAAACCGCTGGACCGTACTCGACCCGCTGGCATCCATCATCGTGGGCCTACTGCTGCTGAAAGTGGCTTTCAACTTGCTGCGCACGAGCATCGCGGAACTCACGGAAGGCTCACTGCCCGAAGAGACCGAGCAGGAGATTGCCACTATCATACAGTCGTTTCCGGGCGTGACCGAACCGCACAACCTGCGAACCCGACGCATAGGAAGCCGGATTGCGATGGAAATGCACATCAGAATGGACGGCGACATCCCCTTGCACGAAGCACACGACCGTGCCACACAGATTGAACAACGCCTCAGGCAACGGTTCGGCGCAGACACCCATATAACCCTCCATGTGGAACCTGCCAGGCAACCTGCGGGTGCATCCGACAAGAATAAATAGAAGCCGGTATGTGTTAAAAAGTTGGATGATTCAAACAAAAGGAGTAACTTTACACGATGTAATCCAGCATGAAGTTTAATCAATCAATAATTAAAATATGAAAAAGTTGCTATTGGCTTCAGCCTTTTGCCTGATGGGCCTTCTGGAACTGCAGGCACAGACCATAAAAGAAGGTGACAAGTTCTTCGACGGCATCAGTCTCTATACCGTCCAAGAGGTAAGAATGGGCTCGATTGTCTATATGACGACATCGCAAGACAACGAGTTGACCTTGGAAAAGGTGGCAGGAAAGGCAGGAGAGTACAAAATCATCCCCAGCAGGCAGGCTGACGAATGTCCCATCAGGTTTGCAGCGTTCGGCTGGCGTGTACAGTACATCCGTCAGGACGGCATGAACTTCCTCGCTGTTCGTAAGCCCAACGGCGATGCTATGTGGACAATGGTGCTCACTCCGGACAGCGAAGACGACTGCCTGGCGCAGCAACAGGACCTTGTTTCGGAACTGCCGAGCGAAATCATACGGACAACTCTCATCAACACTCCTTACTTATATAATATGCCACGCGAGGAAATGCGGTTGCTGCGCAATGAAATCCTTGCACGACACGGCTACCGTTTCAAGTCAAAGGACCTGCAGGAATGGTTCGGACAGCAATTCTGGTATCATCCTGTTGCCGACAACAGCAAGATAAAACTCAGCATCATCGAGTAAACCAACATCCAACTCCTCAAGAGCGAAGAGGCTGTAGAGCCCGGACTTCACCCTGCCGATGTGGCCGGCGATGAAGACCAATCAGATTATTAAGGAGAAATCAAGCGTTATGAGACATACATTCTTAATAGTATTCTCCTTCATGGCAACAGCGGCGCTGGCACAGATTGACAGCCGCGGGCACTGGTACGACGGGACAATCACATACACAGCCACCCACTTGGAACACAACAATGTGCGGATGAACGCCATGGATGAGGGGGAAGAACACGAATTTATCCTGCGATATAACAAGGAAGTGAACCCCAATCACCAAATCTATACCGTGGACAACGGCAGCAATGGCTTTGTGAATGAACACGGTGTAGGCACGACCGTACACCATCAGAAGAGCGAGGGGTGGGATGTCATCTGCTTCTATGACCAGGACAACAGCCTGACATCGGTCATGTCGAACGAGACGGAATGGGATGCAGAGCAACTGAACAAAGCCCGCTGGCTGTACCAAATGATGGGATATTATACAGCCGAAGAGGAAAGCGAGTTTGAAAAACGGCTCGACTGGAACAGGAAAAGCTTCAGCATCAACGGCATTATCTATCCCTACGAAATAATAACTTTCAACGGACGCGTCACCGGATTCATCAACATTAAACCCGTGAAAGGTGCAGACAACGAGTTGGAAGGCATCTGGGAGGTAGTACCTACCTTGCAGGGATTTCATCTTTATTATATGGACACCGAGGCAGGCTCCGTGCCTTGGGAGTGGAAACGCTATGGCAGCGGGTACGCCTTTACCGAGGCTAACCCCAGCGTGGGACGCTTTTTCTATGCCAGTACCACACTGCTCAACGACAATTGGTTCCGCCGATTCGACAAACCGACGCTCCGCATCATGCGAAATGCTATCCTTGCCCGCCACGGCTACCGCTTCCAGTCGAAAGACCTGCAGGATTATTTTGCCCAAGAACCATGGTACAAGCCCGCAGCATCGAATAATATCAAACTGTCGTTTGTCGAACAACTGAACATTGCACTCATCAAAAATGCTGAAACCGAAGAGGAACGAAAAGAACTGCACGAACGACAAAACAAAGCATTCAAGGCAAACGAAAGTGCAATGAGCGTGCGGAAACGCAACAGTTACCGCTTTGAATACGAACTCATCAAAGGGGACGACGGCGACTACAACAGCATCATCGTGAAAGGATATGAGGGAAGTGCTCCCGAATGCAGGCTCGAATGCCACCACGATTTGGTCATGCCGGTGAGCGAGGAGGCCGCAAAGGATGTGATATGGGTAAACGACAAGGATGACATTAACTTCGACGGCATCCCCGACTTGCAGATTTTCCTCTGGTATCATGCAGTAGGACAAGTGGCAGAGGCATATACCGCTTATTTGTGGACGCCTCGCTGGAAGTTCGAGAAGGCAGAAGGTTTCGACGATTTGTATAATCCTGAAATCCATCCAGACACCAAAACCATTACCAGTAACTATCGCAGCGACATCAACGAGCGGACGTTCGATACCTATGTCTAGGAGGATAACAAACTGAAACTCGTCAAACAGAAGAAAGAAAAACTGTTTGATGAATGAAGATAAGTACGATTATATCCAAGAATACACACAAGAACTGCATTCCGTCCCCTGCGAAGGACTAAGCAGATAAATAAGAGAGAGACTCCTTTTCAGGTGATATAAAATCATCGTTCAAGGAGTCTCTCTTTCTTTGTGATCCCGTTGGGATTCAAACCCAAGACCTTCAGAACCGGAATCTGACGCTCTATTCAGCTAAGCTACGGGACCAACATCTCAAATGCAGCGGCAAAATTAACCATAAAACCTGAACAAAGCAAATATCTTTGGAAAAATACTTTTGCCCGTAACAAACTAATTTAGTATTTTTGCCCTATACATAACATCGCCCACATGACCGAACAAGAACGAATAGTCCAGCTCCGCAGGGAACTGCACGAACACAATCATCGCTATTATGTGCTGAACCAGCCTACCATCAGCGACCAGGAGTTCGACTTCCTCATGCACGAACTGCAGGAACTGGAGGCCCGACACCCTGACATGTGCGACCCGACATCGCCCACACAGCGCGTCGGAAGCGATCTGAATCAAGAGTTCAAGCAGGTAGAACATCAGTATCCGATGCTCTCACTGGCCAACACCTACAACGAGAACGATGTGGCCGACTGGTACGAATCGGTCCGTAAGGGACTCAATGGGCAACCTTTTGAGGTCTGCTGCGAAATGAAATACGACGGTCTTTCCATTTCACTCATCTACGAGGAAGGCCGACTGGTACAGGCAGTTACCCGCGGTGATGGTGTGCATGGGGACGATGTGACTGCCAATGTGAAAACTATCAGAACCATACCGCTGCTGCTCCCAAAGGGCAACTACCCCCGAAAATTCGAAATCCGTGGCGAAATACTGCTGCCGTTCAAGGAATTCGACCGCATAAACAAGGAGCGCGAACAGGCCGGAGAACCGCTGTTCGCCAACCCGAGGAATGCCGCCAGCGGAACGCTTAAGAGCCAGAATTCGCGGGTTGTGGCGGAAAGAAAACTCGATGCGTATCTCTATTACCTACTGGGTGAGCACCTGCCGGCAGACGGACACTACGAAAACCTGCAGGAAGCAGCCTCGTGGGGTTTCCAGACGAGCCGCGGAATGAAAAAGGTTAAGACCCTGCAAGAGGTCTACGACTTCATAAAATACTGGGATTCAGCACGGAAGGAACTGCCGGTGGCCACCGACGGTATCGTGTTAAAGGTCAATTCACTGCACCAACAGGAACTGCTCGGAGCCACGGCGAAGAGCCCACGCTGGGCAATTGCCTATAAGTACAAGGCCGAGCGGGTGCTTACGCAACTGCAAGAAGTGACCTATCAAGTGGGGCGTACAGGGGCTATAACGCCCGTCGCAAACATGCTTCCGGTGCAACTGGCTGGCACTACAGTGAAGCGTGCCACCTTAAATAACGAGGACTTTATCCGTTCGTTTGAACTGCATGAGAACGACTGGGTCTATGTTGAGAAGGGCGGAGAGATCATTCCGAAGATAGTCGGGGTGGAGCAGAGCCGCCGCGATCCGAAGGCAGAGCCCGTGCGCTTCATCGGCCGCTGCCCGGAGTGTGGCGCACAGCTGGTAAGATTCGAGGGAGAAGCGGCCTGGTACTGTCCAAACGACACAGGATGTCCACCACAGATAAAGGGCCGTATCGAGCATTTCATAGCCAGAAAGGCCATGAACATCGACTCGCTCGGACCGGAAACGGTCGACGACTACTACCGCCGGGGGCTCATACGCAATGTGGCCGACCTCTATACTATTGATGTGCAGCAGATAAACGGCGACGGTTCGCGTGAGAAATCGGCACGGAAAATCGTCAACGGCATACAAAAGTCGACCGAGGTACCTTTCGAAAGGGTGGTCTTCGCACTGGGCATACGCTTTGTCGGCGAAACATCGGCCAAGTTGCTGGCACGCCACTTCAAGGATATCGATACACTCATGGCTGCCACCGAAGAACAACTTACCGAGGTGGAAGGCATCGGAACTGTCATGGCACGCAGTGTGATGGACTACTTTGCCGAGCCGCGTAACCGCGAGATAGTGGAGCGCCTTCGCTCTTACGGGGTGCAGATGGCCATGACCGACAATGGGGATGCCGCCACTTCCGACCGCCTTGTCGGCCTGAACATCGTCATCAGCGGTGTCTTCCACCATCATTCTCGCGACGAATACAAGGACATAATCGAGCGTAACGGCGGCAAGAATGTCTCGTCTATCAGCAAGAATACATCGTTTGTGCTGGCAGGTGAGAACATGGGACCGTCCAAACTGGCCAAGGCCGAACAACTGGGAGTGGAGATTCTTCCGGAGAGTGAGTTCCTCCAGCGATACAACTTGGAAGAAACACCTTCCCCAAGTGATGGAAAACCACTGAGGCAAGAACCCGAACAATTGTCGCTTTTCTAGAAAGATGAACATTATTGTCAGTGAAGAAATCCGCCGTGTATGCCCCGAATTCGTAGGTGTTTTCGTGGAGGCATCGGTCGAGAACTCGGAACATTCGCCTTTGTTGTGGAACGAAATTACGGAGTTTTCAGCCCATTGTTGTGCTACGCTGACCACGGAGTCGCTCAAACAACTATCCTCTATAGAAGCAACACGGCGCATCTATCGTGCTTGTGGAAAGGATCCCAGCCGCTACCGTCCGGCTGCCGAGTCGCTGATACGCCGCTGCCTGCAGGGGAAATCGCTCTATCAGGTAAACACATTGGTCGATTTGATAAACTTGGCGAGCATGCGTTACGGTTATAGCATAGGAGGATTCGATGCCGACAAGATTGCAGGCGGAACCCTTACGCTGGGCATCGGCCGGCACGGTGAGCCTTACGAAGGCATCGGAAGAGGCATAATCAATATAGAGGGACTGCCGGTCTACCGTGACGAAACAGGTGGAATCGGAACACCGACCAGCGACCATGAACGCACGAAAATAACACTGCCGACCACCCGCTTGCTGGTGCTCATCAACGGATACGACGGCAACGAGGAGCGGGTATTGGAGAATGCCCGGTTCATCGGGCGATTGCTTGAGCACTACTGTCAGGGAAAAGACATCCGGAAGGGTATTTATCGATAGCAGGCATCAACCTTTTTATATATGGGCAGCGCCGCTTACATCTTGCGTAAGCGGCGCTGCTTTTTTGCGGATATCGTATGATTGGGCTGCGTGCAATCAGATGAAAGCCAGCAACTCGCGGTCGGCATCGGTCCAGTTCAGCTGCGGAAGTTCCTCGCGTGTCAGCCAGCGGTCGTTCAGGTGCTCCAAAAGTTTGTAGTCTTCGTCCTCCGCCAGACAGAGGTAAGCCGTCAGCGTGATACTGAAATCAGGGTAGTCGAAGTCGACGCAGCCCAGTTGCTTGCCTACATAGACATCCCAGTCCAACTCCTCCTTCATCTCACGGATCAGCGCTTCGTGGTTCGATTCGCCTTTCTTTACCTGCCCTCCTGGAAACTCCCAGCGTTCAGTGGTGTATTCATACTGGCTCCGAGTGCGCTGCAGGCAGAGGTACTTGTCGCCCCGTTTCACCACGGCGGCGACAACATTCATGTGTTCTTTTATCATGGTAATTGCTGTTTAACGATAAGCAAAAATACAAAAAGTTTCCAATACATGGCACAAAGTTCCGAGGTTTGTCGTAATTTTGGCGCAGAAAAGTACAATAGCAACATAAAATGAATACTATTCTTGGAATTGATGTAGGCATCAGCACTACGAAGATAGTGGGCCTGTGCGACGACGGAAAAATCGTATCCCCCATCCGTATCAAAGCCACCGACCCCGTCACATCCCTCTACGGGGCCTTCGGAAAATACCTGCACGACAACGATATCACACTTGACGATGTCTCCCAGGTGATGCTCACGGGCGTCGGCGCAGCCTATATCAAGGAAGATGTGTACGGCCGTCCCACACGGCATGTGGAGGAATTCCTCGCCGACGGACTCGGGGCGCAGTACGAAACCAAGCTCGACCGCATGCTCGTGGTGAGCATGGGTACCGGAACATCCATCGTCCAGTGCGACGAGAAGGGCATACACCGCATCGGAGGACTGGGACTCGGCGGCGGAACGCTGGCCGGACTGGCGCGCATCATGCTCAAGACCGACGACATCAAGCAGGTGGCAACTCTCGCCATGCAGGGCGACTTGGGCAACATTGATGTACAAATAGGCGACATCAGTCCCAATCCGCTGCCCGGATTGCCCAAGAATGCCACCGCAGCGCTCTTCGGAAACGCCCGAAGCAACGCCATACGCGAAGACATTGCCCTGGGACTCATCACCACGGTGCTGCAGACCATCGGGTCGGCAACCATCCTCTCGGCACTCAACTCGGGCATCCGCGACTTCGTGCTCATAGGCAACCTGACCCGCCTCCCACAGTGCAAGGAAGTCTTCCCAGGCCTGGAGAAACTTTTCAAGGTGAAGTTCATCATCCCCAAACACAGCGAGTTCAGCACCGCCATCGGCGCAGCACTGGCATATAAAACGCAACAATAGCACCGCACCTTCCTCCTTTCTCCTTCCACCTTCCACCTTTGTCAAAAACCAACGGCAAAATTTGGTCGCTAGTTTTATTCTTTCTAATTTTGCACCCGCTTTCAAGAAACTATCAATCAACACTATAATCAATTCTAAATTCAGTTTCTTATGACAGAATTAAAGCAAGAAGAACTGCCCGTAATTGAGCAGGAAGCGGTTGAAGAAGACGAGAAGTTCGATCGCTGGCGTCATGTCATTGGCGCATTTCTCGGCCCGCTTTGCGGCCTGCTGGTATGGCTGACACCCATCGAGGCTCTCTCACCCGAGGCACACAAGTTGCTGGCCATCATGTCGTTTGTGGCCATCTGGTGGATTACAGAGCCCGTGGCTATTCCCGTAACCTCAATTCTCGGACCGACACTGTGTGTTATCTTCGGCGTGGTTAATATGAAAACGGCATTCGCCGCCTTTGCATCCCCCATTATTTTCTTGTTCATGGGTGGATTCATCATAGCCAAAGCTATGATGGTCAACGGTCTTGACAAGCGCATTGCCTACGGCATCATGTCCATGAAATGGGTCGGAGACAATCCCCGTCGCATCTTCCTCGCCATCGGTTTGGCCTGTATGATTTGCTCGGGATGGATTTCCAATACTGCCACAGCTGCCATGATGCTTCCCATTGCACTCGGGCTGCTCGAGGCAATCCGTGAGATGATGGCCGCAAACGGCAAGGTCATTGACCTCAAACACTACAAGTATGCCACCGGACTCATGCTCATGACAGCCTATGCATGCTCCATCGGCGGCGTGCTCACACCCATCGGCACCCCACCGAACATCATCATGATTGGATTCCTCAAGGAAATGGCTCCCGATGCTCCCCAAATAGCTTTCTATCAGTGGATGGAATGGGGATTCGTAGCCATGGTGCTCTATTTCATCGTGGCCTACTTCATTCTCGGGAAAATGTTCCCTGCCGATGTCAAACACATTGAAGGAGCAACCGAATTCATACAGGAACATGTACGGCAACTGGGCAAGTGGACCACTGCTCAGAAGAACACACTCATTGGTTTCCTTGTAGCCGTCATCCTCTGGGTTACTCCTGGCATACTTAGTGCCATCTATGGCAACAATTCAGAAATCCTCAAGACCTACAACCAAATATTCCCCGAGGCCGTAGCTGCCCTCATCGGAGCGCTCCTGCTCTTCTTCCTGCCTGTGAATGTCAAGAAGGGGGAGATGACCCTTCGCTGGAAAGACGCCGTACAGGGCGTGGAGTGGGGCACACTGCTGCTCTTCGGCGGCGGTCTGGCCATGGGTGGACTCATGTACACCACCGGTCTGTCTGAATGGATTGGCGATGCCATCAAGACAATGATGGGCGGTAATCCGTCGGAAATTGTCTTCATTGCCATCTTCTGTATCTCGGCATTGTTGCTTTCTGAGCTTACATCACATACGGCTGCCACCAACCTGATTGGCCCGATTGCCATCGGTGCAGCCATTTCGTTAGGCTTCAGTCCTATCCCTGTGGCTGTAGGTATTGCCCTCTCTTCTTCACTTGGATTCATGATGCCGGTATCCACGCCGCCGAACGCCATTGTATACGCCAGCGGATATGTACCCATCACGAAGATGATAAAGTCGGGTGCCGTCATCGATTTCTTCGGAATTCTTGTCATTACCATCCCGGTAGTACTCCTGCTGGTCAAGTTGGTAATGGGTATCTAAGACATAACAGATGTTCAAAACATAGCAAAGGGTCGGTATCTATAGGGTGCCGGCCCTTTCCTTTTGTCAAGAATCTTTACCGCTTTCCCGGTTTTGTTAACATTTCTGCCGTGTTAAAAAGCCGTCGGTGGACTCCAGTCCCACCCGGCCGGAGAAATGCCCGTATTCGAAAGTTCTGCTGACAGCCAACAAGTTGCAGCCTCTTTTTCGGTGTTTTTTGCGCTCTGATTTTCTAACTGCCTGGCTCTTGAACGCCGACTGCCTGGGTGTAGGACTGCAACTTCCATGTGTTCATTAGCCAAAAGACAGGCTGTTGCACCCCGTCTGGGCGTTAAAAAATGCAAAAAGTCTTAAATTACCCCCTCCGAAAAGCAGGTAAACAGGCAAAAAACGACAAGGATATTTGTCCTGATTTTTTACCAGTCGCAGACCCGCACCCACGCAAAAAAGACGCTGACGGACTTGCCCGTTCCCACAAATATTCGTACTTCTGGCTGAGCCGCAGGTACTCCCACTCGGCAAAGAAGCAAAGAAACTTCGTTCCCTTTCTTTCATTTGCGCTCGTTTATTCGTACCTTTGTCGGGCAATTGGTTCCTCCACTGCGAGGATTAATAGGGAACCGGGTGAGAATCCCGGACAGTCCCGCTGCTGTGTGCAGTGCCCTTCACGGGCCGGAGAGCAACAGAGCCACTGACCGTAAGCGTCGGGAAGGCGTTCTTCGGAATGCGCTGCGAGCCAGAAGACCTGCCGTTGCCATGTGCCCTTCTGTCCTCGAGGAAGGAGAAAGGGCAAGAACAGACATTGATAACCCGTAAAGTAATAGCGCATGTTGTTACTCTATTGCCTGTCGGCGGTGCTGGGCCTGGTGGCTCATCCCCTTGTCTCCGACAGCATCCGCACTTCAGAACCCTACGCACTCGATACCGTCCGCGTGGTGGCTTCGCCGTCCAGTAGGATGGTTCGCACGGCAGCGCCCTTCCAGCAGGTTGGACAGTCCTTCCGACAGTTCGGCGTGCTCACCATGGGCGACGCCCTGAAGCACTTTGCCGGTGTCACGCTGCGCGACTACGGCGGTGCAGGTGGAATGAAGACCGTGTCCGTACGCGGCAATGGCGTGCGACACACGGCAGTGGTCTACGACGGAATAGCACTCACCGACGCCCAGACCGGCGAACTGGATGTGGCACGCTACTCGCTCAACAGCATCGCCTCCGTAAGCCTCTCGGCAGGCGACGACGACCACATTTTCGCACCGGCACGCAACCAGTCGCAGGCTGCCACTCTCTGGCTTGACCAATGGAGCGGCATGGAAGCCATCCTGCAAAACCGGAAAGCAGTCAGGACCGTCGGCATGCAGGCCGGTTCGTGGGGACAGGTGCAGCCCTATCTCCATCTGGCAGGAACGCTCTCCCGCCACCTGGCAACCTCGCTCGCAGGCGATTTCTTCCATGCCGACAACGGCTATCCCTTCCGCTTGCGCAACGGTGCCTACAAAACAAGGGAACACCGCCACAATTCACAGATGAACAGCGGACGCCTGGAAACCAACATTCTCTGGCAACCCACACCGCAACGCAGCCTGCGGGGAAAGGTGTATCTCTACCAAAACAACCGCCACCTGCCGGGCATCGTGCACTATTACACCGCCGACAACGCCGAAACCCTGCACGAAAGCAACGCCTTCACGCAGTGGAACTACCGCGAACGCCTCTCGCCGAAATGGCAATACATGCTCAATGCCAAGCTGAACTACGCCAAGAGCGACTACTGCAACGGCACCCCTTCGGGCGGTATAGGCGACGCCTGCTACTGGCAAAGGGAGGTGTACGCATCTGGCTCTATCGGTTTTCAGCCCCTTCAGTGTCTGGAACTGGCCTACAGCGGCGACTTTTCGTGGAACGACCTGCGCTCAACGCTGGGTTTCTTCCGCAACCCTACGCGGCGCACTGCTATGCAGTCGCTGGCCGGGAAATGGCAGACCGGCCGGCTGAAGGTCATCGCCCGCATCCTGATAGCCTTCTACAACGACCACCAGGCCGATGCATCCAAGACCTATTCCGACCGCCAGTTCTCGCCGTCGCTCAGCCTTTCCTACCGCCTCCTCCCCACGGAGGAACTCTATCTGCGCCTCATGGCGAAGGATGTTGGCAGGATGCCGAACTTCAACGAACTCTATTTCTTCCACATAGGCACCACCGAACTGCGGCCCGAACGATGCCGGCAGGTGAACATCGGACTGACTTTCACCCGTCGGTTCGGCCAGTCGCTGCAACTGGATGCCACCCTCGACGCCTATCAGAACTGGGTGAACGACAAAATCGTGGCCATCCCTTTCAACATGTATGTCTGGCGCATGACAAACGCCCAAAGGGTCCGCAGCCGCGGAGTAGACATCGTCGGTCGAGCCGAATGGGACTTTCTGCCAGGTCAGCAACTGTTTTTCACAGCGAACTACAGCTACCTGCGGGCGGAGAACCGCAGCCAGCCGGCATCGCCCAACTACCGAAACCAGATACCATACACTCCCGAACATACCCTGTGCATGGCTCTGGCATGGCATCGGTGCCACTGGACAGCAGGGCTTACATACAACTTCCTGTCCGAGCGATGGACTACCATGGAGCACAGCGACGGCACACGCATGGGCTCATACGGACAACTGGATGCGGCGGTTACCTATGGCAGCCAATGGAAGAATCGTCCCTACGCGCTGCAGCTGGACTGCCTCAACCTGCTGAACCGCCAGTACGAGTTGGTCGCACACTATCCGATGCCGGGACGGCAGTGGCGCATCAGCATGAAAATAGACTTCTGAAAACACTTTAAAAACCATTAATATGAAAACAAAACACAACCCACTCCTTTGGCTTTTCCTGCCAATTGTCACCCTGATTCTTTTCTCCTGCAGCGACCACGACGGCGATGATACCTTCCGGATGGATGTCCGTAAGGGCATTATCATTGTCAACGAGGGGAGCTACTATTCGCAAATCAACGGTTCGATGGACTTTCTCGACTTCACCACCGGCCAGTTGCAGCGCAATGTATTCGACAAGGTGAACCTCCGGACCCTGGGCGGCACACCCAACAACGCCATCGTCTGCGGCGGCAAACTCTTTGTAGCCACCACCGACGAGAACCGCGTCGAAGTGCTAAATGCCAGGACGCTGAAGGCTGCCGAGCCCGTAGTCATACCGCAACCGCGTGAGATGTGCACCGACGGTACCGCCGTCTATGTGTCCTCCTACAGCGGGAAAGTATACAAAATCAATGCCGCCACGGCACAGATAGCAGCCACTTCCGAGGTGGTCGGCGCACAGTTGGAAGGCATTGCCGCGGCACATGGATATGTCTATGTGGCAAACAGCTGCAATCCCGACTACACCTACAATACCAATGTGGTGAAACTCAATGCCGGAAACCTGGCAAAGGTGAAGGATGTCACCGTTGCTGCCAACCCGAATGTGCTTGCCACCGACGGTGAGAATGTCTTTGTCTGCAGCTGGGGCAACTACTATGATGTTCCTGCCACCGCCCAGAAAATCGATGCAGCCGACCAAGTCACCGTCTTAGCCAATGCCCAATACATGGCATATCACGGCGGTTCACTCTACCTGATCCATGCACCTTGGGGCGGAACAACCACCTATCAGCGCTACGATGTACAGAGCCAGTCGCTCAGCACCCTGCCGATCGGAACGGAAGTGTTCTCTCCCTGCAATATAGGTGTGGATCCCTTGTCGGGCGACATCTATGTTTCATCACTCAGCGAGAACCCCGATTCGCCCGGTAGTGCCAGCTACACGACCGACGGCTACCTGGTGCGCTACAGTCAGAGCGGCCAGTTCATCCAGCGATACGAGGTGGGTGTCATTCCAGGCACCTTGCTTTTCGTGAATAATTGATTTCCTTGCACGGCACAAAACTGCCGGAGAATCCCTTCTCCCAAACTCCCAAACGACAAAACAACCACCCCCCTAAACCACCAAACGGCCTATGCGCATCCGATATTTTTCCTGCTTCAGCCTGCTGTTTTTCCTTTGCTGCTGCACGAAAAATGCCCCGGCTCCGGTGCAAGAGGGTGACACCCTGCACCTGAAACATGCGCGGTTGCTGACGCTCATCCACTATTCCGACCACGACGAGGCACTCATCCGCAACCCGTGGAAGCCTGATGCGTTGCTCCATCGCTATGTACTGGTACCCCGTTCGGACTTGGACAAGTGGCAGGATAGGGGCACCGGCACCGTTATCGGAGTCCCTCTGCAGCGGTGTGTCATGTTCACGGCGTCGCACACCTACCTGCTCCGGCAGTTGGAAGCACTCTCCGCCGTTGTGGGTGTCAGCGATGCACGCTATATCCACACCCCGGAAGTGGAACGAATGCTGCGTACGGGTGCTGCGATTGACTGCGGCGACGGCATGCAACCCGATGCAGAAAGAATAGTACAGGCACGCCCCGAGGCGCTGTTTCTGTCTCCCTTCGAGCACAGCGGCGGCTATGGCGTACTGGAAAAACTGGGCATTCCTCTTGTGGAATGTGCCGACTATATGGAGCCGACAGCCCTGGGCAGGGCCGAATGGATGAAGTTTTACGGGCTGTTAATGGGAAAGACGGTCGAGGCTGACAGCCTGTTTGCAGTAGTGGAGGGTAATTACAGCGCGTTAAAAGCTGCTGTCCGGCAAGAGACCCGTACCCCACTTGTGCTGACGGAGCGCCTCACTGGCAGTGTGTGGTACTGCCCTGGCGGCAAGAGTACCATGGCAACGCTCATCGGCGACGCCAATGCGGTCCCTCTTCTGCAGGGTGACGGTCACAGCGGTTCCGTACCCTTGTCGGCCGAGCAGATTGTGGCATGTGGGCAGGACATAGATCTTTGGCTGTTCCATGCCGAGCAGACCGACGGTCTTACCCGTCGACAACTGCTGAAAGAATGGCAGGGATGTACTGCCATCAGGGCTTTCCGAGAGGGCAATGTCTATGTATGCAACAGCCTGCAGTCGGCTTATTTCGACGAGATACCCTTTCGCCCCGACTGGCTCTTGCGCGAACTTATATTAATGATTCATCCCGACGGCACTGTCAAGGGGTCGCTCCGCTATTACCGAAAACTATGAAACATCCCGTAGTTGTGACCCTCCTGCTGCTGGCAGCCGTTTTCCTGCTTTTTGTACTGAACCTTTTCATAGGTTCGGTGGACATACCTGTTGCTGATGTTGGCCGCGTCTTGACGGGCAAACCGTCGCAGCCGTCGTGGGAGTTCATCATTCTCCATGGCCGGCTGCCGCAGGCTGTCACCGCCGTTTTTGCCGGCATGTCTCTTTCGGTGAGCGGTTTGCTGCTGCAGACGGCCTTCCGCAATCCGCTGGCAGGTCCTTCCATTTTCGGCGTCAGCAGCGGAGCCGCCTTGGGAGCAGCCGTTGTCATGCTGTTGTTGCCTCACCTTTCGTTTGGTGGCTTGGTGGTTTTTGGGGGTGGTTGCTTAGTCGTTGTGGGAGCGTTTTTAGGAGCCCTGTTGGTCACGGCCGTGGTTTTCGCATTCTCGCTCCGCATGACGCAGCCCGTCTCCCTGCTCATAGTGGGCATCATGGTGGGCTCGCTGGCATCGTCGGTCATCATGTTACTGAACTTCTTTGCAACGGAACAGGGTGTTCACAGCTATCTGGTTTGGGGCATGGGCAACTTCTCCGGCATCTCGTCGGCACAGTTGCCGCTCTTCGTGTGGGGGACGCTGGTGCTGCTGGCAGGTGCACTTTTTCTCTCTAAGTGGCTCAACCTGCTGCTCTTGGGCGATGCATACGCCGCCTCGCTGGGCATCAGTCCCCGTCGCGTCAGGGTGTGGCTGTTGCTGCTGACCAGCCTGCTCACGGCACTGACCACCGCCTTCTGCGGTCCGATAGCCTTCATCGGCCTGGCCGTTCCCCATCTGGCACGCCTTGCCTACCGTACTTCCGACCATCGGTTGCTGCTGCCTGCCACGCTGCTGACAGGTGCTGTGGTTTGTCTTGCCTGCAACTTGCTGTCCACGGGCATGCCTTCTTCGGGCATTATCCCGTTGAATGCCATCACGCCACTTATCGGTGCACCCATCGTTATCTACCTGCTGACACGGCAGGCATAGGACGATAGCAGACAGAAGGGGCTCCTCAAGTTGTTGAGGAGCCCCTTCTGCGTATGTTGTAACGCTGGCGGTCTGATTAGTTGGCGGCTTCGAACTCGTGGAGGAAGCGTGCGTCGTTCTCGGAGAACAGGCGGAGGTCGCTGACGCGGTATTTAAGGTTGGCGATGCGTTCCACACCCATTCCGAAGGCATAGCCTGAGTAGACGGAACTGTCTATGCCGCAGGCGTCGAGTACATTGGGGTCTACCATGCCGCAACCGAGTATCTCCACCCATCCGGTGTGCTTGCAGAAGCCGCATCCCTCGCCGCCGCAGATGAAGCAGGAGATGTCCATCTCCGCACTGGGTTCGGTGAAGGGGAAGTAGCTTGGGCGCAGGCGGATCTTTGTGTCGGCTCCGAACATTTCGCGTGCGAAGGTCAACAACACCTGTTTCAGGTCGGTAAAACTGACATTCTTGTCCACATAGAGCCCCTCCACCTGGTGGAAGAAGCAGTGTGCGCGTGCCGAGATGGCTTCGTTCCGGTAGACACGGCCCGGGCAGATGACGCGTATGGGCGGCTCGTGGGTTTCCATGTAGTGCGACTGGTCGTTGCTGGTGTGCGACCGGAGGATGACATTCTTTGCCACATCGTTGGGGTTCTGCTCGACGAAGAAGGTGTCCTGCATGTCGCGTGCCGGGTGGTCGCCGGCGAAGTTCAGCTTGGTGAAGACATGGAGGTCGTCGTCTACCTCCGGTCCTTGTGCCAGGGTGAACCCCATGCGGCCGAAGATGTCGATGATTTCGTTGCGCACGATGGTGAGCGGATGGCGGGTGCCGAGTTCCATGGGGTAGGCGGTGCGGGTCAGGTCGAGGTCGTCGTCCTGTGTGTCCTGGCTGCCCTGCTGTTCCTTCAGTTCGTTAAGTTTGTTGAGCGTGAGTTGCTTCAGTTCGTTGATTTTCATGCCGACGGTTTTCTTCTGGTCGGCGGCAACATTGCGGAAATCGGCCATCAGTGCCGTGATTTCACCTTTCTTGCTCAGGTATTTCAGTCGCAGCTGCTCCACTTCAGCGGCATCTTTCGCCGTGAGCTGGCTCACTTCGCGCAGCAGTTCTTCTATTCGGTCGAGTATCATAAGTGTGTTTCGGTTTCTGTTTTGCGGTGCAAAATTAGTAAAAAAGATGGAAGTAGGGTGCCGAAAGGACCAAGTTTTTTGCCACTGACGGGAAAAAGTGGAACAGTCGGATGCAGGAGGTCGCAAAAATGGTAAAGAAACTTTACATCTCAACCCTTCGGAAATCTTGACAAAATCTGGCTGTGGAAAATCGGTAAAATAGAAACGGGAAATCGGTTTTTCGGCTTTCGGGATGTAAAAATCCGGCGGTTTCCAGCGTTTTTTTGAGCGAAAGAAGTCTAAAAGAGACACTTCCGGACTGCCAAAGTCCTTGTTTCGCCACGTGAAAGCCTGGCTCTTGCGTGCAAGAGCGCCACAGTTGGAAGGCAAGAGTGGCTCTCTTGGAAAACAAGCATCCGCCGTATAACTGACAGAAACCGGCAAATTGCTGATTGCCAGCACCTTGCGTGAAGTACCTGAATTTCGTTTTTTTTCGCTCCGAGGCCATTGCTTGCAGTGAATTTTCAATTCTGGAGACGATTTCCTGCCGCCGTAACTCATTGATAATCAGTCGGGGCTGTTTTTCCGAAAAAGGTAAAATATCTTTACACTTCCCGGTAGGCGTATACAGAAGGAACGGAACATGTCCGGCTGCATCCGAAAAGAAAATTATTTCTTTTCATTGTGGAACAATCAGATTTTAGTAATTTTGCAAAAGTTATGAAGTCACGCCATCTCATCGCACTGCTCCTGCCGCTCTGCTTCCTCCTGCTGCTCATTGCGTGCCAGAAGGAAAAGCCCAGTTCAAGGCTCGACGGATTGGACATCAGTTCCGACTCGTTGCGCCAGGACAGTGTGGAAAATGTGATGGAGGAAATGCCCATGCCCAAGGTGGCCGACGAACTCTTCGACGACTTCATCTTCAATTTCGCCGCCAACCGCAAACTCCAGATGCAGCGCATAGCCTTCCCCCTGGAATACGAAACCGACGGGGAAACGAAGAAACTGGCAAAGTCCGACTGGAAGATGGACTACCTTTTCATGCAGGAAGAGTTCTACACGCTGCTCCTCGACAACGAAAAGCAGCAGCAGGTGGTGGCCGACACCACTGTCAACAGCGTGGTGATAGAGAAGATACAGCTTCCGCAGAAACACATAAAGAAATACATCTTCGAGCGGACTGCCGGCCGCTGGATGCTGAAGAAGATTCACGAGGAACCGCTGGCAGCTAATGCCAACGGCGATTTCCTCGACTTCTACGGCCACTTCGCCACCGACACCCTCTACCAGTCGCACAGCATGGCGGACAATGTGACCTTCACCGCCCCCGACCCCGAGGACGAACTGAACAACATGACCGGCACGATGATGCCCGAACAGTGGGCCGACTTCAAGCCGGAAGTAATACCATCGGGCACCATCTACAACATAGACTACGGCAACACCAGCCACAGCGACCAGCAGAAAACGATGCTTGTGCGCGGCATTGCCAACGGACTGGAAACAACGCTCACCTTCGGAAAGAAGGGCGGACACTGGAAACTAACCCAATTCACCTACTAAGCCGATGAAGGACTCAGCCCACTATAGCCTCCTGCCACACAACACCTTCGGCATGCACGCCTATTGCCGGCGGTTCATATCCTTCGAATCCACCAAGGAAATGCATGACCTCTTCCCTGCCAACGCCCCACAGCAACCCTATCTGCTGCTGGGAGGAGGCAGCAACCTCCTGCTGACGAAAGACTTCGACGGCACGGTGCTGCATGTCGGAATAAAAGGCATCGAAGCGCAGGAGCAAGATGGCGAGGTGCTGGTAAGGTGCGGAGCGGGCGAAGTGTGGGACGATGTGGTGGCACACTGCGTGGACAGCGGATGGCACGGTGCTGAGAACCTCTCGCTCATCCCTGGCGAAGTGGGGGCCTCGGCAGTGCAGAACATCGGTGCCTACGGCGTGGAGGCACGGCAAATCATCCATAAGGTCGAAGCCGTGGAAATAGCCACCGGAAAGACCGTTGCGTTCAGCAATGCCGACTGCCGCTACGCTTACCGCCAGAGCAGGTTCAAAAACGAATGGAAAAACCGGTTCCTCATCACCCATGTCACCTACCGCCTCTCAAAGCAGTTCCAACCCAATCTGGACTACGGTAACATCAAGTCGGAACTGGAACGGCGCGGCATCGGACACCCGACGGCATACGAACTCCGCCAGCTTGTCATCGACCTGCGCCGCCAGAAACTGCCGGATGTGGAGGTGCTGGGCAACGCAGGCAGTTTCTTTATGAACCCTATAGTTCCGCGTGAGAAGTTTCTGCAACTCCAGCGGCAGTATCCCGCCATGCCGCACTATGTCGTCAGCGACGCGGAAGTGAAGATTCCGGCAGGCTGGCTCATAGAAAAAGCAGGCTGGAAGGGACGCTCGCTTGGCAGGGCTGGCGTGCATAAATACCAGGCCTTGGTGCTGGTCAACCTCGGAGGTGCGTCCGGAGAAGAGGTGCTTACCCTCTGCCAGACCATCCAGCACGATGTGAAGGAACTGTTCGGAATTGACATTCATCCCGAAGTAAATATCTACTGATTGTCTATGAAAGTCACACTGCTCGGCACAGGCACCTCGTTCGGCGTTCCGGTCATAGGCTGCTCCTGTCCCGTCTGCAAGAGCAAGGACCCCAGAGACCGTCGCAGAAGGAGTGCCATCTATGTGGAGACGGAAAGCACGCGCCTGCTGGTCGACTGCGGCCCGGACATCCGCGAGCAACTGCTTCCCCTGCCTTTCCAATCCATCGATGCCGTACTCATCACCCATATACACTACGACCATGTCGGCGGACTGGACGACCTGCGTCCCTTCTGCATGAAGCAAACCATGCCCATCTATGCCAACAGCATAACGGCAACAGCTCTCCACCGCACCATGCCCTACTGCTTCCCGGAGCAACACTATCCGGGCGCACCGCTCATAGAACTGCGCACAATAGAGGCGGGCAGGCCTTTCAGCGTGGGAGACATCGATACCCTGCCCGTGGAAGTGATGCACGGAAAACTCCCCATCCTGGGATTCCGCTTCGGAAAGTTTGCCTACATCACCGATATGAAGTCCATTAGCGAAGAGAACAAACAACTCCTTCACGGCGTGGAAACGCTGGTGGTCAACGCTCTGCGCTTTGACCATCCCCACAAAACGCACCAACTAGTGGACGATGCCATTCAATTTGCACGGGAAACGGGTGCCCGTCAGACCTTTTTCACTCACCTTACGCACGACATCGGGTTCCACGACGATGCCAACAGCCGCCTGCCAGAAGGCTTCGCATTTGCCTTCGACGGACAGGTGCTGAATGTATAGACCACGCCTTTACCTTATTATAAATATCCGCAGTGCGCACTTTTTATCTTCCCTGTCCGGAAGATGTATTTCAACTGCACCCTGTTTTTATTAGAAAGATTTGAAATTCGAAGAAAAACTGCCGTTTTAGTTAAAAATATTAAAATTCTGAAAGAAAATCAGGGAAATATGAAAGATATTACAGAAAACCGCCTTATATTTGCAAAGTGTTTTTCATAGTATTAGATTTAAGGTTAACAAGATTAGTCTACAGCGGTAGACCCAAATCGCAAAAAAAAGCGGAGAGGACCTCGTTGGTCATCTCCGTTTTTTCTTAAACTTCCTATACAGTTTCCAAGTGAGTATCAGTCCATCCACGATACCTGCGCTGTTGGCCAGCAAGGAGGTGAATCTCCTGGTCGGAGAGAGACTGGCAAGCGGTTCGGGCTTCCTGAACAGGGAATGCCACATCTCCTTCATCTGCCTGTCGCTCTGGCGCAGTTGCAGGCGAATCTCGTCCTTACGCGCTTCGATATCCTCCAGTGTGCGGTACGATTTCTGCTCTTCCATGTTGCTTTTCCTCCTATTTGTCCATGAGAACTCCGGCCAGGAACCTTACGAGCGGCCGCTCAATCCATCTCTTGCGGAAGATGATGGCCAGCACGAACAGCAGCAGGTAGACTGCCGTAACAATCAGGAAAGCCGCCGACATGCCCACCAATTTTGCCAGTGCGCAGCCCGCTGCTATCGTAAGGAAGATGAGCGTGAGCAGCAACAACAAGGCAAGCACGGCGGTCATGACCAGCGCTGTGAGCAAGCGTACGGTCTTTTCAACGGCACCTAGCTTGATGTATTCGGTCTGCAGCCCGGCATACTCCTTCAGGGAGGCCACCAACTGGGCGATGGTTTCTACATTCTGATCGTTGGAAAACATGCGGTCGGCAGTTAGTCTGTCAGGTCTTCGGCCACATCCTTGATGTCGTCCACAAGGTCGTCAACCTCTTTTCGGCTGAGGCTTATGTTGTGTTTCTTGCAGAAGTCCTCAACAGCTTCAGTCAGTTTCTGTCGTGTTTGTTCACCCTTTTCAGGAGCAAGCAGCAAGCCTACGGCTGTTCCTGCCAACGCGCCGGTGATAAATGCGCCGAGATAAGCTAATGGTTTCATAGTGGTAATTGGTGTGTTAGAATGAATTCTCCTGATTGCAAATGTACAACAATATATTGTTTTCGCTCCGTTTTTGTTGAAGTTTTTTTTCGGGAACCGCGGTTTTGTACTGATTTAACAAACTTTTATACCTGTATGAGGGCTTTTCTCGGATATTATTTGTAGATTTGCAAAGATTTTGAAAAGAAGCAAACAGAAAGCATTAATAACTTATTTATTCTTTGAATTATGAAAAAATACATGCTCATTTGTGCAGCTTTGTGTCTCGCCGTAGGTCTGACAAGTTGCAAATCGACCAAGGACAGTGCCTATAAGAAGGCTTATGAGAAGGCAAAGGCCGCAGAACAGCAACAGCAACCCGCCGAGACAGTAGTCCCGACCGTGGCACCTGTTGTGCAGCAGCCCGTGCAGCAGCCTACCGTTGACTCCGCTGTGGAGAATGTTGCAGTTCGTCAGGAGTCGGGTCTGACCGTCATTAGCGGTAATGGACTGAACAACTTCAGCGTTGTTGTCGGCTCATTCTCGATGAAGGCAAATGCCGAAGGACTCCAGAACACCCTCAAGGCAGCCGGCTACGATGCCCAGATTGCTTACAATGCAAGCCGCAACATGTATCGTGTAGTAGCTTCCACATTTGCCGACAAGGCTTCGGCCGTTGCTTCGCGCGACCAACTCCGCGACAGATACGCCGACGCTTGGCTGCTCTATCAGGAGTAAACACGACACATCTGGTGGGGCGTATACTTTCCATAGACTACGGAAGGAAGCGTACGGGACTGGCAGTCACTGATCCATTGCAGCTTATCGGCAATGGATTGGCGACTGTTTCCACATCAGAACTCTTCCATTTCCTGGAACAATACATTGCCGCCGAGTCGGTGGAACGCATCGTGATAGGTGAGCCTTGGCAGCCGAACGGGCAGCCGAGCGAGAACCTTCAGCGTGTGAAAGCCTTCGTTCGGCGATGGGAGAAGGCCCATCCAGAGATTCCCATCGAGCCTTACGATGAACGGTTCACCTCTGTCCTGGCTCACCAAGCCATGCTGGACGGCGGCCTGAAGAAGAAAGACAGGCAAAACAAAGCGCTCGTCGACGAGATCAGTGCCACCATCCTCCTGCAGGATTACCTGACATCGCGTCGACGCAAATAACCCGGAAACAATTATGATACTACCCATCTATACCCTCGGCCAGCCCGTTCTGCGCAAGGTTGCAGAGGACATTCCCCTCGATTATCCCAACCTGAGCCAGCTTATCGAAGACATGTATGAGACGATGGCCGCCAGCGACGGCATCGGATTGGCCGCACCGCAAATAGGAAAGTCCATCAGGGTGGTGGTGATTGACCTGGATCCGCTGGGCGAGGACCTACCGGAGTACAAGGGATTTCACCACGCCTATATCAATCCCCACATCCTCGAAGCCGACGAGAAGGCCCCGACGGAGACGCTGGAGGAAGGTTGTCTGTCGCTGCCCGGCATTCACGAGAAGGTAACCAGGCCGACACGCATCCATGTGAAGTACCTTGACGAGAATCTCAGTGAGCACGACGAGTGGGTGGAAGGCTATCTGGCCCGTGTCATGCAGCATGAGTTCGACCATTTGGAAGGCCATGTATTCACCGACAGGATAACCCCTTTCCGCCGACAGCTGATAAAAAACAGGCTCAAAGCCGTCAGTCAGGGGCGCTACCGTTGCAGTTACCGTACAAAACCACCAAAACAATAATCCGACATGAAAGCCGCACCGCAGCAATGAATGCACCTGCTGCCGTGTGGCTTTTTTCATGCCCGAACGACCGTGAGAAGAACTCTTCTGATAATCCTCTTCGCCCTGACCGCCGCCGTCTCCCATGCACAATTTAAGGTTGACCGGCTGGTTCGCAGTGGGGAAATAGCCCTCCACTACGAGGATTATGTGCTTTCCATCCAGTATTTCAACCAAGTCATCGGCCTGAAGCCCTACCTCTACCGTCCGTGGCAGTTGCGCGGCATTGCCAAGTTCAACCTTGACGACTTCGTGGGAGCCGAGAGCGATGCCACGGAAGCCATCCGGCTGAATCCCTACATCGACGGTTTGTACGACCTCCGGGCCATAGCGCGCATCCGGCAGAAGAACTTTTCCGATGCCATTGCCGACTACGACCGCGCCATACTGATAAGTCCCACAAGCCAGAACTACTGGTTCAACCGTGCGCTCTGCCGGCTGAACGAGAAGGACTACGACCGTGCCCTTGCCGAGGTGGACACCATCATCGACCGCTGGAAGTCGTTTTCGAACGCCTACTCGCTCAAGGCCGAGCTCTATCTGCACAAGACCGACACCACCGAGGCCGTGCGCTGGCTCGACAAGAGTCTGGAACTGAATGCCTACGATGCCGACGCATGGAGCACCCGTGCCTACATTTCCATCAGCCGGAAGCAGTGGAAAGAGGCCGACGGATACCTTTCCAAGGCCATACATCTCAAGCCGAAGACCGTCGGCAACTATATAAACCGTGCCCTTTCGCGCTACAACTACAACAACCTCAGCGGTGCTATGGCCGACTACGACATGGCACTCGACCTCGACCCGAACAACTTTCTCGCCCACTATAACCGCGGGCAACTGCGCATGCAGCTGGGAGACGACAACCGGGCTATCGACGATTTCAACTTCGTCATAGGGTTGGAGCCCGACAACTTCATAGCCATCTTCAACCGTGCGCTGCTCCACGACCGCGTGGGCGACCTCCGCGCAGCCATCGAAGACTACTCGAAGGTGATTGACCAGTTCCCCAATTTCTGGACGGGTCTGCACTACCGCGCCCATTGCTACCGTCGGCTTGGCATGACCGCCAGGGCCGAACAGGACGAGTTCCGCATTGTCAAGGCGCAGATGAACAAGCATCTGGGCATACAGCCGCGCTGGAGCAAGGGAAAGACCAGCGAGGTGCGGAAACGCAGTGAGATTGATATGGAGAAATACAACCAGCTCGTCGTGGAGGACGAAGAGAATGTGGAGCGCGAGTATCAGAGCGAATACCGCGGACGGGTGCAGAACCGTTCGGTCGAGTCTGACTTCATGCCGATGTTCATGCTCTCCTATTTCCAGTATTCAAATGGTGTGAAGACCTATCAGGTCTACGACAAGTCGCTCGATGCCTTCAACCAGACAGCCAAGCCGGAGCGTCCCATTTACATGGCCTGCGACCCGAAACCGCTCACCGAGCAGCAGACGGTAGAGTTCTTCGACCTCATCAACCGTCTCTCGCAGCAGATTGACCAGACCACATCTACCAAGGAGGCACAGTCGCTGTTGATGAGTAGGGCAGTGGCCTACAGCGTCACCCAGGACTTCGATGCCGCCATCAACGACCTCACCGTCTACCTGCAGACCGACTCGCTCTCGTCGCTTGCGCTGATGCAACGGGCTGCCCTGCAGGCCGGCATCACCCAGTTCACGGCGTCGAAGGGTCTCGACACGCAGTTGCTCATCGCCCAGACGCAGTCGGACATGGACCGTGCCATTGCACTGTCGCCGGCAAACGCCTACCTGTACTACAACCGCGGCAACATGAAGGTCCACCAGTACCGCTATGCCGAGGCCGTGGACGACTACACGGAGGCTGTCCGTCTGAACCCGAACCTTGCCGAGGCGTACTACAACCGCGGCCTGGCCTACATACAGAACAACGACAAGGAGAGCGGCATCCGCGACTTGAGCAAGGCCGGCGAGCTCGGACTGTACAACGCCTACAGCCTGATAAAGCGAAATAGAAAATAGAACCGGTTTGCTTTCCGGCAGAAAAGAGGGTCGGGAAAATGTCAAGATTCTTTACTTTTTCGAGGCGTTTTTACTGCTTCTCTGCGGCATTTTTCCGAGTGGGAAAATGATTTGATGGGAAAAATGGCTGATTCTGAAGACTTCTGTAAGCGGTTGACAACCAGTAAGATAAGTTAATTTTGTTAAAGAAAGGTATACAGCCGTTTTCCAAGTGGGGCTCTTTTGCAATGCGAAAGGGCCCCACTTGCATTGCAATTTTCCTGCTTGCGGTATTCAAAAGGGGCTCTCCGGGAAGCAAAAATGCTCAAAAAATGGCGTAAAAGGCATCTGAAAACATGCCGAATGTGGCTCATCTGATTTCCATCCGGCATTTTCCCTTCTATTTCACCTACTTTCCACAGCAAAAATTTTGTCCGGATTATTTACCGGAACGGTGGCGGCAATCTTTCGGCCGGAGGAAAGAAAAGAAAGCAAAAGTTTTGTCCGCCGACGAGTTATTTGTACCTTCGCGGTGCTAAACTTAAAAAATCAATTTGTTTATGATTAACATTACTTTCCCAGACGGCTCTGTTCGCTCGTATGAACAAGGCGTAACTGGCTATCAAATTGCCGAGAGCATCTCGCCGGCTCTCGCCCGCAACATCGTATCTTGCGGAGTGAATGGCGAGACAGTGGAACTCAACCGTCCCATCAACGAGGATGCCACGATTACCCTCTACCGCTTCGACGACGAAGAAGGCAAGCACACATTCTGGCACACCAGCGCCCACCTGCTGGCCGAAGCGCTGCAAGAACTCTATCCGGGCATACAGTTCGGATTCGGTCCTGCCGTTGAAAACGGATTCTTCTACGATGTGATGCCTCCCGCAGGCACCGTCATCGGCGAGAACGATTTCCCCAAGATTGAAGCAAAGATGATGGAACTGGCCCGCAAGGACGAGCCCGTCGTGCGCCGCGAAGTGGCCAAGGCCGATGCCCTCAGGGAGTTCAAGGCCGACGGTCAGGAATACAAGTGCGAGCACATCGACCAGGACCTCGAAGACGGAACCATCTCCACCTATACACAAGGCAGTTTCACCGACCTCTGCCGCGGGCCGCACCTGGTTTCCACCGGACTCATCAAGGCCCTGAAAATCACCTCGGTGGCAGGCGCATTCTGGCGCGGCGATGCCAAGCGAGAGCAGATGACGCGCATCTACGGCATCTCTTTCCCGAAGAAAAAAATGCTCGACGAATACCTCGTCATGCTCGAGGAAGCCAAGAAGCGCGACCACCGGAAAATCGGAAAGGAAATGGAACTCTTCATGTTCTCCGACCGCGTGGGACGCGGACTCCCCATCTGGCTTCCCAAAGGAACGGAACTCAGGCTGCGCCTGCAGGACATGCTCCGCAAGATACAGAAGCGTTTCGGCTATCAGGAGGTCATCACTCCGCACATAGGAGGCAAGAACCTGTACATCACCTCCGGCCACTATGCACACTATGGGAAGGACTCTTTCCAGCCCATACACACCCCTGAGGAGGACGAAGAGTACATGCTCAAGCCAATGAACTGCCCCCACCACTGCGAAATCTTCGCATGGAAGCCCCGCTCCTACAAGGAACTGCCGCTGCGCATTGCCGAGTTCGGCACCGTCTATCGCTACGAAAAGAGCGGCGAACTGCACGGACTCACACGCGTACGCTCCTTTACACAGGACGATGCGCACATCTTCTGCCGTCCCGACCAGGTCAAGGGAGAGTTCCTCCGCGTCATGGACATCATCCAGGCGGTGTTCACCATCTTCAACTTTGAGAATGTCGAGGCGCAGATTTCCCTCCGAGATCCCAACGACCACGAGAAATATATCGGCTCGGACGAAGTCTGGGCAGAAAGCGAGCAGGCCATCATCGATGCCTGCAAGGAAAAAGGACTCGATGCGAAAATAGAGTACGGCGAGGCCGCCTTCTACGGACCGAAACTCGATTTCATGGTGAAGGATGCCATCGGTCGCCGCTGGCAACTCGGCACCATCCAGGTGGACTACAATCTGCCGAAGCGCTTCCAGCTGGAATATACCGCCGAGGACAACTCCAAGCAGACGCCCGTCATGGTGCACCGCGCCCCGTTCGGCTCGATGGAACGCTTCACCGCCGTCCTCATCGAGCACACCGCAGGCCACTTCCCACTCTGGCTCACACCCGACCAGGTGGCCATCCTCCCCATCTCCGAGAAGTACAACGACTACGCCCAGGAGGTATGCCGCTTCTTCGACGAGCACGGTGTCCGCGCACAGGTGGACGACCGCAACGAGAAAATAGGCCGCAAGATACGCGACAACGAGCTGAAGCGCGTGCCGTACATGGTCATCGTAGGCGAGAAAGAGGCTGCCGAGGGACTCGTCAGCATGCGTAAGCAGGGTGGAGGAGAACAGGCCTCCATGACGAAGGAAGCATTCGTAGAGCGCATCCAGGCCGAAGTGGCAGAGATGCTCAAGGCCACCAACATCAAACCGCAAGACTGATTAACGACGAGGGAAGCCCTTGACAGCAGCGGCTTCCCTCTTTCTTACAACACAAATGAGACAACGCAAAGTCTGGATAGACTGGATGAAGGCTATGGGAATGGTAGCCATCGTCTGGGGACACGGCTTCCCCAAAGGAGGAATGGACAGTTTCCTCTATGCATTCAATGTCCCCGTGTTCTTCTGGGTGTCGGGTTATCTCTGCCACCGGGAGGAAAACATGCGCGTGTGCTGGCAGAAATGCTGGAAAAACCTGGTCATCCCATACCTCATCCTCGCCCTGCTGAAGTGCCTGGGACCCATCATCAAGCACCTTTCCGACGGCCAGTTCGTCTATTCGCTCATAGGCATCGCCGGCGGATTCCACACCTTCCACGGCGTGACCGGCTGCAACATGCTCTGGTTTGTCTATACGCTGGTACTCGTGAAACTGCTCTACCAGGCCCTGGCAACCAGTGAGCGCAATGCCATTTTGCTCATGCTCCTCGGCATAGCGGGCGCCGTGGTATACGCATCTTACCAACTGGAGTGGACCTGGGCAGTGACAAATGTCATGCTGGCCCTGCCTTTCTTCATGCTCGGCAACCTCTGCTCGCAATACCATTCCGGACCTTTCGGCCAGGGAGTGGCATGGCTGCAGCGACGCCCCGCATGGCTGTTGCTGG
>CALFJA010000033.1 GCA_937877605.1 uncultured Prevotellaceae bacterium | reverse complement strand
TTGCGTCACTCTGGCTTTCACCGAAGTTTCTTCATCTCGGCAATGAAAACGAAATTCTTTCACTCTCGTTTCTCATTGCACTCGATTTTGCGTCACTCTGGCTTTCACCGAAGTTTCTTCATCTCGGCAATGAAAACGAAATTCTTTCACTTTCGTTTCTCATTGCACTCGATTTTGCGTCACTTTGTGGCGAGGGTGAGAACTGAAAATGTAAAGATTTTTTACTTTTTGCGGTGCTGCGAAATTGCGTCTGAGCGATTTTCTCGCTTCGGGTGGACAATTTTTCCACAACCGACGAGAAAATTCTCAAAAGCCGTAACTTGTTGACAATCAAACAGTCAGACTCCAAACTTTTTCTGTCCAAAATTTTAACGTTTTCCCGTCGGGCCTCTGCCATACTATGTTTGAGCCCCAAACGGAAAACGAGCGAGCATAAAACGCACTGCGATTCAGCCCCTCCCGAAACTGCAAGAGAGGCTCTCTTGCATCTCAGAGGGGGCATTCCGTCGCTTGGAAAAGCATTTCTCCTTCCTCTTTCCTCCCTCCTCTTTCCTCCTTTTTGTAAAAATTTCGGAGGGTATAAATTACTTTAAGGCGGAACGAAAAGAGAGCCAAGAGGAAGGAGAAGGCCGACGGCAATTGTGCAGGCACAATTTTTCTGAAGTAAAATGCGGTGGTTCAGAAAGATTGTTGTATATTTGCAGAAAGTGGAACTCGATTAAAATCATTAATTCTACATACTATGAACGACAAGCAACTAATGACCCGCGCAGCCGACAACATCCGTATCCTGGCTGCATCAATGGTGGAAAAAGCCAACTCAGGACACCCGGGCGGTGCCATGGGAGGAGCCGACTTCATCAATGTTTTATTCTCTGAATTCCTCGTTTACGACCCCGCCGACCCGACATGGACCGGCCGCGACCGCTTCTTCCTCGACCCGGGACACATGTCGCCGATGCTCTACTCTGCCCTCTGTCTGCAGGGGAAGTTCTCCCTCGACGACCTGAAACAGTTCCGCCAGTGGGGAAGCATCACACCGGGACACCCCGAACGCGACCTCGCACACGGCATCGAGAACACCAGCGGCCCCCTGGGACAGGGACATGTGTTCGGCGCAGGTGCGGCAGTGGCAGAGAAATTCCTCGAGGCCAGGCTGGGCAAAGAGGTAATGCAGCACAAAGTCTATGCCTACATTAGCGACGGCGGCGTGGAAGAGGAAATCTCCCAGGGAGCAGGCAGGCTCGCCGGACTCCTCAAACTCAACAACCTCATCATGTTCTACGACTCCAACGGCATACAGCTTTCCACTGAGTGCAAGGATGTCATGCAGGAAGACACCGCAGCAAAATACCAGGCCTGGGGTTGGAAGGTAGTCACCATCAACGGCAACGACGCCGACGAAATCCGCAAAGCACTCCAAGACGCACAGAAAGAACAGGAGAAACCTACCCTCATCATCGGCAAGACCATCATGGGTAAAGGGGCGCTGAAAGAAGACGGCAGCAGCTTTGAAAACAGCATAAAGACCCATGGTGCCCCGTTCGGCGGACAGTCGTATGTGAACACCATCAAGAACCTGGGCGGAAACCCGGAAGACCCGTTCGTCATCTTCCCCGAAGTGCAGGAACTCTACGCCCGCCGGCGCGAAGAACTGAACAAAATCGTAGCCGAGCGCCGCGCAGCGGAGAAGGAATGGGCTGCCGCACATCCCGAGAAAGCCGCACTGATGGAACAGTGGTTCAGCGGAAAGGCACCGGCAGTGGACTTCAGCCAACTGGTACAGAAGGAAGGTTCTGCCACCCGTGCCGCCAGCGCAGCCTGTCTGAGTGTCCTGGCCGAGCAGGTTCCAAACATGATCTGCTCCAGTGCAGACCTCTCCAACAGCGACAAAACCGACGGGTTCCTCAAGAAAACCACCTCACTCAGGGCTGGAGACTTTAGCGGTGCGTTCTTCCAGGCAGGCGTCAGCGAACTGACCATGGCCTGCATGTGCATCGGAATGATGCTGCACGGAGGCGTGGTAAGCGCATGCGGAACATTCTTCGTATTCTCCGACTACATGAAACCCGCCGTTCGCATGGCCGCCCTGATGGAAGTGCCCGTGAAATTCATCTGGACACACGATGCATTCCGCGTCGGCGAAGACGGTCCCACCCACGAACCCGTGGAGCAAGAGGCACAAATCCGCCTGATGGAAAAACTGAAGAACCACCACGGCCGCGACTCAGTGCGCGTATTCCGCCCGGCAGATGCCGACGAGACGAGCGTGTGCTGGCAGATGGCCATGGAGAATACAGATACTCCGACAGCCCTGATCCTGTCACGACAGAACATTGCCAAACTGCCCGAAGGCAACAACTACGAAGCCGCCCGCCGAGGAGCCTATGTCGTAGCTGGCAGCGATGCCGACTTCGATGTAATCCTGCTGGCCAGCGGTAGCGAGGTTTCCACACTGGTGGCAGGCGCCGAACTGCTGCGGAAAGACGGCATCGGAGTACGCGTTGTAAGCGTACCTTCAGAGGGACTCTTCCGTAATCAGGATGCCGAATACCAGGAAGCAGTGCTCCCAAAAGGCGAAAAGGTATTCGGACTGACCGCCGGCCTGCCCGTAACGCTTGAAGGACTGGTGGGTGCCAACGGCAAAGTTTTCGGTCTGCAGAGCTTCGGATTCTCCGCACCCTACAAGGTGCTCGACGAGAAACTGGGCTTCACCGCAGAGAATGTGTATAACCAAGTAAAGGCAATGCTATGAAAAACAAAATAGTAGGACTGGCCAGCGACCACGCAGGCTACGCCCTGAAGCAGTTCGTCAAGGACTATCTGGAACGCCATGGCATGGAATATAAGGACTTTGGCACCTGCTCTGAGGAGTCATGCGACTACTCCGACTTCGGTCATGCACTGGGTTTCGCCATCGAAGCGGGAGAGGTTTATCCAGGGATTGCCATCTGTGGAAGCGGCGAGGGCATCAACATGACGCTGAACAAGCACCAAGGCGTGCGTGCAGGTCTGGTGTGGATACCAGAGATTGCACACCTTATCCGACAGCATAACGACGCCAATGTGCTGGTGATGCCGGGGCGCTTCATCGACAACGAGATGGCAGAACGCATCATGGACGAGTTCTTCCAGACACCGTTCGAGGGCGGACGACACCAGAAGCGCATAGACAAGATGCCGCTGAAATAACGCGCATATACCTTATTATTATAGGACATGCTCCACATGCGGGAACATGTCCTTTCTTGCTACCCGCCTGACAGCCAAATAGTTAAAATCTGTTGGGATTTAACTGCAATTAAAAGAAAATGCATATCTTTGCAAGGCAAATGATTACAATTTTAAACAGAAACACCGATACGCTTATGAAAAGACTACTACTCACATTGTTTGCTTTGGTGACTGTCTTCACCGTGCAGGCCGAAGACTACACCTACCTGACCTTTGAGACCTCCGGAGGCAGCAAGGTTTCCGTGCCGATAGCGTCACTGACGATATCTATCAGCGGAGAAACGCTCACTGCCGGCAGCGAGACTTTCATACTCTCCGACCTCACAAGGATGTATTTCTCGACCAACGACGAGACCACCGGCATTACGACTCTCACCGCCGACGACCTGAATGAAGCCACAGCCATCTACGACCTGCAGGGAAAAATCATCCCGAAAGAGCAGATGCAGAAGGGCGTCTACATCGTGAAGACAAAGAACGGAACCTTTAAACTGACATCGAAATGAAAAAGATATCCATGCTTCTCTCCCTCCTTGCGCTGACGATAGCAGCCGGAGCACAGACGCTGAATGTCCAGGTGGACAATGTAACCTACCAGTTTCCCTCCTCACTTACCGGCGACATGACCTACAGCGGAGGCACCACGCTCACCATTATGGGCAAAGTCTTCACCATCAGCGACATCACCGATATGACGGTCGACAGCAGTACGCCGACCGATAACACCGTAACCGTTACCTACGGAGATGCTCCCACCGTCACCGTTGTGGGCAACGCGGCCCGCTATGTCGATGTAGCCATCGACGGAACGCAGGTGGCCATCACCCAGACCAGTACCACCGACGACAATGCGGGGGAAATAACCTACACGCTTTCGGGCAGTGCTTCGGGCAGTTATGACAACGGTTTGTTCTACATGTCAGGCGAATACAAGTCGACAGTGGAGTTCAATGGGCTCACGCTGACCAACACAGCAGGTCCGGCCGTGTGCATCTACAACGGAAAGCGCATAGAAATCAGCAGCAAGAAGGGCACCGAGAACACCTTGACCGGATTGGGAACAAAGACCTACAAGGGCTGCCTCTATGTAAAGGGACATTCCGAATTCAAGGGAAAAGGCTCCCTCATCGTGAACTGCTCCGACTATCACGGCATCAAGAGCAACGAGTACATGACCCTGAAAAACTGCGACCTCACCGTGAACATGAGTGGTAGCAGCAGCAATCTGAAGGACGGCATCCACATCAGCGAGTATTTCCTGATGGAAAGCGGCAGCATCACCGTGACGGGCATCAGCACCAGCGACGATGCCATCCAGGTGGAACTCGACGGCACCACCTCGACAGGCGAATTCACAGACCATGAAGACGAGGACAGCGGTAATGTCTACATCACTGGTGGAACCTTGACAGCCACAGCGGCAGGCACTGCCACCAAGTGCCTGAAAGCCGACGGGGACATCTTCATAACCGGCGGAACATTGACACTCAATGCCAACGGCGCCATCGATGTTAGCGACCTTACCGACATCTCCTACACCAGCGGACTGAAGGCCGGCGGGAACATAACAATCGACGGAGGCACCATTGTTGCCACGGTAACCGGCGGCGCCGGCCGAGGCATCAACGCCGACGGAACCATCACCATCAACGATGGCAACATCACCGTGAACAACAGCGGCGCCACCAACAGTTCCGGTTCGTCCTACTACTGCACGGCCAAAGGCATCAAGGCAGGCGAGATTGTCATCAACGGAGGAACCGTCGATGTAACCATGTCAGGCAATGCCAGCAAGGGCATCAAGGCCGACGAGGACGACGGTAGCGGCAATATGACCATCACCGGCGGCACTATCACGGTGACCACTACCGGCAATGGTGCCTACGATGGTACGGAAAGCGATGCCAAGGGCTGTGGAGGCTTGAAGGCAGACAAGGACATGACCATCAGCGGCGGTACGCTGACGCTGAAGAGCAGCGGCTCCGGCGGCAAGTGCATCAAGGCCGACGGTACCCTTACCATCAGCGACGATGCCAACATCTACGCCTCGGCTACGGGCAGCAAATACACTTACAGCAGCAATGTGACCTCCTCTCCAAAGGCCATCAAGGCCGGAACGCGCACCGAAAAGGAATCCGCGAGCACCGTAATTGCCTCCGCACCAGGTGGTGGAGGCGGCGGTAACCCTGGTGGTGGAGGCGGCGGTAACCCTGGTGGTGGCCCCGGCGGTGGCGGCAGCACTGTCGAATACACCTACACCGGAGGCATTGTCATCACTGGTGGAACGGTGGTGGCCTACTCTACCAACCACGAAGCCATTGAGAGCAAGAGCACCATCGACATCAGCGGAGGATACATCTATGCCAACGCAGGTGACGACGGCATCAACGCGGCCAGCACCTTCAACATCACCGGAGGCAATGTCTATGCCTATTCCAAGAGCAACGACGGCATGGATGCCAACGGTAACTTCAATATCAGCGGCGGGAATGTCGTCGCCATTGCCGCACGGACGCCCGAAGTGGGCATAGACGCCAACACCGAGGACAACTACAAACTGACCATCACCGGCGGAAACATCGTTGCCATAGGCGGTCTGGAGAACGGCAGTACCGTGAACATCAACCGCAAGACGGCCTCTTTCAGCCAGAACAAATGGTACACTTTCAAGAACGGCAGCAACAGCGTGTTCTCCTTCTATGTGCCCACCAACAGCAACATGGGCACCACCATGACCATCTGCGCCAGCAGCACGCCTTCTACCACTGCCCTTTCGGCAGCACCGAGCGGCACCAGCATCTGGGATGGCAATGGGGTTATCGGCAACTGATGGCAAATAGGACAACCGTCCAGTGCCATTTCCCATACTGAAGAGAGGCATGCTCCCACCGAGGGCATGCCTCTCTTCTTGTGTCTACGCTGCGGAGGAAATTTCATAACCTTGCTGTCTGTCAGCCATTTCACGCGTTTTCTCTCCAGATTGCTGGAGGAATTGACATCTAACGGTTTCCGATGGAAACAAGTGTGCAATGCTGGAAAGAGATGTTAAAACGGCATTTTCATTTCGATTCTGGCAGAAATTACCCTCCCCAGCAAGGCTGTTTCATCCCGTTTTCATGCTTTTTTCACTCACAGAAGGCCATTTTCATCATCCAAAAGGCACCCAGATGAAATATAACTGAGGCCCAAACGGAGTCCGTTTGGGCCTCAGTAGGAAAACCGCCATCGGGAATACGAATTGCAAAAATTCTCAAATTGCTGTCAGCCAGCGCATTACGGAGAGTGCAAAAGAGCCGCCTTATTCCAGCCTTTCCACCCTGCCCTTGCGGAAAAACTGGCAAAAAGAACAGTTCCATAGGGTGTGTGCAATCAAGTTAAGCCTCTGGCTTTTCCTCCGACACGACTCGGCAAAGAGCTCTTTGCGCTCGCTGCTCCGTCGATTTTTGGCACCAGCCGATTGCACCTGAAACACGCTCGCACAGAAACAGTGAAAAATAAAATCATTTATTTTTCTTCATTCCGTCCGTTTATTTGTATCTTTACCCACACAAAACCGCTATGTGCTGCCGAAAGACAAACCTACCCCCAGAGGATTTTCAACATAAACATCTATAAAAACAAATTCACTATGGCTTATCAAGAAGTAAAGACTACGGGCTACGGCTCCCGTGTGGGCAGCTCGTTCAGGAACATCGGTTCCGGTTTCATCCTTTTCATTGCGGCCACCGCCCTGCTGTGGTGGAACGAAGGCCGCGCCGTGAAGACCGACAAGATGCTCAACGAGGCTGAAAAGGCCTGCGTCGACATGGAAAACCCCAACAAGAAAGACCCGGCTTTGGACGGTGAACTGGTCTGCGCCACAGCCCTGGCCACAACCGAGGACTCGCTGGTGGACAAGCAGTTCGGCTTCGGTGCCAAGGCCATTGCCCTGCAACGCACCGTGGAATACTACCAGTGGGTGGAGCATGAGGAGTCGACCTCCCAGGACAAACTCGGCGGAAAGCAGGTAACCACCACTACCTACACCTACACGAAGGAATGGGTGAGCAGTCCGGAGCAGTCGAGCGAGTTCAAGGACCCAGCCTACCAAGGAAAGAACATGGTACTGACCACCATCGAGGACGAGCAGCAATGGGCAGAGAATGTGAGTTTCGGCGCCTATAAGCTGAACGAATCGCTCATCCACAGCATCTCTTCCAAGGAACCTGTGGAACTGGCCCTGAGCACCGACCTGCTGAAACAACTGGACAGAAACGCCGGCACAGCCTACGAGCGCTTCTATGGCACCAAGCACCTAAACGACCAAACAGCCCAACAGCCTGCCGCCGTTGAAAACGATTCGCTCAAGGCAGCCGCCGAAGCCGACAAGGCAGCCACAGACAGCCTGATGCAACATGCCGAAAACAAGGTAAACCTCGACTATGTACACCAGGCAGGCAATGTACTCTACTTCGGTCGCGTGCCAGGTTCGCCCGAGGTCGGAGATGTGCGCGTAACCTTCGAGAAGGTGGTACCGGCCAAGGTAACCATCATCGCACAGGTTACAGGCGACACATTCAAGGCCTTCAAGGCAAAGAACGGCAAACGCTTCCAGACACTTGTCATGGGAAAGAAAGACGCCGACGAGATTTTCGATGACGCACACAGCGCCAATAATTTCTGGCTCTGGGTACTGCGCTTCGTAGGTGTCATGATGGTGATTGCCGGACTGAAGAACATCTTCGGCTTCCTGGAGACCATTCTCAAGGTGGTTCCCTTCGTGGCAAACATCTTTGGCTGGGGCATCGGTGTAGTTTGCACCGTATTCGGTGTAGTATGGTCGCTCATCGTCATCGCACTGGCATGGCTGTTCTACCGCCCGTTGCTGGGTATCGGACTGCTGGCACTGGCCGGATTCCTCATCTGGGTATTTGCCTTCAAGGGCAAGGACAAGCTGAAAGAACTGGCAGCCAAGGCCGGCAAGAACGGACCTGCCACTCAAGTGGAACCACAAAAGATGCCAGAGGAAAACGCATGAAACGACTGACTGTCCTCCTCTCCCTGTGCCTTTGCTGCGCAAGCGTGGCGCTGGCACAGGACGACCCTGAGTTTGAATCCTGTTCATTAGAACAGATTTACCGGGACTGGGCCAAAGTCCCCATCAAGAATGTCCTGAACAGCAGCCTCGGCATCATGCTCGAACGCTTCGATCAGACCTGGCCCACCTACAGCGTGGAAGAAGCCCGGGGCACGATGGAAAAGGGACTGTCGGAAGAAGTTCTCGAAGAGGAAACCGACCGCCGCGTCGTCAACGATTCGAAAAACGGCTATGTGGAAGTAGGTGACGACGGTACTGACAGCCAGTACATGTCAGCCTGCGTCTGGCGCCGCTCCAACGGACACAGCCTGTTTGCCGTCCACCTGGGAAAACCTACCGACCCGGAGATTGACTTCGTATGCTTCTACGACTACAACCCGCAGACCAAGACGCTGACGCCCGAGCCGCAAATCCTTGCCGGGTTCAAACGGAAGGCTGCAAAGAGCCAGATAAGCCATCAGTTGCCCCAGAAAGGTAAAACGCTTCGCATTCTGGAATATAAATACTCCTCGATTTATGTTCATGAATATGAATGGGATGGCATGAAACCTGTGTTCAAGCGAATCGTGGAAGAGGCGCAGCCTGAAGACACAGAAGCCGACGAATTGTTTGTAAGATACAAGGGAGCGAAGCCCTCCATCAGCGATTTCGTCACCACCATCCTCTCGCAAGAAAAGAAAGGAGAGGCACTCGATGCCATGCAGACGGACTGGAAAAAACATCTGCGCGGACAAATGCTGACCCAAGGAACCACGATACTGGTCGATGCTCCCAACGGATATGTACGCTACGACCATAAATACTCCACCCGGGAATCGCTCTACATTGAGTGCTGCTACTGGAACTGCAGCGACGGAATGCATAAGTTGGTTGCCGAGAATGTGGTGACCATCTACGACGGAAAGCCCATCGAGGGACAGTACTCCGGGGTCGCTTTCTACATATACGACAACAACCGCCGCGCCATGCAGGCAGTCTACGCACCCAATCTGGGCATTAACGAAGAACCGCCCTCTGGTACTTCCGTAACACGCTGCAAGTTACCGCAGACGGGAAAGGCCCTCGTCTATGAGTATTATATCCCATCGGGCAAGATAACCAAGCGGTTCACATGGAACGGAGCGAAGTTCGTTGCAGAATAAGAGCATTTATATTAAATAGGATTGAGGTAGAAACTAATTCTGAAAAAACAATACCACTATGAAAAGACTTTCGTTATTTATAATGATTTCGCTGCTGGCTGTAGCCGGTGTTCAAGCACAACGCATCCAGCAAGGCGACAAATGGTGGGACGGAGCTGTACTGTACACGACCTCTGTGTCTTCATCCGGCTCTGCCGAACTAATCGGAACTGACAACAATCACAACACATTCCGTATTTCACTGATAGCAACGGAAAAGGCAGGACTATACTTCGTTGGCACCAGAAACGGTGCCCTCGCCCAGCGTATCAGCGAGATGGCTGAGGTAAAATATATCCGTCAGGAAGGCATGAACTTCCTGGCCTTCAAGAATGCAAAGGGCGATGTGGCATGGACTATGGTGCTCACGCCCGACAACCTGAACAACTGCGTCGCCCAAGAGACCTGGTCGGAGATGCAGCCTGTCAGCGACTTGCTCACAGGAATGCTCCTGAACACCACCTATCTGGCACGCTTCTCCAAGCCCGACCTACGCCTCATGCGCAACGAAATCCTGGCACGCAAAGGCTGGCGGTTCCAATCCACCGACCTGCAGTCCTACTTCGGCAGGCAGTCGTGGTACAAGCCCGGTAATAACAACAAGGCCATCAAACTTAACATCATCGAACAGACCAACCTCCAACTCATCAAGAGCGAAGAAGCCACCCCTGACGAGTATCGCACCAGCATGCTCCGCGCTGAGAATTTTCCTGGTGGACTGGCCGACGACGGACGCGGACCTGACGAGATGGACGATGAGGTGGTATTTACAGTAACTACCGAACAGGAATTCCTCGCAGCCCTTGGATCCAACCGCACCGTGATTATTGGAAAAGATGTCCACCTGAACCTGTCGCGTGTGCTGGAAAACGAGAAACTGTTCATGCGCGTTCCTGGCCGCCGCTGGGCCACCGATGCCACTGCACATATCGGAAACGAACCGCTTGCCATCAGCGAGGTGGTATCCGACGGACGGCAGCTGGCACTGGTTAACTTCAATCAACTCACAATCAGGGGGGCAGGCAATTCCAGTATAGAGGTTGACCCGCGCTATTCTTATTGTCTCTACTTCATCAACTGCGAACATTGCGAGGTGCGTAACCTTACCATCGGGCACACCGAGTACGGCACTTGCTCCGGAGGTGTCATCGGAGTCAGGGGCGGAAAATTGAATGTTATGCTCGACTGCGACCTATATGGTTGCGGAACCTATGGCCTCGATCTCTACGACACCCAAGACTTCGCGGTGCTGGACACCAAAGTTCGCGACTGCACCTATGGTATCATGCAGGTATTTCGGTCGCAAGGCGTGGGGTTCTCCTCCTGCGACTTCTTAAGGAACCGCGAGTATGATCTCGTGGAGGCACATGGAACGCTCGGATTGTCGTTCACCGATTGCCGCTTTTATGCCAACGACGGAGACGCCGTCCTGTTCAATTTAGACAACGAAGTATACATGTCCGGCTGCGAAATCTACCATCCCACGGAGAACCTCGGCACCATCAATTTCATTGACATGAAGGACATGAAATTCTCGCCCAACCCGTTCGATGTGGACATCCCAAGCCGCAAGATCGGACCTGACCAAGACATGTAATGCAACCATGAAAAGAATACTATTTATATTGCCTGTGCTGGCCTTACTTCTTGCCGGCACGCTCCATTCCTGCAAGCCCTCGCAGCAAGGGACTGCCAACGATTCAATAGCCGTAACAGCCGACTCCCTACCCTTGCAGGCCGACGGTGTGGAGGTGGCTCCCGATGACAAGTGGACCGAGGAGTACATCGCCCACTGGGTGGAACAGGTCTACCAAAAAGTGAACAAAGTGTGGTCGCAGAAGGAAGTACATCAGGAAGAACTCGACACGGCATTCTTCGCCAAGAGCTATCTCGAACTGAAGGAGAAGGTCCTGAAGGCACAGGAAAATCTGGTAGAGGGCAATCCCTTCTTCATCGAATATATGCCGTTCTCACAAGGACTGCGCGTCCCCATCAAGGTAAGCAACATCAAACCGGAAATCCTGACTGGCAACATTGCAGAAGTGACCTTCGACATCAGCGACAACGACGGGGAAAAGGTCTCGATGTGGTGGCATCTCGACTTTGCCGACAACGAGTGGCGCATCGACGACTACAAGAACGACCCTGACGACCATTACGGCATGGCTGATAAAATGTACAATTATATTCAAGAGAACTAGTATAATAAAATCATAACCCGATGAAACGACTCCAACTGTGCTTGCTGCTATGCCTGGCTGTCCTTGCGGTGCATGCCGATGTAGATGCCGAATATGAATTTGAAGGAACATTAGGCAACAGCATTCCCGTTAAGATCTCTTTCTGTGTGAATGGCGACGATATTGCCGTTGGCGAGATATACTACCCCAAGGCCAAGCATCCCGCACCCATACTGATTGTGGGACAGGCACTTGAAAACGGATATGTGTTCAACGAGTATCAGGACGACGGCACCATCACCGGCCATCTCTATCTCCGGATTGGCGAAGATGGCGGCCGACCATGCATGGAAGAAGGCTCTTGGACAAATCCCAAGACAGGCAAGGAATTCCTTTTACGAAACATGGTCTGCACTAGTACATCCGTCAATGTACCGAAATATTTGGACTATGAAGACCCTCAGAACATTGGACGCGAATACGCTTATCAAATATGGAACCCTGGATACGGTGCCATGATGGGCGGAACCGTTACCTTCCGCGGTGCCGGTAAGAACAAAATTCACTTCGAGGTGTCCAATGCGCATCCCAACATTGCCGAAGGAAAGAGCGCACCCAACCGACCGGCAGTGCTGGGTGAGGCGACGCACGACTATTTCTATTACGACAATGTGAACGAATGCGGCTACGGATTCGCAGCCTTCTTCTTCAAACGATTCGTCGTACTTCGCACCACCACAGGTCCGGAAACCCTCAACTGCTTCGGTGCCAATACTGCGTTCGACGGAGTATATATAAAAATAAAACAATAGAAAAACTATGAAAAGACTACTCCTTTTTTCCATGCTATGCATCATCGCGATGCTGTCGTGCACCAACAAGGAAAAGACGGCAGGACAAGACGATTCCGACTCATTGGCTGCCGACAGTGTCGAAGCCCTTGCCCAAGACACAGTACCCAAACCCATGTTTCTCTATGCCCTCGGCCCAGACAACATGCAGATGGTCTACTGGACCGACCTCAAGGAGCCCAAACGCACAAAAGACAATGCCGATTATTTCGATGAATCGCATCAGGCATGGGAGTTGCAGGAAGGTTTCCGGCAACATGCGGCACAATATACCAAGATGCTCATCGACGACAAGTTCGTCAACATCAAATACACAGGCGAATTGGTCAAGAACCCGGACGGAGAGATAATGTATGGCGGCGAACTGCATGGCAGGCCAGGCATCCCCTCGCCCGGACTGCGCTATGCTTTTGCAGATGCCAAGGACAAAAAGCGCGATGTGCAGGGCATGTACATTGCCGCCACAGCGTCTTATCTGGAGAGCCACAAACTCATTGAGATGAAAGACATCGGCGGTAACACGCCGTTACCCAACAAGGTTATCCGCCAGTTGGAAAACGAATACAAAATGAAAGCAGGACACTCGCTGCTGGTTTGCAAGAATCAGCGCTACTCCTATGGTGTGATGCAGTTCAAGGGCGTCTACAAGACCGTGACAGAATACGGTCAAAAACACAAAGAGGCATTGGCGCTCGAAGTAATCACCGATGGCGACAAGGTCTACTCCTACCCCGTCGAAGGGTACTACGACGACCAATACGGCCCCACATGGAATGTTGATGATGAGGGACGATACATCCAAAGCGACATCGTTGCATTTGAAGGACCACTCGGCTTTGAATTCTTCTTCAAGCATTGGGCACCCGAGAGCCTCACCGTCGGAAGGATGTATGCCGACGGCGACAAACTCGCCAGACAAGAATACGAGGGCTATCATGTGCTCATCGATGAAAGTGTACCCCTGTGGAAGAAGGACATTGCACGCATGCAGCAACTCTACTTTGAAGCTGACCCGTCGCAAAACAAAAACTATAAGTTCACGAAGTACTGCTATCTGTATCTGTCTGACGATTACGACCATCCCGAAGTGTGGATGCGCGACAAGGATGACCAGCACGGTGCTTTCTTCATCCGCCGCAATGGAGATATCCAACTCATCGCCACAGAGAACGAACGCCTCCACCCCTCGTTCCCACAGTCACGCGACGGTGTCGGTTACCTGAAAATTTCAGGGTCTTCCGGAGGTCCTTCCATCTACATGCAAGTCTTCGAAATAAGCAAAAGTCGTATCGTTCATCGGTTCACCGGACTTGAAATCTATGGCGAAATGGACCGCTGCACACGCGATGGGAAACCAATCAGTGGCGAAGAAGGCAAACACTACATCGAAACCTTGCCTCCAGTAGAGAACAATCCCATTTATTGGCAAGAAATAAACAACTAGTTCTATCACCTCATAACCTCACAACCTATGGACTCAGAAGTAGGAAACAAAATCTTAAAGGGATGTGGAGCTACATCCATCGGATGCCTCGGACTTTTCGTCCTCCTTGGAATCATCGGTATGTTTCTGGGCGACGACGAAACAGAAGAGGGCAAGCAGGAAGCAAAGACCGAACAGGTGGCCGACAGCATTGTTGTGAACAAACCGCTGGAAGGTGACCCCTACAAGGAACTTGACGAACTCATCGGCCTCGGTAATGTTAAGGAAGAAGTTCGTACACTCGCCAACTTCGTTAAAGTACAGAAGCAACGCGAGGCACAAGGCCTGAAGACACCCAACATGTCCTACCACCTCGTCTTCACCGGCAGCCCGGGTACGGGAAAAACCACCGTGGCACGCATCGTTGCCAGAATTTATAAGGATCTCGGAGTGCTCAAGAAAGGACACACCGTGGAGACCGACCGCTCCGGACTTGTGGCAGAATACATGGGACAGACAGCCATGAAAACCAATGCGCTCGTCGACTCTGCCCTCAACGGCGTACTCTTTATCGACGAAGCCTATGCCCTAGTCCCCGAAGAGGGAGGGCGCGACTACGGCCAGGAAGCCATCTCCACCCTGCTGAAGCGCATGGAAGACGACCGTGACAAACTCGTTGTCATCATCGCAGGCTACACCAACGAGATGAAACGATTCATCGACTCCAACCCGGGACTCCAGTCACGCTTCAACCGGTACATCGACTTCCCCGACTATACCCCCGACGAACTCTACGACATCTTCCTGATGTACGCCCGCAAGAACCAATACACTCTCGACAGCGAGGCAGCCGCCCACCTTAAGAAGCTTTTCGAATACGCCTTCAACCACAAGGACCGCAACTTCGGCAATGCCCGCTTCGTGCGTAACATCTTCGAGAAATCCATCCAGCGGCAAGCCAACAGGCTCGCCAAGAGCAGGAACCTCTCAAAAGACGAACTCACCCTGCTCACCATCGACGATGTCCGCTGGAAATAAATAAACAAACATGTCAGGTGGGATAAAAACATCAATTAGATTTCATCATCCGCCCCGTTCCCCAAACGACCAAACGACCAATATCCCAAACCACCAACCCAACTATCGTGCCCATAAATTCCTTAATTGGTTTACTTCTTGCAATAACAGCATTGACAGGCAAAACAAGAAAAAAGCCTATACGCTGATTGAGAGCGGATTGCTCGATAGAATGGAGCCAAGAACGATGAAGCACTTACAGTAAGTACTCCGCAAAACCTTTGTATTACACCCATAATTTTCCAACAATGAAAAGACTGATGACAATGCTTTCACTGGCAATTGCATTCCTGATTGGACATGCACAAGATGCCACCTCATGCGAAAAACCGTCAAAAGGAGACGCGAAACTAATCTACTGCAGCTGCTCCGAAACGTATCACGGGCTTCCCGTAGGTGAAATCAGATACTCCTATTATGCCTTCATTGCCGACAAACCGGACTCCATCCATGTTGAGTACTATGAGGACCGAGGCTCAAGCAGCAAAAAGAAGGAGTACCCTGCCACGGTGGAAGACCAAAGCCAACTTGCAAAAATGCTCGAACAACTGAATGTGAAAGAACTGAATGGCTACAATGCGGAAGAGGGCATGTGCGGCGGAACAACCTATCGCATCTACATGGAGTTCTCCGACGGGAGCAAGGTGAATGCCCGATGGTTCACGCACTCGCCCAAGGCAAAGGCCGTACAAGCCTACAATTCCATCGAACGCTTCCTGCGTGCCATCGCCAACCGACAGAACAAAAAATAAGCCTCCCTATCCGCAATGAGAAGATTCGTCTTTCCCATGCTGCTTTTGATTTACTCATGTGCTGCATGGGCACAGTCTGCCGTGTTCGAAACGGAAGCAGAACGCATACAGACACGACACGATTTCCAAGCAAGAGAAGAACTCATGGGACGGCAACTGCTGGAAAAACTCACAGGCAAGCCTTCTGAAGAAGAGTTGGATGCCCTTCACTTCCTCTATGCCTACATGCCCCTGGCCGACCTGACCGACTACAGTGCCGAATACTATCTACGCCAGGTACGCGCCACCCTCCAGTCGCAGGCAGTGCTGCCGTGGAGCAAACAGGTGCCGACGCTACTCTTCCGCCATTTCGTGCTACCGCTGCGCGTGAACAACGAGAACCTGGACGAGGCACGCACAGTGCTTTTCGACGAACTGAAAGACCGCATTGAAGGACTCACCATGCAGGAAGCCATCCTGGAGGTAAACCACTGGTGCCATGAGCATGTCACCTATCAGCCCAGCGACGCCCGTACACTCTCACCACTGGCGTGCATGAAAAATGCCATCGGCAGGTGCGGCGAGGAAAGTACCTTCACCGTGGCAGCCCTCCGTGCCGTGGGCATTCCGGCAAGACAGGTCTACACCCCGCGCTGGGCTCACACCGACGATAACCATGCCTGGGTGGAAGCCTGGGCCGACGGGCAGTGGTTTTTCCTCGGAGCCTGCGAGCCGGAAGCCGTCCTGAACCTGGGATGGTTCAACGAACCGGCCTCCCGTGCCATGCTGATGCACACCAGGGCTTTCGGCAACTACAATGGCCCTGAGGAGGTGGTGCTCAAAGCCAACAACTTCACCGAGATAAACCTGATTGGCAACTATGCCGACACGGCACGCGTGGACTTCCGCATTGTTGACGAAGAAGAGCATCCCGTGGAAAATGCACGGGTGGAATTCAAAATCTACAACTATGCCGAGTTCTACACTGCCGTGACGAAATACACCGACAACGAAGGCCGCACCTTCCTCACGGCAGGGCTGGGCGACTTGCTGGTGTGGGCTTCGAAAGACGGGAAGTACGGCTACCGCAAGGCTTCGTTCGGCAAAGACAAGTGCGTGGAACTGGTGCTGACAGCCGGACTGCACCCTGCCGGCACCCTCGATGTACATCCACCGACAGGCAAAAGGAACATGCCCGAGGTGACGGAGGAACAGCAACGGCAGAACAAACGGCGGCTTGCACGGGAAGACAGCATCCGGAAGGCCTACGAGGCTACCTTCTTCCGCACTGCGGATCATCCGGAAGTGGCACCAGAAACAGCATTGCTGCTGGAAAAGGCACGCGGGAACTGGATGACCATCAAGGCATTCACCGACGATAACTACCTGCTGCAGGAACGTGCACTAAAGATTCTTAACAGTCTGTCTACCAAAGACTTGCGCGACATAGACCGCCAGATGCTCGATGATGTGATGCTTTCCGCATCCGACGAGGTCTGTCCCCGCGTAGAGGACGAAATGCTCATCCGACCCTTTCGCAAATTTATCGAAAACAAGTTCGCCGACAAAGAGAAAGCGGCTTTCCGTCGCCAACCGCAACGATTGGTTGAATACATCGGCCGGAACATCCGCATCAACCCCGACACCAAGGCACTGCGGATTGCACAGACCCCTGTGGGCGCATTGGAATACCGGATGACCGACACCCGTTCCCGTGCCATCCTGTTCGTCGACATGGCCCGTACCTTCGGCATAGAAGCCCGCAAGGATGTGGTCACCGGCAAGTTGCAATACCGTGAAAAGGGTGAGTGGAAGGATGTGGACTTCAACAAACAACTGTCGACAACAAAGCCGAAAGGGCAGTTGTTGCTCTCGTTCACACCGACAAAGTTCATCGATGATGCCAAATATTACACTCACTTCACCATCAGTCGCATCGAAGACGGGCGCCCCGTGCTGCTTACCTACGACGAGGGCGAGGTGGACATGGGCGGCGGAACAGCATGGAGCAACACCTTCAAGAACGGAGTTGAACTGGACGAGGGCAACTATCTGCTCGTGACCGGCACTCGGCTGGCCAACGGCAGCGTGCTGGCCACCACCGAGGAGTTTGGTATCCGTCCGGGCGAAACCACACTGTTGGAGTTGAGTCCACGGCCGGCCAACGACCAGGTGGCCGTTATCGGGACCTTCGACAGTGAATCGCGCTTCAGGAAGGGGAGCGAAACGGTGAGCATTCTCTCCCAGACCGGCCGCGGTTACTTCGTCGTAGGCATCGTAGGCATGGGACAGGAGCCCACCAACCACGCCCTGAGCGACATCTGCAAGGTCAGCAGCGAGATTGACAAATGGGGAAGGCCGCTGCTCCTCTTGTTCGAGAACGAGGAGGAACGGCAATTGTTCCAGCATGAGAATTTCGGTCAGTTGCCTGCCAACATCCTGACGGGCATCGACACCGACGGCAGCATCCGGCGACAGATTGCCAAGCAAATGAAACTGCAGGGCAACGGACAACTGCCGCTGTTTCTCATTGCCGACACCTTCAACCGTGTGGTGTTCTGTTCCGAGGGCTACACCATCGGACTGGGCGAACAACTCCTCAAAACCAGCCTTCGGCTGAACCAATGAACAGACTTTAACAGGATTGTAATTTGAAAAGGTAGTAAGTTATGATTGAAACCATGATTGTAATCGGCATTCTGCCCACTATGGTCATTCTCTGGTTCTGGAAAGACCTGCGCGATGCTAAAAGACAAGTCAAAGAACTGGAACTCCAACTGGAGGAGTACCATGAAGGCAAGGGACAGGAATCGCCGTTCAATTCAAGGGAACTGATGCTCAAGACACTGGAAAAGATGGGTATCGGCTACGAAATTCATAAGGAAAACGAGAACTGTTTCCTCATTACCTATCAAGGAGTAGACTTCCTGATATATGCTTCAGAGAGTTCTGCCTATGTAAATCCGGTTCTCCCGTATTTCCATACATTGCCAATGGACAACACGGAAGCCATTGTCGCTGCAAAGGAGGCCGTGAACGACTACAACAGAAGAACCATAGACACCGTTGTGTCCTATTCAATCAATAAAGAAAACGATTGTTTCCACCTGCACTGCGGCAAGACCATACTGTTCATTCCCGAAATACCCAAAATAGAAAACTATCTCCATGCCGTATTGGAAGACCTTTTCCATACCAAAAACCAGTTCATGTCGGAACTTCATGAGGTGCTGGCAAATGTTCCCGATACGGAGGATACGGACGAGGAAAATGCCGGGAAGCATCTTTGGCCATTGGGAAGGGACCCGAAGAAAGGGGAACTGCCAAGCTGACTATCCTCCACACATTGCAAAAGCGGGTTCCTGCCATGACAGCAGGAACCCGCTTTTATTTTCCAAAGGTTTTCGTCCGTCCGTGAGAAATTATTCCACGCGGTCGTCTCTGTAGGGCAAATGGAACACATCAATGTTCTCAAAAACCTTACGGACAGGATTAATTTCAAGGAATGTGGTACCCGCCTCCAGTCCGAGGTTGCCGCTGAGATAGGCAATCTTGTCGTCCATGGTGACATATCCCTTCTGTTTCAGCATGCGCAGGGCAGCCGTAAACATATAGGCCGATGAGAGGTGCTTGTGCTGGTAGATGGGAATGACACCGTAGCTGAGGTTGAGCAGGCGGTGGGTTTTCTCGCGGTAGCAGATGGCCAGGATGGGAGTGGGGCCACGGAAGGCCGCCAGCATGCGTACAATCTCGCCGGTTTCGCTGTCGGCAATGATGCCGGCCACGCCCAGACGACGGGTAGCGTCGATGGCGCTGTGGGCAAGGAATTCCTTCTGTGAGCAGTTCTTGTCCAGCGGAATGCCGAATCCCAATTGCTCCAGGCGGTCTTTCTCGGCTTGCTCGGCAATGGAAGCCATGGTACGGACAGCCTCCAGGGGGTACTTGCCGTTGGCGGTTTCGCCGCTGAGCATCAAGGCGTCGGTGTTGGAATAGATGGCATTGGCAATGTCGGTCACCTCGGCACGGGTGGGACGCGGATAGCGAATCATGCTGTGGAGCATCTGTGTGGCCACGATGACGGGCTTTTTCCGGAGTACGCACTCGCGGATGAGCTGGCGCTGGATGCCGGGAATCTTCTCCTGTGGCACCTCTATTCCGAGGTCGCCACGGGCTATCATGATGCCGTAGCAGGCGTCGATAATTTCATGGATGTTGTCCACGCCCTCCTGATTTTCAATCTTCGAGATGATTTTTATGTCGCTCCCGTGCTCGTCAAGGATGCGTTGTACCTCGCGCACATCGGCCGCCGAGCGCACGAACGAGTGGGCAATGAAGTCGATGTCGAGCTCAACGGCCAGCAGGATGTTTTGCCTGTCGCGCTCGGTGACGGCCGGCAAGTCGATGTGTTCGCCCGGGGCATTCACGCTCTTGCGCGAACCCAGCACACCATCGTTCTGCACCTCACCCACAAGCGTGATGCCGTTGTTCTCGATTATCTTGAGGTCTATCTCGCCGTCGTCGAACAGCAGTTCGTCGCCCACCTTGAGGTTCTTGGCAATGTCGCGGTAGGACAGGTGGATTTCGTCGTGGGTTGTCTCCTTGTCCGGGTCGCCGCTAACCACCACACGCTCGCCAAGTCGGAACTGTATGGGCTCGGGTGTGAAGGTGGTTCGCACCTCGGGACCCTTCGTATCGAGCATGATGGCGATATGGGATGATACCTCCCTGACATTTTTCACGATTTTCCGGATGCCCTGCTCGTCGGCATGTGCGGTATTGATGCGCACCACATTCATTCCGGCAAAGAACAACTGCCGCAGGAAATCAGGGTCGCTGCGGAAGTCGCTGATGGTACATACTATCTTGGTCTTCTTCATCTGGGGTTGGTGGTTTGGGATATTGGTCGTTTGGTCGTTTGGGAAACGGGGCGTTTGTTTATTTCTGACAAAATTACAACAATTATATTAAATATGTGAACAAAGGCAGACATATTTGTCCGGAGGAATCTCGGGTGCTAATCGTCGAACTCGAGCCACCCTTCTTCCCAGAGGGGGCTGCCGACAGGAGGCTCATCGGCATTGCTTTTCGACACAGCCAGCCCCAGAAGGCGTATGGGATGGTCGGCGGTGATGTCCAGCTGGGCGATCAGCTGCTTGGCCAACGGGAGAATTTCCTGCTTCTTGAATATTTTCTGCGGCATGGTCTGCGACCGCGACACCAGTTGGAAGTCGCTGTATTTTACCTTCAGCGTGAGTGTCCTTCCGGCAAAGTCGGCCTTTTGCAGGCGCTGTTCCAGTTCAAGCACGGTGTGGTGGAGCTCGATGAGCAGGGCACTCTTCCTCCAGATGTCGGTCTCGAAGGTGTGCTCGCAGCCCACCGACTTGCGCTCGTATTCGCTGATAACTGCGCGCTGGTCGATGCCGCGGGCGAACTCGTAGAATAGCTGTCCCGTCTTTCCAAAGACCTCCAGGAGGCGTCGCCGCGACACTTCCCTGAGCTGACGGCCGGTGAAAATGCCCATGAAATGCATTTTCTCGGCAGTGCGGTGTCCCACGCCCCAGAAGCGCTCCACGGGCAGGTTGTCGATAAAATCCTGTGCACGGTCGGGATGTATGACGAAAAGTCCGTCGGGCTTGCGATGGTCCGACGCAATCTTTGCCAGGAACTTGTTGTAGGAAACTCCTGCCGAGGCTGTCAGACCGGTGCGCACATGGATTTTCCTCTTTATCTCCTTGGCGATGTCCTGGGCCAGGGGGATGCCCGGTTTGTTCTCGGTCACATCGAGGAAGGCCTCGTCGAGCGACAGCGGTTCCACCAGGTCGGTGTATTCGTGGAACACCTCGTGAATCTGACTGGATACCTCCTTGTAACGCCCAAAGTGGGACTCGACGACGATGAGCCCGGGACATCGCTGGTGTGCCTGCGCCATCGACATGGCGGAATGAACACCGAAGCGGCGTGCTTCGTAGCTGGCGGTGGAAACGACACCGCGCGGACCGTCGTAGCCTACGGCTATGGGCTTTCCCCGCAGCGAGGGATTGTCCAGCTGCTCGACCGACGCGAAGAAGGCGTCCATGTCGATGTGAATGATTTTTCGAGGCTCCATCTGTCCCACAAAATTATAAAATATCCGGAAAAGAATTGACTATTCGGAAAAATATGCTATCTTCGCAATTGAATAAACCTAACATTATTAACCCCTTAAACAATAGGACCATGGCTTACAAAATCATCGACGTGGAAGGCATTGGCGAGGTATACGCCGCCAAGCTGACCGGAATTGGAATCATTACCGTAGAAGACCTGCTCGAAAAGGGCAAGACCCCTGCAGGCAGAAAAGAACTGGCCGAGAAGGCAGACATCTCCCCGAAGCTCATCCTCACCTGGTGTAATCATGCCGACCTGATGCGTATCAACGGCGTAGGTCCCCAGTTCTCCGAACTGCTCGAGGCTGCCGGTGTGGACACCGTGAAGGAATTCCGCCACCGCGTGGCAGAGAACCTGCAGCCGAAGCTGGAGGAAATCAATGCCGAGAAGCACCTCGTGGGTCGCGTGCCCGGATTGAAGGAAGTGGAGCGCATGGTGGAAGAGGCCAAACAGCTGCCGCCGGTAATGGAATACTAAACGCAGGTATCTCCCGCAACCACAAAGGAGGACGCCCGAAAGAGGTGTCCTCCTTTTTTCTTCAACGCACAAAAACGGTAAAAATCTGTGACAAAAAGAAAAGTGTGCAATGCCGAAAGCGATGCGTAAACGACGGAAAACGGAGGAAGAAAACGCCTGTTCCGCCACCCCACTCCCCTCCTTCCGGCGCAACTGGATATCCACTTGCATTTCCAGATTGCCCCGCTTGCACTGCATTTGCCGCCCAATTGCGCCACAAGAGAGGCCCAAACGGAAAGCGTTTGAGGCACACTCGGAAAACAGGGAAAGACGAAACGAGCCTTATGCGCCCATAACTCTTTGTAAAACAGATATTTGCAGAAACATTGAAAAAACCGTCAATTTTACATCCCAACGGCCTGATGATAACAAAAACAAGATAAAAAAGCATGAACTAAACCCTGTGTGCATTCGAAAATCGCGACAAGAACAAGGTCGACTAAGAAGATACTCCCGTTAAGCCTATGGCTTTTCTTCCGTCGCGACTCGGCAGAGCTCGAATGCAATTCGGCACTGTTCTCACAGCTCCGTCAGCTCGAAATAGCAAAAATAATTTTGCTCTTTGTCCGCTTAATCGCATCTTTGGATAAGATACTCCCGTTCGAAATAGCAAAAATAATTTTGCTCTTTGCTCACTTAATCGTATCTTTGCGACTCAAAATCAAAGAAATAGCTATGAAAAAATTCATCAGTTTCGTATTCCTTCTCATACTGCTGGCCATCATGATGGTGACCTGCCCCAACGAAGAAGCGCACAACCAGCTCATCAAGCAGCGCTTCAACGAAGCCGTCAATGCCGAGATGAAAGAGCGGGCGGGCAAGACTTTCGGCTCCATCGGCTCCGCCCTTGCCAAGCCTTTCGTGAAGTCGGCCATCAACAAGCGCCTCACCGTCGACAACTATGGCGTGGTCTCCATCGGGAAAATCAAACTGGAAGATTCCGAACGCATCATCTCCGTGGGACTGCTGAACCATGTATTCACCGCATCGAGCGAGCGCTTGCAGTCGGAAATACAAAAAGCCATCGGGAAAAAATCGGCAGACGAGGATGAATAACCCCACAAGCGGACTGCGCTAATTTGCTGATAAATAAGCATTTTTAGAAAAAAAGCGCATAAAAATTTATGTAGAAGTTTCTTAACTTCACAAAAAAACACTAAATTTGCGCCCGAAAAACCCCAAATACCAACATATATCATCAACCAATAAACACATTTTGTCATGACAAAAGCAGACATCGTCAACGAGATTGCGATTGAAACCGGTGTGCCCAAGAAAGATGTTGCCGCCGTAGTAGAAGGATTTATGAAGAGTGTCAAAGGCAGTCTTCTGGACAAGAAAGAAAATGTTTACCTCCGCGGATTCGGAAGCTTCATCATCAAGCACAGGGCAGCCAAGACCGCACGCAATATCCTCAAGAACACAACTATCACCATCGAGGCCCACGACTTGCCAAGCTTCAAGCCATGCAAGACCTTCGTAGACGAAATGAACAAATAGAACAAAAATAGTAACCCATCAAAAAACTGTAACATTATGCCAAACGGTAAAAAGAAAAAAGGCCACAAGATGGCTACCCATAAGCGTAAAAAAAGACTGAGAAAGAATCGCCATAAGAGCAAATAACAGATGGTTATTGGCTCCAAGACAGTCTGAAATACGGCTCAAGGGCATGTCAAAAACATCCGGAAGGGATATTCTTGACATGCATTTTTTGTAAATGAATACCCGAAGAACCGGGCCGACCATGCGCCGGAACAATCCAGCGCAAACCTCTCAAGAAAAAACAAGCTAACCAAGATAATTTTATGACAAGCGAAATTGTAATCGATGTCCAACAGAAAGAAATCTCCATCGCGCTGATGGAGGACAAACGCCTGGTGGAATACCAGACCGAACCCCGCTCGGCTTCTTTCACTGTTGGAAACATCTACATGGCAAAAGTGAAAAAACTGATGCCAGGACTGAATGCCTGTTTTGTAGATGTGGGCTACGAACGCGACGCCTTCCTACATTATCTTGACTTAGGTAATCAATTCAACTCCTACGAAAAATACCTCAAGCAGGTACAAAGCGACCGAAAAAAACTCTACCCCTTCGCCAAGGCCACCCAACAGCCCGAACTGAAAAAAGACGGAAGCGTGCAGACAACACTGTCCGTCGGGCAGGAAGTGCTGGTGCAAATCGTGAAGGAACCCATCTCGACCAAGGGCCCCCGGCTCACAGGCGAACTCTCCTTTGCCGGCAGATACCTCGTACTCATACCCTTCGGCGACAAAATCTCGGTCTCATCCAAAATCAAAAGCAGCGAAGAACGCGCCCGGCTCAAGCAACTCCTGCAGAGCATACGGCCCAAGAACTGCGGCATCATCGTACGCACCGTGGCAGAAGGGAAGCGCGTGGCAGAACTCGACACCGAGCTGAAAGTGCTCACAAAAAGATGGGAAGATGCCATCGTAAAAGTACAGAAAACACAAAAACGGCCGCAGCTCGTCTTTGAAGAAACCAGCCGCGCCGTGGCACTCATCAGGGACCTGTTCAATCCCACCTACGAAAACATCTATGTGAACGATGCCGATGTGTACAACGAAGTAAAGCAGTATGTCACCCTCATCGCCCCGGAGAAAGCCGGCATCGTCAAACTCTACAAGGGCAGCGTACCCATCTTCGACAACTTCAACATCACAAAGCAGATTAAGTCGAGCTTCGGAAAGACCATCAACTTCAAGCACGGCGCCTACCTCATCATTGAACACACCGAGGCCATGCATGTCGTCGATGTCAACAGCGGCAACCGCTCGAGAAAAGTCGAAGGCCAGGAAGCAAACGCACTGGATGTGAACCTGGGTGCCGCCGACGAACTGGCAAGACAGCTCCGCCTGAGAGACATGGGTGGAATAATCATCGTCGACTTCATCGATATGAACCTGGCCGAGGACCGACAACTGCTCTATGAGCGCATGTGCCAGAACATGCAGCAGGACAGGGCAAGGCACAACATACTCCCACTGTCGAAGTTCGGACTCATGCAGATTACGCGGCAGCGCGTCAGGCCGGCCATGGACGTGAATGTGGAGGAAACCTGTCCCACCTGCTTCGGAAAAGGAACCATCAAGTCGAGCATCCTTTTCACAGACCAACTGGAACGAAAAATTGATTACCTTGTCAACAACATTGGCATTAAACGGTTCTATCTTCATGTACATCCCTATGTCGCTGCCTACATAAACAAAGGCGTTTGGTCGCTCAAGCGCAGGTGGCAGATGAAATACGGGACTGGCGTTAAGGTCATCGCCTCCGGGAAACTGGCCTTCCTGCAGTATGAGTTCTACGACAAGGACAAGCAGTATCTCGACATGCAAGAGGAGATAGAAAGCAAGTAAACTAAAAAAAAGAGAATACAAACATCATCCGTTGTATTCTCTTTTTTATATGTCCACGGTTCATACAATCTTGAACCGTATCCTGAAAGTCATGGTCTGCTGGTCCCAATTGGTACCGAGCATTTCGAAACGCCCTATCTGCGAGGTACTCCTCACATGCTTTCCGATGCACGGACAAAGGTCGTAGTCGCCTATCCGCACCAGCCTGATGGTCTGACCGGCTTCCGGCGGCAGTTTGCTTGCATCTACTCCATCGGGCAAATCGTTGCGATCCACAAATTCGAAGGTGACTGGAAGGTCGGCATCTATCAACTCGTTCATCTTCCGTTCAATCTCACGCTCCTCCCTACGGTCGGGCTTATGGTCGAGCACATAGCTTATCTTGCTCTTCTTCCGCTCTATGTGCGCATTGCGGCTTCGCCCACAACCAAACATGCGCACCATCAACTGGTTCAGCAGATGCTCTGCCGTGTGCGCCGGCGGGAACTCTTCCTTGTTATGTTCGTTCAGGATGTATTCTTCTGCCATGACTGTTTCCTATAGTTTTATCTTGAAAATCGTACCGCCGTAGGCTGGAGCATGCAGTTGGAGCGGCTGCTGCCCGGAAAGCAGGAGCGGCTGACTTGCCGACGAAAGCAATTCGACTGCATCGTAGGCCCCCTCCTCCACTTGCAGGAAATCAAAGGCATGCTGGGGCAAATAGACATCACATTCGACCGGACGGCCGGCAAAATTGACGAGCACCACGAGCATTTCGTCCTTCCATTTCCGCAGGAACGCATACTGCTGTTGTGCCAGATGCCCATTCACATACATCAGGTCGAACATCTCGCCCTGGGTGATGGGCTTCTCCCTGCGGGCTATGTTCATGACAGTTTTGTACTGCGCTTCGGTCTGCTGCTGCTCAGCGGTCATCGCCTTCCGGTCGAAATAGCCGCGGCGGAGGCTTTCCACGCACCAGTAATCAAAGATGGTGGTGCGTCCGTTCAGCCCGGAGAAGCCCTCGTTGTCCATGCCTGGCTCAGCGAATTCCTGCCCGTGGTAGACCATCAGCGGTCCGCGATGAAGCCAAGCACAGACCATCAGCGCCGGGATGGCATGCGATGCCTGTCCGGCAAAGAAACTGTTGGCAATCCGGAGCTCGTCATGATTCTCCAGAAAGTAGAGCATATGGTCGAGGATATCGCTGGTCTGCTGCCACCGACTGCTAATTTCCGCAGTAGGACTGTTGCCCCGCAGGATGTCGAAGAGGGTGTCGTACATGCCGACCTTGTCGTAGAGATAGTCGAATCCGGCGGCAACGAACTCGCGGTATTGCGATGGGTTGTACACTTCTCCCACGAAGAGGAAGTCCGGCCGTTCGGCTTTTACCTGCGCGATGGACCATTTCCAGAATTCCACCGGCACCATTTCGGCCATGTCGCACCGCATTCCGTCGATGCCTTGCTGTGCCCAGAAGCGCATGATTTGGAGCATCTTGTGCCAAGTATCGGGCGCAGGAGTGAAATGTTCGCTCCTGCCTCCTGCATCGCAATAGTCTATCCCATAGTTCAACTTTACTGTTTCGTACCAATCGTCCACGCCCGGCGATGCGTCGAAATGGTCGTTGCCGGTTGCCCGGGCAGGCGATTCATGGTAGTTGCCAACGGGAAACGAGGGGGCAAAGGGTTGTCCCCAGCAATAGTAGAAGTTGTTTTCGGTGGAAAAGTGCTTCTTACTGTCGTCACGCTCTCCGAGATCTTCCACTCCGTCCGGTCGGCAGACCGACTGATATTGGCGGGCGACATGGTTGGGAATGAAGTCGACAATCACTTTCAGTCCGGCCTGATGGGTGCGCCGGAGCAGTTGCTTCCATTCCTCAAACCGCTGTTCCACATCTACGGCCAGGTCGGGGTCGACATCGTAATAGTCGGCAATGGCATAGGGAGAGCCAGCTTTTCCTTTCACCACGGCAGGATGCTGTGCCGGTATTCCGTAGTTGGTGTAGTCGGTCTGGGTGGCATGTCGGATGATTCCGGTGTACCACACATGCGTCGCACCCAACTGTTTGATGCGCCGGAGCACACTGGCATTGATGTCGTTGAACTTCCCGACACCGTTTTCCTCCAGGCTTCCGTTGCGCTTACGGGTGGTGTTTCTGTTGCCGATGAGGCGCGGAAGAAGTTGATAGATGATTGGTTTCACTGTTGACTGTGTTCTGTCGGTTCGCAAGATGGTTAGATTCCGTGTGCCGTCACCTCTGCGTTTATCCTGGCAATCATGCCCTGCAGTGCTTTGCCCGGACCGCATTCGGTGAAGTCGTCGGCTCCGTCGGCAATCATATTCTCGACCGATTTGGTCCAGCGCACGCTGCTAGTGAGCTGCGCGATGAGGTTAGCTTTGATGTCGGCGGCATCGGTATGCGGATTGGCATCCACATTCTGATAGACGGGGCAGCAGGGTGCGGCAAATTCGGTGGCCTCGATGGCTGCTGCGAGTTTTTCCTTGGCGGGTTGCATAAGGGGCGAATGGAAGGCTCCGCTGACGGGGAGCGGCAGTGCACGACGGGCTCCTGCTTCCTTTAAGCGTTCGCAAGCTGCGTTGACGGCCTCGAGGTTTCCGGAGATGACCAGCTGGCCCGGACAGTTGTAGTTGGCGGGAATGACCACGCTTTCGGGTGTGCTCACTTCGCGGCATACTTGTTCCACCACTTCATCGGTCAGGCCGATGATGGCTGCCATGCCTCCTTGTGCCACCTCACATGCCTCCTGCATGGCGAGGGCACGGGCATGTACGAGCCGTAGTCCGTCCTCAAAGCTGAGGGAGCCGGCTGCCACGAGCGCAGAGAACTCGCCCAAGGAGTGGCCTGCCACCATGTCGGGTTTGAACTCATCGCCCAGACACAGGGCCGAGATTACGCTGTGAAGGAATACGGCGGGTTGGGTAACCTTGGTCTGTTTGAGTTCCTCGGCGGTTCCGTCGAACATGATGTCGGTGATGGAGAACCCGAGTATTTCGTTGGCTTTGTCGAACAATTGTCTGGCCAGAGGATTGGTTTCGTAGAGGTCTTTGCCCATTCCAACGAACTGAGCGCCCTGACCTGGGAATACAAATGCTTTCATTCTTTCTGTATTAAAAGGTGTAAATATTTATCTGTAACTTGGTTACAAAGGTACGAATAAACGAGCGCAAATGAAAGAAAGAACACGAAGTTTCTTTGTTTCTTTGCCGAGTAGGAGTCATCTTCGGCGCAGCCAGAGGTACGAATAAACGAGCGCAATGCAAAGTTTACCTTGATTTTCCCTTGCCGGCAGGTACAAAGAAAAGTCCCGACACATGTGGTTCATGCATCGGGACAAACATATTATTCTTGCTTTACAGTGCGAAAATATATTTCAGTGTAAGATCCTGCGTTTACGCAGGGGGCAGCAAGAGTGAAGGCTTATTCGGCAGCAGCCTCTTCAGCAGGTGCCTCTTCAACGGGCTGTTCAGCCTGTTCAACGGTTTCTTCCACTGCTTCAGCGGCCTCTTCAGCAGGTTTTTCTTCCTTCTGAGCCTTCTTTGCGGCCTTTTCGGCAGCCAGTTCCTCGGCGTTCTCAGCGATAACCTTCACGGGAACTTTCACTTCTACTTCCTTGTGGAAGTGTACCACAGCCTCATAGTCGCCCAGTTTCTTGGCCTCCTTCATGGTGACGATCTTGCGGTCGACCTCAATGCCGAGAGCCTTGAGGGCCTCTACCACCTGTGCTGCGCCTACGGAACCGTAAGCCACACCTGTGGTGCTGACCTTGGTGGCAATCTCCAGTGCAACGCCTTCGAAGGCCTTTGCCTTTTCCTGAGCGGCAGCTTTCTGGCGTTCGAGTTTCTGTGCCTGCTGGCGGAGGTTCTCTGCCAGCACTTTCTTTGCGGATGGTGTGGCGAGGACGGCCTTTCCTGTGGGGATGAGGAAGTTGCGGCCGTAGCCGGGCTTCACTTCAACGATATCGTTCTTGTAACCTAAACCGATAATGTCTTCTTTCAAAATAATCTGCATAGTCTGTCCTCCTTAATTTATTTCATCAAATCGGTTACATAGGGTAACAGTGCTATCTGGCGGGCACGCTTAACAGCCTGAGCCACGCGACGCTGGTATTTGAGACTGGTACCGGTGATACGACGGGGAAGAATCTTGCCCTGTTCGTTGAGGAACTTCTTCAGGAACTCGGGATCCTTATAGTCGATGTACTTTATACCGCTCTTTTTGAAACGGCAATATTTCTTCTTCTTGGTGTCGATAGAAGGTGCGGTGAGATAACGGATTTCTGATTCTGCCATGATTTAAGCCTCCTCTTTTTTAGCGAATTTGTTTCTTCTCTTTTCTGCATACTGTACAGCGTACTTGTCGAGCTTGACGGTCATGAAGCGGATGACGCGCTCGTCGCGGCGGTAAGCTGTCTCGAGAGTGTTGATAACTTCGGGCTCTGCCTTGAATTCAACCAGGCAATAGAAACCTGTTGATTTCTTGTCAATAGCATAAGCCATCTTTTTCAGTCCCCAGGTCTCTTCATTCAGAATCTCTGCACCTTTGTCGGTGAGCACTTTCGTGAACTTAGCGACCGTTTCCTTCATCTGATCTTCAGACAAAACGGGAGTTAAAATGAAAACGGTTTCGTATTGATTCATAATGATTAAAATAAATAATGAATGTGTAAATAAATCTGTTTGTGGTGCACTTGTCACGCAGTGCGTGCGCAAAATGCGGTGCAAAAGTAGTCAAAATTTTTCTTCCGAGCAAATATTTTTCGTATTTTCGCCTCGTATACAAATGCTTGTGCCTATGAATCGCAGTCTGTTTCGCTGGGAATTGCTGCTCACTTTGGGCGGCTGCCTGCTGCTGGCGGCCACTTGGCTGGTGCCCACGCTGCACACGAATGGTGTCCTGCTGCTGGGCTGGGGCATGGTGGTGACGGGCGTGCTGGCATACATCCGCCACCTGAAAAAGCAGAACAGATACTGATTTTTCAGCGAAGAAGGGAGAGTGAAGATAACAGAACTTGTGCGCTTAGGCACTCCTGTGAAACTCGGATAACATGCAGTTTTCCAGCCGATTAGCCCTTTTTCCCAGTAAAATACTTTAAAGGAACGCCATAACCGCTCGGAAAAACCACCTGAATTTTCCTGCATTCTAAATGTTAAAATCAACCGCTCAAGCGCCAAAAGAGGCCTAAATGGCGATTGGTAATCAGTAAATCCCCTATTTTTCCCCCTTAAGCTGGGGCTAAAACGCCGCTCACTTGCGTTCCGTTTTCCATCCTTTTCAAGTGCAACTGAGGCCCAAACGCATTCCGTCTGAGCCCCAAACGGAAAAGAAGAGTAGCCCTCCCAAAACGCGGAATGGCGCAACCAACTGAATCACAGACGATTGCGCGAACATTCAAAATCTGGCATTTTTTGCGTCCGAACGGCTCTCCAGTCGAAAAAAAGCAATTCTACGGAAGATGTTTTCTTAAGTTATGAAACGGATGATGCGCGGACGACGGCAAAAAGACAGCCCCACACATGGAGCGTTTGTCCTGTTGTGTGAGGCTGATTCTACGGGTTATATGCCAGCGGCTCATTCCTCTGGGTTCTCGGGTGTGATGAGTTTGTAGCCCTTTCCGTGGATATTGATGATTTCAATCTGGTCGTCGTCCTTCAGATGCTTACGGAGCTTGGTGATGTAAACATCCATGGAGCGTGCATTGAAGTAGTTGTCGTCAATCCAGATAGTCTTCAGGGCGAAGTCGCGCTGGAGGATGTCGTTGGCATGCGAGCAAAGCAGTGCGAGCAGTTCATTCTCCTTTGTGGTCAGCTTTTTCTGCTTGTCGCCGATGGTAAGCAACTGCTTCTGGGTGTCAAACACGAAGCGGCCGATGTTGTAGACGGTGGCCTCTTTCACCTTCTTGCCGCGGACACGACGCAGGATGGCCTCCACACGGAACACGAGTTCCTCCATGCTGAAGGGCTTTGTGATGTAGTCGTCAGCACCAATCTTGAACCCTTCCAGTATGTCTTCCTTCAAGGTCTTGGCCGTGAGGAAGATGATGGGGATTTCGGCGTTGGCCTGGCGTATTTCCTTTGCCAGGGTGAAGCCGTCCTTCTTGGGCATCATCACATCGAGTACGCAGATGTCGTACTTCGTTTTCAGGAATTCACGGTAGCCCACTTCGCCGTCGGGGCAGAGCGTTGCCTGGTAACCCTTGGCCTGAAGGTATTCACGGAGCAACATGCCGAGGTTCTCATCGTCCTCGCACAGTAAAATTTTCAGTTTCTCGTCCATAGTCGTATTGGTTTTAAGTGATTGATAATATGCGTTTTATTGGTGACTAAGCGTTTGTCAGCACCGGCAGCTTTATGGTGAAGGTGGAACCCTTGTCCAGTTCGCTTTCCAGCTTTATCTCGCCCTCGTTCAGGGTGACAATGTTCTTCACATAGGCCAGTCCCAGCCCGAATCCCTTGACATCGTGCACATTGCCGGTGTGAACACGGTAGAACTGGTCGAATATTTTCTTCTGGTTTTCCTTCTTGATGCCCAGCCCGTTGTCGGTAATGGAGAAGTATACGAAGTTCCCCTCGTTCCAGGTACGCAGGTGGATGTTGAGTTCCTCGTTGGGTTTGCGGTACTTAACGGCATTGTCCAGCAGGTTGCTGATGGCGTTGGGGAAATGTGTTTCGTCCACATAGATGGTTGAGTCGACGGCCTCTATCTCGGTGGTTATCCTGCCTCCGGTGTGCTCCACGCGGAAAGCGAACGACTCTGCCTGCGTTTCCACCAACTCGTTCAGATCCATTTCCTTCTTCTTCACCACCGCAAGCTTGCGGTCGAACATAGACATCTGCAGCACCTTCTCCACCAGCATGCGCAGCCGCTTCGACTCGTCGTTGGTCACCTTGCCGAGGTATTGCAGCATGGAAGGCGTCTTGGCCACGCTCTCGTCGTTGAGCATTTGGGCGGCAAGGGAGATGCTGGCGATGGGGGTCTTCAGCTCGTGCGTCATGTTGTTGATGAAGTCATTCTTCATCTCCGAGTACTTCTTCTGGCGGAATATCACCGCAATGGTGAAGAGGAAGGTGATGAGCAGGATGAGCGTAAAGACCACCGAGGGTATCATATAGCGCACGGAGGAAAAGATATAGCGGTTCATGTCGGGGAAGTGCACCTTGACAATGCCCGCCTTTGTCTGGGGGTCGTTGCGGAACAACACCTGCGAATAGACATTCTTCGAGCCTTTCTCGGTATAGTCCGGGCAGCGATACACCTCGCGGTCGTCTTGCGTCGTCACTACGAAATGGTAGGGAATGTCTATTCCGTTGTTCATCAGTTCGGCCTTGATGTCCTGATCGAGCAACTTGAAGTTGACACGCTCGCTCAATGGTTTGTCCGATGCCGAGTAGAGCATGGTGTAGACCACCTCGTCAAGCAGGGCACGCTGGTAGATGTAACGGTTGCGGACGCTCTCCTGCAGCGACTTCGACGCCTCACGCAGCGACGACTTCTCCGGACGGAGAATCATGGTCTTGGGCAACTGCGAGGGACGGGTAGCAAGCGTCTGCAGTTCAAACGAAGAATAGATGGTGCCATCCTTTCCCACCACCGAGAACTGATGCGATTTCTGCACAGTGCCGTCAGGAACGCCCGAACGCGTCCCGATGGAGTCGACGCTGTAGGCATGGCGGTTCGTCTCGTTCACCTCCTGCTCCAAATAGCGCAAGGTCTCGTTCAGTTCCAGGTTGCGCGATGCCTGATCCAGCGCACGGTTCACCGACTCGTCAAACTGCTCACGCTTCATGTTGGCCATCTCCGATATGTACTCCAGTTGCAAATAGAGCAACGCCAGAAAGGAAAGGCCCATGATAACGGCTATGATTGTGATGGTTTTCTTCTTCATACGGCAAATGTATGCCTTTAACGTAAATCGTTAACACTTAAAAGTTAAATATTTTCCTCAATTTTAATAATTTTAACGCAAATATAAATATTTAATTGTTTATATTTAATCTTAACAATATAATCAACCAGCCTGAATTTCAAGCATGTACACCTAAAACACAGCAGGGTCCCAGTTGCACGCAACCGGGACCCTGTCATAATGACGCTAAGGTCAAGAACGCCTTTCGGAATTATTTTCCAACATCAATTCTCCAATCGTCATTTTTGTCAAGACACAGCTTCATTTCGTCGTCTTTCTCTTCACCATTGTTGAAATGCCACTTATACTTGATAACAGCTTTCTTGTCTTCGATCTTCTCATCGGTAATTTCGAACGACTTGATGCCTTCCTTCTGCTCAATTTCCTTGCTCTTCTTGTCCTTCAGTGTAGACAATACCATTGCCCGGTCCTTGGAAAGCTTAGCAGTGTCGCCACTATCTTCGGCACTGAAATGAATCAGGTCGACATAGCCCTGCCAGTCTTTCTCTTGGATACACTTCAGCGCTTTGGCGCAAGTCTCAGACGGTGCTTTACTCTTGGAGCAGCTCACCAGAGCCATTCCAAATACTGCCACAACGGCAAATAGAACTAATTTTTTCATAATTTGTAGGTATTAAGTGAATAAAAAATGATACTGATATGGTTAGAACCGGCGCACAGACCTTAATTCCTCGCGTTCAAGAAGGGTCGAGGGTAACACACAAGCTCCATGCAGCATGATGATGTCGACCGTGTCGTGCGCAATATTATTAAAAGGAATGCCCGCGCGTGCGAAGGAATAGGTAATCAACTCGGTGCAATACAAACGCGTTGTGTCATTGTCGTCGTAGTCATGGTCGAAGAGAACACCCTTGCGGTAAAGGCGGTAGGCCTCGCGGGCAGCCCGCTTGGCACCGACCGAATCGGCATGTCGGCACACTTCGCCGCACTCGGCATTGACAGACGAGAAGAATCTCTCAGGCTTATCCATCTTCACGCGGTCCTCGTCACCTTTGAAATCAGGCTCGCCCGGAACGGAATGGACTATCATCATCATCCCTGCGGAATCGACCACGATACCGACATGGGAGTAGATGCCATCGCCCTCCAGTGTGGTCACTGCCCTACTCGTCAACCCTGAACCACGGCGGAAGACGATATCGCCCTCTTCCAGCCTGCAGTCGGAAGGAAAAATCGAGTGAGGCGGCTCCTGCCTGGAATTGCAGCAAAGCATGAGTGCCGGGCATACGAGGAATAAAAGGATACGGCGCATCGGTTCAGAAGCAATAAGCCCCGCAACACCTGAAGGCATTGCGGGACTTCCTATCGTGTAAATTAATCTTCTTCCTGGGCTTCAGCCTCATGCTCCTTGATGAGTTGCTGCTGAATATCGTTGGGAACAAGCTCGTAGCTTGCAAAGGTGGTGTTGAACGAAGCACGGCCACCCGTGAGAGAACTCAGGGCGATAGAATAACTGCTCAGTTCCTTCAGAGGAATCTTTGCAGACAGTTTCTGATAGCCAGCCTCGCTGTCCATACCCATGATAATGGCGCGGCGGCCCTGCAAGTCGCTCATCACATCACCCATATAATCGGCCGGAACGAGCACTTCCAGGTCGTAGATAGGCTCCAGAATCTTTGGCCCGGCATCCTTGAAGGCGGCCGAGAATGCCTGACGTGCAGCCAGCATGAACGACAACTCGTTGGAATCAACCGGGTGCATCTTACCGTCGTAGACAATAACACGGACATCACGGGCATAGCTTCCGGTCAGAGGTCCTTGCTCCATACGCTCCATCACACCCTTCAGAATGGCGGGCATGAAGCGTTGGTCGATGGCGCCTCCTACTACAGAATTCAGGAACACAAGCTTGCCACCCCACTCCAAGTCTACCTCTTCGCGACTCTTGATGTTCATCTTGAACTCCTGTCCGTTGAACTTGTAAACTACCGGATCGGGCATTCCGTCGGTATATGGCTCGACAATGAGGTGAACTTCGCCGAACTGACCGGCACCACCAGACTGTTTCTTGTGGCGATAGTCTGCACGGGCGATCTTCGTAATGGTCTCACGATAGGGTATCTTGGGTTCGATATACTCAACGGCAATCTTCTCATTGTTCTCCAGACGCCACTTCAGTGTACGGAGGTGGAACTCACCCTGACCGTGAACGATGGTCTGGCGGAGCTCTTTCGACTGTTCAACAACCCATGTCGGGTCTTCCTGACGCATCTTCAAGAGGGCTGCCATGAGCTTTTCCGTGTCGGAAGTGCTGACTGCCTTGATGGCACGAGAGTACTTCGAGTTGGGATATTTGATGAAGTCGAACTGCTGTTCGTTATCCTTTGAGCAAAGGGTGTTGCCAGTCTTGACATCCTTCAGTTTCACTGTACAGCCGATATCGCCTGCCTTCAGTTCGTCGACAGCAATACGGTTGGCACCTGCACAGACATACAGCTGACCGATACGCTCCTTCGAACCGCGGTCGGTATTGTTCAGGTCGTCGCCAACCTTCACGGTACCGCTGAGCACCTTGAAGTAGGTTACCTCGCCGATATGGGGTTCCATACCTGTCTTGAAGAAGTAAAGTGCAGTCGGTCCGTTCGGGTCGATGGCCACTTCTTCGCCGCGGGTGTTCTTCACCTTGGGCATGTCTGTAACGAAAGGAACCACATTTCCTAGGAATTCCAGCAAGCGACGGATGCCCATGTCCTTGGCAGCGCAAGCACAGAATACGGGGAATATGCTGCGGGTAACGAGTCCTTTGCGGATACCTTCGCGGATTTCGTCTTCCGAGAGGTCTTCTTCCTCGAAGAATTTCTCCATCAGAGCCTCGTCGTTTTCGGCAGCGGCTTCAACCAGTGCGGCGTGTAATTCCTGAGCCTTGTCCAGTTCTTCGGCCGGGATGTCCTCGATGGTGGGCTGTCCGCCTTCGGGTTTCCAACTGAGTTTCTTCATCAGCAGTACATCGATGAGGCTGTTGAATCCGGGACCTGTAGCCAGCGGATACTGTACGGGAACGCATTTCGAACCGTAAACATCACGCATGGCGGCAAGTACGCGGTCGAAATCGCAGTTTTCTTTATCCAGCTGGTTTACGAGGAAGATGACAGGCTTCTTCAGTTTTTCGGTGTTGCGGAAGGAGTTCATGGTACCAACTTCGGGTCCGTAGAGTCCGTTAACAACGATGAGGGCCTGGTCTGTCACATTCAAAGCAGTGATTGAACCACCAACGAAGTCGTCGCTGCCCGGGCAGTCAATGAAGTTGAGCTTCTTGTTGTTCCATTCTGCATGGAAGACTGTTGGGAAAACGCTGTAGCCGTACTCTTGCTCTACGGGGAAGTAGTCGCTCACGGTGTTCTTCTGTTCTACAGTTCCACGACGCTTAATCACACCACTTTCAAACAGGATAGCCTCGGCAAGGGTGGTCTTGCCGGATCCCGCACTACCAATCAAGGCAATGTTCTTAATCTCGTTAGGCTGATATACTTTCATATCAATTAGTTTGTTGGTTTATAATAGATTTAAAATTATGCTTGTTTGGGTTCCGCACATTTGGCCGTCTAAATTACTCATTTTCCAAGGACTGACCAAAATATTTCCGATTTTAGTGCATCTTTTTTGAACATATTCGTATTTTTGCGTTCGTCCGGAACCCTGAAAAGAGGCATTTTTCACCGTTATCATTCCATCTTCCTATGGCAGGCATCTACCTACATATTCCCTTTTGCGCCAGCAGGTGCATCTATTGCGGTTTCTACTCCACGACGGATACCGGCTGGCGCGGCCGATATGTCGATGCGCTCGGCCGTGAGATGCAGCTCCGGCAGGAAGAGTTCGCCAGACTGGGATCCTTCAGCACTGTCTATTATGGCGGTGGCACACCTTCGCAGTTGACGCCGGAGCACCTTGCAATGCTGTTCAACCAGCTGGAGAAAATGCTGGAGAAGGCAAACGGCACCGTGTCATGGAACCAACTGGAGGTAACCCTTGAGGCCAACCCCGACGACCTGACGGCCGGCTATACGGAGGCACTTGGCCGCCTACCCTTCAATAGAGTGAGCATGGGAGTGCAGACTTTCGACGACCAACGGTTGCGTTTCCTCCACCGCCGGCACCGCTCCTGGCAGGTGATGGAAGCCATCCATTGTCTGAGAGCTGCCGGCATCAGCAACATCAGCATCGATCTGATGTTCGGTTTTCCCGGACAGACACTGCAAGAATGGGCCACCGACATTGACAAAGCCATCGACTTGAAGGTGGAGCACATCTCAGCCTACTCGCTGACATACGAGACCGGCACCGCATTGCAGCAGATGCTCGACCGCGGAGAAGTGGAACCTGTCAACGAAGAGCTTTCACGCAGCATGTACGAAATGCTCATCGACCGTCTGACCAACGCAGGATTTGAGCACTACGAGATTAGCAATTTCGGCAAGGTACGCTCCCGCCACAACAGCAGTTACTGGCAACAGCAGCCCTATATCGGCCTGGGGGCAGCGGCGCACTCCTACGACGGCACTCACCGCAGTTGGAACATTGCCGACCTGCGGCAGTATGTCGGTGCCATGGAACGGGGCGAGCGTCTCTGCGAAGAGGAGGAAATCGACCGCACCACCCGCTTCAACGACCTGATAGTGACGGCCCTGCGCACTGCCGACGGCCTGAAGTTCTCATGGCTCTCTGCGGCAGAGTGTGACTATCTGCTACGGCAGGCACAGCCGATGGTGGAGCGTCGGCTGCTCGAACGGACTGCCGACGGAATACGGCTGACGCGTGAAGGCCTCTTCATCAGCGACGACATCATGACAAGATTGATAAGAATAGACGACTGAAACCATGACAGCACAACAATTCGACGAATACTGGCAACAACACCGTGAGCAGTTGCTGGCCAACGACAGCGAGTATCAAACCGCCAAGAAGAACCTCGGCATGAACACGGGCGCCGACTGGCTGCTGTTCGGAATCCCTGCCATTGCGGGTATTTTGAGCTTCAGTTGGTTTACGCTCCACAACGAGTTGCTGCGCTGGTTGGTTTCCGCCGTCGTCACCATCGTCTGTTTCGTGCTGTGCGTATGGCTGAAAAGCGTTCTCACAGGTGACCGTCCGCTCGATGAAATCGAGGCAGACCTGCGGGAAAGCCTCCGCCGCCAGATGGTCGACGCATAGTGTGTGTCTGGGGAATTCGTCGAGCCTGCCACTCCACCCTGCCGCGCAACATAAATGAAGGTGCCTTCTCCTATTTGTGAGAAAGCACCTTCATTCTTTTCAGTGTGTTTCCAGCAGTTGCCGGCAGGCTTGTTCTATGAGTGCGATTACGCGGTCGAAGCCTTGCTGGCCGCCGTAGTATGGGTCGGGAATCTCGTCTGTGCGAAGGCCGTCGGGCAGGTAGTCGCCGAGCAGCTGTATCTTTTTCTGTGCCCCGATGGTGGGCGCGAGGTCCATGAGTCGGTCGTAGTTGCCCCGGTCCATGCACAGGATGAGGTCGAAATCGTCGAAGTCGTAGGCTTTGACCTGACGGCCGCGGGAGTTCAGTTCGTAGCCATGTTGCCGGGCGGTACGGCGCATGCGTTCGTCGGGCAGTTCTCCGACATGCCACGGTCCGATGCCAGCCGAGTCGATGTAGAACTCCTCTTCCCTGCCAGCCTGGGCCACCATGTGCTTCATGATGCCTTCCGCGGCCGGGCTGCGGCAGATGTTTCCGAGGCAGACAAACAGGATCTTGTACGGCACGGCTATTCCTCCGTTGCTGTTTCCGGCAGGTTTTCGGGCAATGCCTCGGCGGCGTCCGACACGCGGTATTTCGGGTTTTCCTTCACGCCGAGGTCTATCAGCTGACTTGCTTTTTGGTTGATGCTCTGCCTACCGGTCCAGACTTTCTTGCTCACCTCGTCGTAGGAGCCGCGCAGGGCAGTAATCTGGTCGTCCATCTTCTTGAATTTCTGGTAGAACTCTCCCACCCGTTTGAGCAGTTCCTCGGCCAGGCCGAATATCTTCTGCTGGTTTTGTGTCTGCTGGTACTGCCGCCATGCCATCTGTATCATCTTGAGGATGGCCATGAGGTTTTGCTGTCCGGTGATGAAGATGCGCTTCTCGAAGGCTTCGGCCCAGAGGCTCTTCTCTGTCTGGAAAGCCAGTTGCAGGGCACCGTCGTTGGGCACGAACATGATGACAAAGTCGATGGTGTGGCGCGGCGGCACCACATAGTCGCTGTAGTTTTTCTGCGCCAGCAGCTTGACATTGTTCTTAACGCTGCGCACCAGTTCGTCGGCAAATTGTTTCTTGAGGTTCTCGTCCGTGGTGTTCACATACTTGTAGTAGGCGTCGATGGACATTTTCGAGTCGATGATGACATCCTCGTTGTTGGGATAATGCACCACCACATCGGGCTTCATCTGGGTGTTGGTCTCGGCGTTGGTCAGCGCATGCCCCTTTTCATCGCGGAGGATGACCTGCACATCGTAGTCGGTACCCTCACGGAGTCCTGCCATTTCCAATATTTCCGTGAGGATGCGCTCGCCCCACTTTCCCTGTTCCTGGTTGCCGCCGCGCATCACATTGGTCAGTCGCGTGGCTGTCTTGTCTATTTTCTCGGTCTGCTCGGCCATCTGCCTGAGTTGCTGTGAGAGCGAGGCGGTGCTCTTGGCAGTCTCGGTGTTGGTCTTGTCGATGGCTTCCTGCAGTTTGATGAGGTTTTCGCGCAGCGGCGCCGTGATGGTCGACATGCTTTCCTGGTTGTCGTCCTTCAGGCGTTTCTCGGTCTTTTCCAGTACATCGTTGGCAAGGTTTGCAAAGCGTTCCTGGACGGTTTTCAACTGTTCGTTGAACTGTCGCTCCCGCTGCTGTGCCTCGTTGGAGGTGTTTTCGCGCTCCTTTTCCAGACTGGTCTGCAACGAGGCATTCTCCGTACGGAGGCTCATCAGTTCTTCCTTTAGGGCATCCATCTGCCCTGTCAGCGCATCAAGTGCCGCCTTCGCCTCGTCGCGGGCGGTCTTCTCATGTTCCAACTGCTGGGCACTGAGCGCCAGCGATGACTCCACACCTTTCTTTTTGTTGAGCAGGTTGAAGTACAAGACGATGCCCAACAGCAACAGTGCGATAAGAATATATAGTGCTGTTTCCATGCAGGCGAAGTTACAAAATTACAATGAAAGAATGAAACAATGAAAGAATGAAAATAATGAAAGAATGAAAACAGATGAAAGAATGAAAACGGATAAAAGTAATGTAAGTTGCTGTTTGTCAGCGCTTTTTATGCTTTTGCACATGAACGGACTCCGTGCATTTTCCGTTTAGGCCCCAAACGCATTCCATTTGGAGCCCAAACGCACGACAACCGGGGCCCAAACGCGATGCGTTTTGGCCTCACTTGGAAAACGGTTGTTTCTTAGGTGAATTTCTGTTTTAGGGAAGGAATTTCCCGAGCATGGCCCGAAGGAGCAGATGTTGTATGATTCCGCGCGTTGCGAGGTAGACAATCAGGGCCAGCCAGAGCGCATGATTGCCGATGACCGGAAAGAGGGCGTAATAGATAACGAAGAAAAACAAGGTGGCAACGAACGACGACCAAAGCATGCCTTGGGCGGCAGTGATGCCTATGAACACGCCGTCGTAGACGAAAGCAGCCATGCCAAAGAGCGGCACCAGGACTACCCACGGCAAGTATTCGCGTGCGGCCTCAACAACGGAGGAGTCGGAAGTGAGCAGTTGCAGGAAGAGGCGCCCTCCGAGCAGGTAGGCAGTGGTGAACAGCATAATCATGATTCCGCCCCACCACAGCAACCGCTTGCAAACGGTTTGAAATCCTTCCGTGTCGTTGGCACCGTAATATCGGCCGCACAGTGCCTCACCGGCATAGGCGAATCCGTCCATGAAATAGGAGAAAAGCATGAAAAAGGTCATTAGCAGCGTGTTGACCGAGAGAACCAAATTGCCCTGCCTTGCACCTGCGGCGGTAAAGAACAGATTGACGGCAACCAGGCAGACGGTGCGCAGGAAGAGTGCAAGGGGAACCCACCCCCAGCCCCTCCCGAAGGAAGGAGAATGGGAAACCCTGCCACAGCCCTTCCCGAAGGAAGAGGAGAGGCCTACCGACGGGAAGTTTTTGCGGAGGAGCAGGAATGCCAGTAGGAGGCCTACCCACTGCGAAAGCATCGTACCGAGTGCCACACCCTCTATCTTCATACCCAGCAAATAGACGAAACAGAGGCTCAACACAATGTTCAGCACATTCTGGCTGACGGACACCACCATGGTGAGCCGGGTGTTCTGCATGCCGATGAACCAGCCTGTCAGCGCATATTGCATGAGCACGGCGGGGGCACCCCAGATGCAGACATTGAAATAGGTCTGGACAAATGCGACGATGTTCTGTTCGGGACTCATCAGCAGCAGCGCCGTCCTGAGCAGCAGCCACTGTGAAACGAGGAAGAGCACGCCTACCGCGAGTCCCCACTTCAGCCCTCGGCGCAACAAACTTGCCGCCAGCGGAAGGTCCGACTGCCCGAAAGCCTGTGCCGTGGTGCCACTGGTAGACATGCGCAGGAAGCCCATGAGCCAGTACATCACATTGAAAACCATGCTTCCCACAGCCACGGCAGCAATGTAACGCTCGCTTCCCATGTGACCGACAATGGCCAAGTCGACCAGCCCCAACAATGGAACGGTGATGTTGGTCAGGATGGACGGCACTGCCAGCCGTAGGATTTCGCGGTTCATCGTGGAGCGTTTGAGGGTGGAAGGTGAATGCTGTTAGATGCCAGATGTCAGAAATGCAACTGGACATCGACACCCAGTTGCAGCCGGTTGCCCTGCTGGGCAAAGCAGAGAGGGGTACCGCTGGCGGCACTCTGCACGGCAAAGGTGTTGAAACGGGAGTTGGTCAGGTTTCTGCCCCAGAGCCTGACGGAGTGGTTCTTGAACTGTGCCTGGATATTGGCACCCAGCTGCAGGTAGAACTTCTGGCTATACTGGTTGCCCTCGTCCCAGTAGGTGCGTCCCTGTCCGGTCAGGTCCATGCCCACGGAAAGTCTTCGGAAATTGCCTGTCTGTGCGGCGGAGAGCAGGTTGCAGTCGGCTGCCAGGGCAAACATATGGGCCGGAACGAAAGGCACATGCTTGTCTTTGTAGTCCACTTCGACGGTCTCTCCGCCAACCACTTCCTGGTCGGTATAGTCCTTGAACACGGCATGGGTGAAGGCATAGGCGGCCGACCAGTTCATGCGTGAGCCGAAAGCCTGTCCGCGCAGGGCAAGTTCAAGTCCGCAGCTCTGGCTCTTGCCGGCATTGACCATCATGCGACCGTAGCCGAAATTGTCGGCCATGACGGAGAGTTGCTGGTTCTTTATCTGCATGAAGAAGGTGGAGATGTCCACCTGAAGGCGGTTGCCCGGCAGATTAAGGTGTGCTCCCAGTTCGTAGTTCCAGCTCTCCTCGGGTTTGTAGAGGATGGAGGTGTTCACATTGGCATAGTCATCCGCCGTGTGCTCTATGGTCACATCCTGTCCCGTACGGGCATCGGCGGCATGGCTGCGCAGTTCGTTCTGGAGGATGTCGGAGAAGAGTTGGATGTTGAATCCGCCTGCACGGTAGCCCTTTGCCACGGTAGCGTAGAGGTTGGAACCCTCCTTGTCGAGAGTGTATCGCAGGCCGAACTTAGGCAGGAGTTGGTTGAATGTATGGTGGGAGCGTCCGTTCAGTGCCGTGGCAATGGTCGACTGCACCCGCTGCCGCATAACAGTCATGTCGGCATACATAGAGGCACTCGATGCGTAACTAATCTGCTCACGGCTGAAATCGTAGCGCAGACCCAGCGTTGCAACCAACCGGTCGGTGATGTCGAAGTTCGATTCGTGGAAAATTCCCAGGTTCATGCGTAGCGTGCGGAACAATCCGGGCACATCGGACATGGTCACTTGGCTTACCTGTACCATCTGTTCAAGAAATGCTTTGGCCTCCTCGTAGGTCATTCCCCTTGCCTGCATGAAGGCTGGTATCATGGAATTGATGAGGCCGTTGCGGATATTCTGCCCCATGAAGTCGTTGAATTCGTCGAAGAACGAGACGGGGGCGTTGGTCTTCAGCCACTGATAGGAACCGAAGGCACCTGCCGTCCAATGCCAGTGTCCAAGGTTGTTGCCCTTGAAGACAAACTCCTGCGTCACGGCATGCTGGTGCTGACGCTGCTCCAGTTGCATGAGATCCTGCGGCAGGTAGTCCTGGTCCATGAGCATGAAGTCGCGCAAATACTGGTAGGAAGAGGTGGAATAGAAGTTGAACAGGCGGTTTTTAGTCGAAAGACTGAGTGCCGATGTCAGCATGTTCCGTCGGTAGGTACTCTGCCGGTTGCCGGCGGGTGCTGCCGTTTTGCCATCGGAATAGATGCCATAAGGGAAGGCATTCTCGTGAGAGAACTGGTAGTCGGAGGTAAAATCAAGTTGCCATGCCTTGCCCAGTGCCGTCACGAAGCGTAGTTTTCCACCAGCTTCGTTCATCTTGTCGGCATGCGTTCCAAGGGTAGTGTTACGAAAGAAGCCGTCCTGCCCCTGGTAAAACCCGGCAATGGAAAGTGCCGACTGCGGACCGAGATGGATAAACTGGGAAGCTTCCACCTCACGGAATCCACGAGTGGCAAGGCCCAGACGGACATTGATGCCGTGGTGTGTCAGCGGATTCATGGAATACATGCGCACCAAGCCGCCCTCGGTGTTTTGCCCGTAGAGGGTTCCCTGCGGCCCGCGCAGCACATCGATGCGCTCCAACTGATAAGTGTGGAAGTTGAAGGCGGTCTTGCTTATCAGGGGAACGCCGTCAACATACATGCCGATGGACGGGCTGTTCACTCGCGAACCGATGCCGCGGACATAGACAGAGGAGGTCAATCGCGAACCGTAGTTGGGCATAACGAACGAAGGAATGTAGGCAGAGAGATTGCGAAGGTCGCGTGCATTGAGTGCGTCCATCTGACTGTTGGTGAACATACTGCTGCTGACGGGCTGCTGACGAAGCCGATAGGCTTCTTTGGGCTGGGCCACAACGACCACCTCGTCAAGGTCGATCACACGCGAGGTGTCGCCCTCAAGCACATCGGAAGCATCGCACAGCGAATGCGAGAGGCATGTCTGTGAAGTGAAGAATGCCAATATCAGCGATAGGAATAGTGTGGTTTTGCTCATAATGTTTCATTTACTGATGGCAAATTTACCAGTATCCTATATGTCCTACAATCCTCATTTGTTAGGATATTACAGGGTTCTCAAGGGCAAACGGAAGGAAAATGTGCTATTCGTTCACTGTACCGCAACGCGGACACCGCCCCTTTCCGGCCATCTTTGCACCGCAATTGCCGCAGAGACAGGTGGCTCTCCCTTTTCGGAAATACACCCACAGTGCAAAGCAAATGTAGAAAACGAGCAGGAGGTAGCCCACATAGTAGAGCGTGGAGAGGCTGAACACAATATAGTCCACGCCGCAGACGGCCATCAACCCCAGCAGATAGAGAACGGCATCGCCGAAGTCCAGTTGGTGAAGAACATCGTCGATGGTGGCCAATGCAATGAGTATGATAGCCCAGAAATTTACCAGAAAGAGTGCGAGCAGGGGTTGCACGGCCAACGGGTTGAGCGTAGGATGGAAATAGAAGTGCTGCCATTGGTCGACGGCAAAGAGCTGGATGCTGGCATAGAGCGAGGCACCCACCGACACAACGATGCACAACAAGGTTGGATAAAAGGAGTGAATGTCGTTGAAGTGGACAATATATGCCTTTCGCTTGAGCAGGTAATAGACAAGCAAAGCCACTGCCGAAGCGAACAGCAGAATGCAGGCGGCCATCACATGGACATCGCTGAAGAAGGCTATGCACTGCGAAATGGGATCGTCAGGAACGGTCTCTGACAGCAAAGCCGACTCGCGTGTCCAGCCGAAGCGCAGGTCCTCGGTTCCTATTTTCAGCCAGACAGAGTCTATCGGGTCGCCGGGCATCATCCGGACATCGGCAACGACCAAGCGCGTCTGACCCGCAACGCTGAAGGAATCGGTGGCAAGGTCGGCCAGAAATTCCTCAGGCTGCTGGCTGGTAAGCCGCAGGGAATCGCCCTTGACCACGAAATTGTAGCCGATTCCATAGTGGTGATCCCGCTCGAAGGCCATAGTGTCAAGCGATTCCTGGGCAGACATGCCAAGCGTGCAGCCCAGCAGGAGCAACAGGCTGTACAATCTGAACCATGGGTTGTATGTGGTTTTATTCTGCATAGACATTCATCTGACATTGTTTGCAATCGAATTGCAGGCGGTAACGGGTATTATCGGCCGACACCAGGCTGAGGGGCTCGTCGAATTTCCGGGCGTTTGACTGTCGGGAGCAGCCTCCCAATTCGTATTTTATACAGTGACGGCATTGCATGATGAGCTTGGACTCACTGCCGGCACCGCCCAACTCGAATGCCTTTGCAGGCTGCTGCCATCCCATAGCCGCATAGAATCGGGCCGACTGGCGGTTGCTCACATTGTATTGATACCAGTGATGGGTGTAGGAAGGTGGAAGGTGGAAGGTGGAAGGCGGAAGGTTCCGGTACGAGTGCCTTGGGGAAAAACTACGAGCCAGTTCCTCCTGCAACCTATTCACAGTCTCACGGCGTGCAGCCGAAAGGATACTGGAAGGTATGAAGGTGTCCGCCAGAGGAGGAACAAGTTCTATTTGTTCCGCATGGAAGGCAGTTCCACCCAGTTTTCCCAATTGTCTCTGCTGGTTCTCGGCCTGGGATTTCTGTGCCGGTTCAAAGGATTGTGCCTGCGACACATAGTTAACTTGAATGTCGGGGCGTTCCAGACAGGACATTTCCAAGACGAGTTTATCATCTTCCAGCCGGGCTTTGATGCGCAAGGGAATGGTTCTTTGAGCAGTCTTTCCGTCAAGTTGCTGCGCAAATGCCTGATCGTGGTTCCGGTAGAGTACGGTGTCCGGCTTCAACCCAGAGGACATCTGTTGTGGAAATAGGCGGTTGCCCTCTACCCTGTTCACCCGGAATCCATGCAGTTCACGGCCGTCGAAGAAGCAAATACCGTCGCCGTTGGCAAAGGTCTGAACGGTTGCCACGGTGAAAGAATTGCCCTTTATCTCTTTGACACGGCCTACCTGCTGTCCGACAGCCTTGGGAGTATCGGGCGACCACAAGTCTTTCTCCCTCCCGTGAAGTCCATACGAGGTATAGCCCCGGTTGAAGGTCTTCTGCAAATCAGGGGTAAAGAAGTGGACAACACTACCCAGCGAGGAATGTCTGTAACGCTCCGGATGTTTCGCTATCAGCCTGTCGAGCGCCTCGCGGTAGGCTGCTACCACATTTTTTACATAGATTGCATCCTTTAGACGGCCCTCTATCTTGAACGAGCAGACACCTGCCGCAGCCAGTTCTTCCAGAAAATCTATCCTGCACATATCCTTCAGCGAAAGCAGGTGGGCGCGGTCAATAAGGACATTCCCATGCTTATCCTCCAAGCGGAAGGGCAAGCGGCAGAACTGAGCGCACTCTCCGCGGTTGGCACTTCTGCCAAAACAATGTTGGGAGGCATAGCAGATGCCCGAATAACTGACGCAGAGTGCACCATGAACGAAAGCCTCCAATTCCACATCAGGCACCTGTTGGTGAATCTGCCGTATCTGATCGATTGACAGTTCGCGTGCCAGCACCACTCTTTCAAAGCCAATGCCGGAAAGCCATTTCACCTTTTCTGCCGTACGGTTGTCGGTCTGCGTACTGGCATGTGCTGTCAGTCCTATTTCCCAACACAGTTCCAACACAGCCATGTCCTGCACCAGCACGGCATCGACCGCCACCTGTTTCAACTGCCGGAGCAGGCTTTCTATCGCTGAAAGTTCCTCATCATAGACAATGGTATTTACCGTTACATAGACCTTTGCACCATACTGGTGGGCATAGTCGCAGAGTTCGGCAATGTCTGCAAGGCTGTTTCCTGCTGCCTGTCGGGCTCCGTGATGGGCAGCACCTATGTAGACGGCATCTGCGCCATGGTCGATGGCAGCCTTCCCACACGCCAGATCCTTGGCGGGTGCCAGCAGTTCGAGGGGTATGCGCTGTTCCATTGTCGGTTGACTATACATGAGATGCTTTCAGAAAGAGGCCTTTCTGATGTAGAAAGAGCCTCCATCCGGTTTTTATTTTCTGCCAGTCTTCGTACAGATATTATAATAATGTATGCTTACCAGAGGTCAAGTCTTTCCGATTCGGGTATGAACATCTTATCTCCCTCCTTCACATTGAAAGCCTCGTACCAGGCATTGATGTGTGGCAGGGCTCCGTTCACGCGCCACATACCCAGCGAGTGCGGATCGTTCTTCACGCGGTTGCGTATTTCCTGCTCGGTGATGTTCTGTCCCCAGACGCCGGCATAGGCTATGAAGAACCGCTGTTCGGGTGTGAATCCGTCTTTTGTCTTGAGAGGATGCTGGGCAGTAGCATTCTTAAAGGCTTGGAATGCAACTTGCAGACCACCATGGTCAGCAAGGTTTTCACCCAAAGTTAGACGGCCATTGGCATTCAGGTCGGGCAGCACTTTTATGTTGGAGAAGAATGCGTCGTAGAGATTGGCACGCTCTTCAAACCCCTTTGCGTCTTCGGCTGTCCACCAGTCGTGCATGTTACCCTTGCTGTCGAACTGCCTTCCCTGGTCATCGAAGCCGTGAGTCATTTCGTGTCCGATTACAACTCCTATGGCACCGTAGTTAAAGGCTTCGTCGGCCGTAGGGTCGAAGAAGGGGTATTGGAGTATGCCTGCCGGGAAACAGATTTCGTTAGTGGTCGGGTTGTAGTAGGCATTGACAGTTTGCGGTGTCATGTACCACTCCTCGCGGTCCACTTCCTTGCCTGCCTTTTCGGCAATATGCTTCTCGGCGCGCCATTTCCTGCAAGCCAGCATGTTTTCGTAGAACGACTTTTCGGGGTCTATCTGCAGTTTGCCGTAGTCGGTCCATTTGTCCGGATAGCCAATCTTTACATAGAAAGTAGAGAGTTTCTCGTGGGCATTCATCTTGGTGGAGTCGCCCATCCATTTCTGTGCATCGATGCGCTGGCCGAGCGATATCTGCAGATTCTTTACGAGCTGTTCCATCTGTTTCTTCGACGATGCAGGGAAGAAGCGCTCGCAATACATCTTTCCGAGGGCTTCGCCCATGACCGACTGTACATGGTTTGTGGCCCGTTTCCAGAGCGGATAGTCCTCCTGACGGCCGCTGATGGTCTTACCGAAGAAACTGAAGTTGGCCTCACGGATTTCGTCTGTCAGCAACGATGCCGATGAGGTTATGACATCCCATTCCATATAAGCCCGCAGGTCGTCGGCAGACATGGCCGAAACGAGTTTGTCCAGCCCAGCGAAGAACGACGGCTGGCCTACAATCATTTCCTGTATGTAGTCCACATTGACACCTTGTGCCTTGGCCATTTCCTCCAGAGGAAGTGCGGGATAGTTCTCCTTGAACTCCTGCAGCGTCATCTTGTTGTAGTTGGCTTGCGGGTTACGGAGTTCTGTGCGGCTCTTGGAGATGAGCGCCAGTGCTGTCTCGAAGCGGAACACGGCATCGCGCTTGGCGGCAGCCTCTTCCTCGCTGAAGCCGTAGAGTTGGAACATACGGGCGATGTGCTGTTTGTATGCCTCGCGAATCTGCACCGTGGCGGCATCGTTGTTAAGATAGTAGTCCTTTTGTCCCAGCGTCAGTCCGCCCTGGCTCAGGCTGAGAATGTTCATGGTGACATTCTTCTCGTCGGCACCGAAATAGGCACCGTAGGGTACGCCGATGTTGAACAGGGCGTATTTCAGCTGCAATTGCTGGAGTTCGTCCTTGGTCTTAGCCTGCTTCAGTTCATCGAGCAGTGGGCGCACGGGAGCCAGTCCCTCTCGGTTGCGGCGCTCGTTGTCCAGTGCAAGTTTGTAGAAATCAGAGAGTTTGCGCTCTGTTGTCCCCTCGGCAAACTTCTTTTTGTTCAGTTCGTCGAGGATGCTATTGATGCGCTTGTTGTTGTCTTCCTGCAGTTGGTCGAAGCTTCCGAAGCGCGAAAAGGCTGCCGGCAGGGGATTGTTCTTCTGCCAGCCGGCTGTTGCGAACATGTAGAAATCGTCTTGCGGACGATAGGACTTGTCCATGTTTTCCGCCTTCAGGCCTGTTTTGTTCTGGGCAGAGACGGTTGCGGACATCGCCAATAATAGGGTCATGGAAATAAAGAATTTGATTTTCATATTGCATTTGTTATTAATGTATTCTTCCGATGGGCATCGCCAAAAGATGTAACGGTCGCGGCCGGCACATGCCTGCACTTTACAAAGATAGGAAAAATTCTCCATCCGCGCCGTCCGCAGTGGGGAAAATCGTATTTTTTGGCTGTCGTCCGGCGAAAAAGTGCCTTGAAGGGGGCTATATGGAGTTTTCCTGTAGTTGCTCGAGTCCTTCGGAGAGTGCCATCCAACGGATATTTTCCTCGTCCAGTTGGCGCATGACGGCAGTGTATTCCTCTATGAGTTGCATGTCGGTGGCATGGGTCTCGCTCATGAGGAGGGCATCCATTTCCTTCACGCGCTGTTCCAGACGGGCAATTTTTTGTTCGCTCTCCTCCACCAGTCGCTGCTGTTTCTTCAGCCGCTTCTGCTGTTCCTTGCGCGCCTGGTAGCCAGCATTGCCCGATGGGCGTGGAGCGGTCTCTGCCACGGTTTTCTCCTTGGAGGCGGCGAGTTGGTTCAATGAGTCTATCTGCCGGCTCTCAAGGAAGTCGTAGATGCCGCCTAGATGTTCCCTGACCTTGCCGCCTCCGAACTCATAGACCTTGCTCACCAGCCCGTCGAGGAACTCACGGTCGTGGCTCACTACGATGACGGTTCCGTCGAAAGCGAGCAGTGCTTCTTTGAGCACATCCTTGGAGGCCATGTCCAGATGATTGGTAGGCTCATCGAGGATGAGGAGGTTGACGGGTTCGAGCAACAGTTTTATCATGGCCAGCCGGCTGCGTTCTCCACCGGAGAGTACTTTCACACGCTTATCGGAAGCGTCTCCACCAAACATGAAAGCGCCGAGCAGGTCGTTCAGTCGGAGCCTGATGTCGCCGCGTGCTACCCTGTCGATGGTTTCAAACACGGTCAGTTGCTCGTCGAGCAGTTGGGCCTGGTTTTGCGCAAAATAGCCAATCTGCACATTGTGTCCTATCTTCAGTGCCCCTTCGAAGGGGATTTCGCCCATGATGCACTTGACCAATGTGGTCTTTCCCTCGCCGTTTCGGCCGACGAATGCCACTTTCTCGCCGCGGTTGATGGTGAAGGACACACCGGCAAAGACCTGGTGATTGCCGTAGGCCTTGCCCACATCCTGACAGATGACAGGGTAATCGCCGCTGCGAGCGCAGGGTGGGAATTTCAGGTGCATGGCCTTGTTGTCGAGCTCGTCAATCTCAATAGGTACGATTTTTTCCAGCTGCTTGATTTTCTGCTGGACCTGCACGGCCTTGGTGGCCTGATAACGGAAGCGTTCGATGAAGGCTTTCATGTCGGCCATTTCCTTCTGTTGGTTCTCGTATGCCCTGAGTTGCTGCTCTCGGCGCTCCCGACGCAGTTGCACATAGGCGTTGTATTTCACCTTGTAGTCGATGAGCCGGCCGGCCGAAATCTCCAAGGTGCGGTCGGTTACATTGTTGATGAAGGCGCGGTCGTGGCTGACCAGCACGACGGCACTGGCGGTGGTGGTCAGGAACTGCTCCAGCCACTGGATGCTTTCAATGTCGAGATGGTTGGTGGGTTCGTCCAGGAGGAGCACATCGGGGCGCTGCAACAGTATCTTGGCGAGTTCAATCCGCATGCGCCATCCGCCGGAGAACTCCGCTGTGGGGCGGTCCAGGTCGGTGCGTGCAAAGCCCAGTCCGGTCAGCGTCCGTTCTATCTCGGCATCCTGGTTGCCGCCGCCCATGAGCTGGCAGCGCTCGTGCGCCGAGGTGAAACGGTCGACCAGTTGCAGGTAGTCGTCGCTGTCGTAGTCGGTGCGTTCCTGCATCTCGCGCCCAAGTTGCTCTACATGTTCCTTCAGGCGGTTCACATCGACAAAGGCCTTGACTACTTCCTGCCGCACGGTGGTGGTATCGGCCACAGCCATTACCTGGGGAAGGTAGCCGAAGGTGGTGCCCGACGGATAGGAAACAGTCCCTTCCGATGGCATCTGGCGGCCGCAGAGCACTCGCAGCAGCGTGGTCTTGCCGGCACCGTTCTTGCCCACCAAGGCTATGCGGTCGCGCCCGTTGACCACGAAATTGGCATGGCGGAACAAAGGCTTCACGCCGAATGCTATGCCCAAACCTTCCACTGTTATCATCGCGTACCTTATTTATATTATTATAGAATCTGATTTCGAGGCGCAAAAGTAATGAAAAAATCTCTGATTTGCAAACACCTGAATATCAGCATGTTCCATCGCCGTTCCGTTTGGGGTCCAAACGGAGTGCGTTTGGGCGGCTTTTGTAAGGTGTTTGGGCTCCAAACGCAATGCGTTTTGGGCTCAATTGAAAAATTAGTGTATCTTTGTGAGAAATTAAGAGCAAAACAATGGAAACGGAAACCTTCGTAAAACTCATTGCCGAACGGCTGCAACTCAACGAGAAGAGCATTGCCAACACCCTGAAACTCCTGGACAACGGAAACACCATTCCCTTCATTGCCCGCTACCGGAAAGAAGCGACCAACTCGCTGAACGAGGTGGAACTGACGCTCATCAGCGAGGAATATGCCCGTCTGAAGGACCTTGCCAAGCGCAAGGAGACCGTGTTGCGCACCATTGCCGAGCAGGACAAACTCACCGACGAACTGGAACAGCGCATCCGTCTGTGCTGGAACGCCACCGAACTGGAGGACATCTATCTGCCCTATAAGCCCAAACGCCGCACAAGGGCACAGGTGGCGCGCGAGCAGGGACTGGAACCGCTGGCACAAATACTGCTGCAACAAAGGGACAATAATCCAGAACAGACTGCAAGGCAGTTCGTCAAGGGCGATGTGAAAGATGTGGAAGCGGCACTGAAGGGCGCACAGGACATCATCGCAGAGCAGGTGAGCGAGAACGAGCGCACCCGGCAGTTCCTTCGGAACACCTTCCGACGGCAAGCCATGATATGCTCCAAGGCCGTCAAGAACAAGATGGACACGGAAGAGGCAGCCAAGTTCAGCGACTACTTCGGGCTGAAGGAACCGCTCAAGCGTTGCGCCGGCAACCGACTGCTGGCCATGCGACGGGGCGAAGCTGCGGGATTCCTGCGCGTGAGCATCGCCGTCGACGACGATGAAACCATCGCACGCATCCAGCAGCACTATGTGAAAGGAAACGGACGCAGCTCGCAGTTCGTGGCCGAAGCCGTCGAGGATGCCTACAAACGACTCCTCTGCCCGTCGATAGAGAACGAATTTGCCACCCTCAGCAAGGAGCAGGCCGACGACGAAGCCATTGATATCTTCGTGAAAAACCTGCGCCAACTGCTCATGGCACCCCTGCTCGGACAGAAGCGCGTAATGGGCATCGATCCAGGATTCCGCACCGGATGCAAAGTGGTCTGCCTCGACCGGCAGGGCAACCTGCTCCACCACGATGTCATCTACCCCCATCCGCCCCAGCGATACAGGGGACAGGCAACCGTCATAATCGACGAACTGGTGGGCGAATACGACATAGAGGCAATCGCGGTTGGCAACGGCACAGCCTCGAGAGAGACCCGCGACTTCATCGAAAGCATTGTCGACACCAGCACCGTACCGCTCTATGTGGTCAGCGAAGACGGAGCCTCCATCTATTCCGCCTCGGAAATCGCACGGCGGGAGTTCCCCGATGAGGATGTGACCGTCAGGGGAGCCGTGAGCATCGCACGCCGACTGATGGACCCGCTGGCGGAGTTGGTGAAAATCGATGCACGCAACCTGGGCGTCGGGCAGTACCAGCACGATGTGGACCAGGGCAAGTTGAAGAAGAGCCTTGACCAGGTGGTGGAGTTCTGCGTGAACACGGTGGGCGTGAATGTGAACACCGCCAGCGAGCCCTTGCTGACCTATGTGAGCGGCCTGGGGCCTGCGCTGGCACACAATGTGGTGGAATACCGCCGAGAGCATGGTGCCTTCCGAAGCCGCAACGAACTGAAAAATGTAGCTCGGCTGGGAGCCAACGCCTTCCAGCAATGCGCCGGATTCCTGCGCATTGACAACGGAGACAATCCGCTGGACAGGTCGGCCGTGCACCCCGAAAGCTACGGAATCGTGGAGCGGATGGCTGCCGACTGCGGTTGCACCGTGCAGGACCTGATAGACCGGAAAGACCTGCGCCAGGGCATACAACTGGACAAATATGTCACGGCCGCCGTCGGCATGCCCACCCTCAAGGACATCATGACGGAACTGGAAAAGCCCGGCAGAGACCCCAGGCAACGGCTGGAAACCTTCAGTTTCGACCGTCGCGTTCATGAAATCGACGACTTGGAGGTGGGAATGGTGCTGCCCGGCATTGTGACTAACATCACGAAGTTCGGCGCCTTCGTCGATATCGGCGTACACCAAGACGGCCTCGTGCATGTGTCTCAGCTGGCACGGCGCTATGTAAAAGACCCCACCGAAGTGGTAAAGTTGCACCAGCAAGTACAGGTCAAGGTGATTGAGGTAGACACCAGGCGCCACCGTATCGCCCTGAGCATGAAACAGGTGGACTGACACACCCCCTCGCCCCCCAAAAAAGGAGGGAGGATGAAATACGAAAAGGGCGGCATCCGATTGGATGTCGCCCTTTATTGTTACTGACAAAGAAATGTCTTATTTCACTTTCTCCACGATGGCTTTGAAAGCTTCAGGGTTGTTCACGGCGAGGTCGGCCAACACCTTGCGGTTGATTTCGATACCGGCCTTTGCCAACTTACCCATAAGCACGGAGTAGCTCATACCCTCCAAGCGGGCTGCTGCGTTGATACGCTGAATCCACAAAGCGCGGAATGAACGCTTTTTGTTCCTGCGGTCGCGATAAGCATAAGTCAAACCTTTTTCAAAAGTGTTCTTAGCAACTGTCCAGACATTCTTGCGTGCTCCGAAATAACCCTTGGTTTGTTTCAGAATGCGAGTTCTACGAGCTTTAGAAGCTACATGGTTTACTGATCTTGGCATAGTTCTTTTCTTTTAATTGTTCGACTAATGTTAATTAACGCAAGCAAAGCAAGTCGCGAACCTGCTTCAGATTGGATTTGTCCACAATAGCTTGGTGTACCAAGTTACGCTTTTGCTTTTTGGTTTTCTTAGTCAGAATGTGACTGTGGTAAGCGTGATGGCGTTTAATCTTACCAGTTCCGGTGAAACGGAAGCGTTTCTTTGCTCCGGAGTTTG
>CALFJA010000032.1 GCA_937877605.1 uncultured Prevotellaceae bacterium | reverse complement strand
CTATCAGTTTTATGGCTTCTTCGGGCAGTTTCTGCAGGGTACGCTCCAGGTCGTCCATGTCGTTGTGCTTGTAGCGCAGTTGCGTAGCAAACGACAGGCGCCGTCCGTCAACGATGCTGGCATGGTCGCGGTCGTCGCAGATAATATAGTCGTTGCGCCCGACAACTTGTGCCAATACGCCCTGATTGACGGAGAATCCGGTGGAGAAGCAGAGGGCTTCGTCCTTTCCCACGAATTCGGCCAGTTCCCGTTCCAGTTGCAGGTGGAGGTCGAGCGTTCCATTGAGGAACCGGCTTCCGGCACAGCCTGCACCGTAGGTGTCAAGGGCTCGCTTGGCAGCGTCAATCACGCGCTGATCGCCTGTAAGACCTGTGTAGGCGTTTGATCCGAACATCAGTACATGATGTCCTTCCATTTCAACTTCTGTACCTTGCTTACTGGTTATCGCGCGAAAGTACGGATAGATACCTTCTGCCATGAAATGCTGGGGCACGCGATAACTTTTATGCTTTTCTTGTAATTGTCCCATTTAGTTGATGTAGATAAAAACGAATTTTATCGTCAGTATTTTCAAAATCAGTTGCAAAGATAATCTAATTAGGCAAAAGGACAAAAAAAATAAGGCATTTTTACTCATTTGCTGTTTTTTTGTGCAATGTTTTGGAGGTTGAAGGTTGGAGGCTGGAGGTTTTCTGGTGGGAAAGGACGAAAAATTCTTCTTCAAGAGTGCTTATTTGGAAAATAAATGTATATTTGCATGGATATATTGCGTCTGAAAGCATGATGCACAAGATTCTGTTTATTGTAAATCCCCACTCCGGCACATCCGACAAATCAACCTTCCAGCCAATGGTCGAACGGGTTGTTGATTTGTCAAGATTCCAGTATGAAGTGGTGTTTACGGAATATGCGGGTCATGCTACGGAACTGGCACAACAAGCGGTGAAGGATGGCTATGATGCAGTCGTGGCCGTAGGTGGCGACGGCACAGTGAATGAAACCGCCCGTGGGCTGATAAACACCCAGACCGCCTTGGGGGTGGTGCCATGCGGATCGGGCAACGGTTTGGCACGCCATCTTATGATTCCGCTCTCAATAAAGAAGTCGCTGGAAATCATCAACGATTTTGAAGTACATGACCTGGACTACGGATTGATTGACGGACACCCCTTCTTCTGCACTTGCGGAATGGGGTTCGACGCATTTATCAGCCAGAAGTTCTCCGAGGCAGGCAAGCGTGGTCCGGCCACCTACCTGGAACAAATCCTGAAAGGAGCACTGAACTATCAGCCGGAAACCTATGAACTCTCCGACGAATCGGGGAAATACCGCTATAAGGCATTCCTCGTGTCCTGTGCAAACGCTTCGCAGTATGGCAATAATGCCTATATAGCACCGCAGGCATCAATGAGCGACGGCCTGCTGGATGTAATCGTAATGGAGCCCTTCGATATGATCGATGCACCACAGATAAGCCTGGAAATGTTCAACAAGACATTGGACAAGAATGCCTTTATAAAGACTTTCCGCACCAAACGGCTGCAGATTCATCGAAAGGAGGAGGGTGTGATTCACTACGACGGTGACCCTGCACAGGCAGGAAAGGACATCACTGTTGAGGTGGTGCACAAGGGCATAAAAATCATTGTCAACCGAAATGCCGACAAACGCCTCCGCCGTCCCAATGCCATCCAGTCGGCGGCATCCTATTTCTTCAATGAAATCAATGCGATACGACAGGACATGGTAAAGCAAGGAAGGCATGTAATGGCCATCAGTAAAGTGCTGCAGAGGAAGTTAAACAAGTAAATGACAATCAGGATATTATGAGAAAGATAGGCTTTCTGTTCGATTTGGATGGTGTCATACTGGATTCCGAGCCTCAGTACGACATCTTTTGGGGCAACCAATTCCTGAAAGCCTATCCGCAAAATCCAGAATTACATCGTGCGATAAAAGGACAGACGCTGACCGAAATCTTCAACAGGTTCTTCCCGGATGTGGCAACGCAGGAACAAATCACCCGGGAACTGAATGACTATGAGCGAAACATGCCCATGCCCTGGGTGGAAGGCTTTCCGTATTTTGCCCGGGAAATAAATTCGGCGGGGCATCTCTCTTGCATCGTTACCAGCAGTAACCAGCCTAAGATGCGCAGTGTCTATGCCCAGCATCCAGAATTGCGGCAACTCGTATCTCGGCAAGTTACATCGGAAGACTTCCACGAAAGCAAGCCATCGCCCGAGTGCTATCTCATGGGAATGCAGCGGCTGGGGTTGGAACCGGCTCGGTGCATTGCCTTTGAGGACAGCGTCAATGGGCTGAAATCGGCTCATGCGGCAGGCGTCAGGGTGGTGGGGCTGGCCACAAGTCTGACCGTTGAACAAATAGAAGACCTGCATTTGGCCGACCTGATTATCCCAGATTTCAAGAAAATAACGGTGCCCGAACTGATATCGGCATTGAAAATGCAATAAAAGAGGAAAAACATCGTTTTATAAGAAAATTTAGACATGCGTATAAGATTGTATAAAACAGCATTCCTCTTGATAAGCACTTTCCTGTTGCTTTCCTGCGACGATACCGACTCTTTCGCTCCCGCTGGAAATAGGACGCTGACCTTTGCAGAAGAAACGGTGGATCTCGGTGTCGTGTTCAGCGGCATGCCGTCGGCCACGAAGGACATTTGGGTGTACAATAGTACCGGCGACGGCATCGTATGCAGTGAAATCCGTTTGGCTCAAGGCAATCAGACGGGGTTCCGTGTGAATGTGGACGGCTGGTATCTCGGCCCCACTTCCGGCTATCGTGCACAGGATGTGGAAATAGCCAGCGGCGACAGCATCCGCATCTTTGTTGAACTGACATCGTTTGCGACGGGGCGTGAGGAACCGCAGGAACTGAGCGACTACCTCATCTTTACCCTCGATGGAGGCACTACCCAGCGACTGCTCCTGAAAGCAACGACACTGGATGCGGTAGAGTGGGAAAACTATGATATATCTTCATCAGTGACCGTTGCCGAGGATAGGCCAGTTCTGGTACGGAAAACCATCACCGTGGCAGAGGGTGCCGTCTTGACCATTGCCGCAGGTACCACACTCTATTTTGCCAACAACGCCGGTATCGATGTACATGGTACCCTGGTGTGCGAAGGCGAGGCCGGAAATGAAGTCTGTCTCCGCGGCGATCGTATCGACAATATGTTCGACTACCTGCCCTACGACCGCGTAGCCGGACAATGGCAGGGAGTCCATTTCTATCCGTCTTCCGTTGGCAACAGACTGACCTACACTGACATACACAGTACCTACAACGGAATCGTGATTGACACCCCCACAAACGAAGGAATACATCTCACCGGAGAACAACTGACCGTGCACAACTGTCAGGGCTATGGAATTCTCTCACAGGGTGCTAACATCCAATTGGTGAACACCCAGGTGTCAAATGCCCTGGAATCCTGCCTGAACCTTGAAGGTGGTGGCGCCTATATAAACGGGTGTACATTTGCCCAGTTCTATCCCTTCGACTCTCAGCGCGGTGCGGCGATTAGGTTTTCAAACTATGAAGCCGACCTCTATCAAATGACCTGCTTGAACTCAATCTTCACGGGTTATGCAGACGATGTTGTGGCAGGAGCAGTTGCGGATAATGGTAAAGCCTTTGTCTATCAGTTTGACCACTGCCTGCTTCGCACGGAAATACCTTCGAACGAACACAAGGACAACTTCGTTGACTGCATCGTAGAGGATATAACGAGCGAGGAGGAGGGATCCTTCCATAATTTTGCCGTATTTGACACAGAGAACCTGATATACGATTTCTCGCTGGCGACAGGTTCGGCAGCCATCGGCAATGCGGCCCCAGTAACGGTACCGTCAATCGACCGACTTGGTGCTTCCCGCGACGAGCACCCCGACATGGGAGCCTATGAATATATAGAAGCAAACGAATAAACGAAACAAATATCTATTAACCTCGACCATGAAAGATGTAAAACTTGAAATTAAGATGCGCTTTGCCCAACTGGCAGAACTTTCCGACGAGGAACGCACCCTAGTGGAGCGCGCCATCCGCTCAACGGCTCGTTCGTACTCCCCATACAGCAATTTCTCGGTGGGTGCTGCCATTCGTCTGGGCGATGGCCAGATTTTCGACGGAGCCAATCAGGAGAACGCAGTGTTTCCTGTTGGTCTGTGTGCAGAGCGTACCGCTATTTTTGCTGCACAGGTGGCGCATCCAGAACTTCCTATAACGGCCATTGCCATAGCAGCGAAGAATCCACATGGAGAACTCACCGAAGAGCCTGTGACGCCCTGCGGTTCTTGCCGTCAGGTGATGTTGGAAATTGAAAATCGGTATAAGGTACCCATGCGTGTGCTGCTCTACGGGAAGAAGGGCATTTACTTAATTGAAACCGTCAAGGACCTCATGCCTCTCTCGTTTGCAGACGAGAACATGGAGCGCAACGGCTAGAGCCTTTCATAGAGACGGACATATTTTTCAGCCACGCCGATGTAGTCGTGGTTAAGTCTGATATATTGCACAGATTCCTTTTGGAGTTGTTCCAAGAGGGTTCTGTGCTTTATTAATTCTGTGAGTTTTTGTGTTACGCTTTCCAGAGTGGGCTGTACATTGACGATGGCCCTTGGTGTGTGGGGATGTAGCAATGCATAGTGTTCTTCTTCTCCTCCTCCGACTACTACGACACCTTTGCTCATGGCGAGCAGTGCATTCATGGCGGGAGTGTAGCTATAAAGCTGGTCGAGCATTACATCAGCCTGTTCCACGCGTTGCTGATACTCGTTGAAGGGGACATTCTCAACTACTTTTAGTTCGGCTGTTTCGGGGAAGGCATCCACAACCTTCCTGGCTCCTTCCAGCATGATGTCGGTCCCCTTGTATTTGTTGCGCGTTTTGTTTATGCCGATGAACAGTTTTATTTTGTGTTGTTCCTTTTCTTTCTTCCTGTTGGCGGGCAGTTCGACGGGGTAGGGGATGAAAGTGGTTTTCCCAGGGAAGAACTGCATATAGGCCATGTGATACTCCCAAAGTCCTGCGACAACGGCATCGCAGTCTGTTGCTATCATTTTGTTCAGTTGTTCCTTCTCGGTGCCGATCCAGTCGTTGACATAGCGCTGTGCTTCCTGGTCGTTCCGCAGGGTATTCCCCAGGTTGAAGTCGCTATAGCGCATGATGCCTTTCTCTCGGCATGCGCGTACCCAATAGCTGTCCATGCCGAAGGCTCCCAGTACTATTTTTTTGTTGTGTTGTCGGAGGAAGTGGTAGAACCAGTGCAGCCTGGCGGCTTTCAGTTCGAAGAACATTGGGTTGATAAGTTGTACGATGTCGTATCCCATGAAGTGGCTGAGGTTGCGCATGAGCTTTGCCCATAACAGCAGTCCCCCCAGTTTTCCTTCCCTTCTGCTGAGGTCGATATCGCGCGGATAGTCCTTCCAGAAGTCGCCGTTGCTGGCTACTGTCACCTCATGTCCCAACTGGCGCAGTCCCTTTGCCAGTGTGTTGTGTACATTGCTGTATTCGCCAAGGAGCAGGATGCGCATGTTTTAAGGTTTAAGGTGTGAGTAGAAGGCCCAGAGCAGGTATTTTGTGGAGTACCACTTCAATGGGAGCGGCCACCAGTGCAGTTGTCGAAGTTGTCGTTTGCCCTGCACCAGTCTGTCGCCGTTGCCCGACAGGTGCTTGATGTTGTAGATATAGTCGCCTGCCAGTTGTGCTATCCTGCGCCGGCAAGCCTTGTATTGTTTGCCCTCGAGGTGGTAGAGATACCAGTCGAGCCGCTCAATCAGTTTGAAATGGTCGTTTAGCCTTTGTGCGACAGTCTGGTCGTTTTGCTTGCCAACGGCAGAAGCGGGATGTTCCCTGTAGGCGTATGCACTGATGTTTACGACACGCACGCTCTGCATTTCGAGCAGTGCTTTCAGTGCAAATTCCTCGTCTTCGCCGTATTGGAGGGCAGGGCAGAACCGCAGGTTTTTGATTCTTTCCTTCAGAAAGACATACGGCCACACTGCACCGAAGATGTTGTGGTGGCGTACATAGTAGGTGCCAGCACACAGGTGGTGAGGCCTTGAACTGTGTTTTTGCTTGTTGAAGGTAAAGGCAACGGCGTCTGGAGCCTCGCTCCGGAGCAGTTTCAGTACTTTCTCATACTTTTCGGTAACGAGCCGGTCATCGGCATCGACAAACTGTATGTATCTGCCTGTTGCTAATTCCAGCCCTTTGTTTCTCGCTTCCGAAACGCCCCTGTGCTCGCTGCGAACCAATTTTCCTCCATATTTTCCGACCAGCGTGGCATCGACGGGTGTCTCGCTGCCATCGTCAACAACGACAATTTCCCTTTCGTCGTCGGTCAGCAACAGTTCTGCAATGCTTTGCAGGCATTCTTCCAGCCAGGCGGACGGGGTGTTGAACGAGGGTATGATGAAAGAGATGAATGGCATCAGAAGATTTACAATTTACGATTTTACTATTTCTTTGATTTGCAAAGTTGGTAATAGATTTTTGATATCGCGAATAAGGTATTTATACCTAGTGTGTTACATATTATCTGTTTGAGTGAACCAAAATAGGATTTCCGTTTCATTTCATTTCGTTCTCCACTCAGTTTGTATATGTCCAGCGCAATGTTTATCAGGTAGCGTTGGAAATCGCTGCTACTATGTGTTTCATAACTCTCTGCGCTAAGGCTGTACAGCGTCTTCAGTGCGGCAGCGTCAGCAGCATGTGTGATGCCCTGCTCGTTGTCATAATAGCGGTAACAGCCCCGTGTCGTGGTGGCGATGCAGATGTGTTCGTTGAGCAGTTCCGTCATGAGCGCCACATCCTCAAAGGCGTTGCTTGCCTTGAAAGGATGCCTTTCCAATAAATCCCGCCTGAAAACCTTGTTGCAGGCAAAGCAGTGCCGATAGCCCTGGGTCTGCACCCAGTAGTCGTGCGGGGTAGTGAAGGCTTCTTCCCGCAGGGTCTTTCCCGTGGGTGCGTGCCTGTTCGGAAACCCTTTGTGGATAGGATACTCCAGCACATCCACCTGCCTGTTCTTCTCCAGCGTGTCCATTGCTGTCTTGTAAGATTCCGGCGCCACCTCGTCGTCGCAGTCGGCAAAGGTTATATAGTCGCCGTCGGAAGCGGCAATGCCTGTATTTCTTGCATGCGAGAGTCCTTGGTGGGGGGTGAGCACGGCCTTGACCTCCTTGTGACCCGCTGTCAGTTGCCGGCACAGCTCGGTACTTCCGTCAGTTGAGCCGTCGTCCACGAGAACGATTTCGTAGTTGCCGGCCAGTTGGCCGACAAGACTGTCCACGCACCTTCTGAGGGTGTGCTTGCCGTTCCAGACCGCAACGATTACAGAAAGTTTCATGCGGCAAAGATAATAAAATCCGCGCACAATCAAAATTGTGGACCATTTTCAGTGCAAATAAATCTGTATTAAATGTAAGGGTTCTTGGTCAAAATGTCGGTTGTGTTCCTGTCGTTTTCCGTTTTGGCTCCAGTTGCGTTGCGTTTGGGCGGAAGTCGTACTCCGTTTTAGCCCCAGTTATCGTGCGTTTAAGCCCCAAATGAAAACCGCACAGGCGGTAGTGGTGTGCAAAAGCTCCCAATTCGTTGAACGACAGTACTTTGTATCTCCTCTTCTTGCGATGCCGATATGGATTGTTCCATTGTGCTATTGTTCTATTTTTCCTTTGTTGTGCAATAAATGGTGCGTAGATTGCGTTTTTGTAGTATGAGCGAGTCTTCTGGCAACGGACTTTATCGCGTTTTGTTGAAGAGCACCACGCTGTTTGCTTCGGTGCAGGGATTTTGCGTGCTGCTGTCTCTGCTCCGCAACAAAGTGGTGGCAGTTGTCTTAGGGCCGGCAGGCATGGGTGTCATTAACCTATACAACTCAGTGATTCGCCTGCTGGTTTTGCTGACGGGGGGCGGCCTTGGCACCAGCGGTGTAAGGTATGTGTCGTCGGGTGGAATGTGGAAGGAGGACTCGCTACGCGCTTGCCGCAGGCAAGAATGTGGAAGGAGGAATGTGGAAGGAGAGAGGCTTGCTGCTGCGGATCAGGTGCGCGGTTGGTCGTTGCTGTTGGCACTTGCCGGCACGGTGCTGACAGCGATGTTAAGCCCGTTTCTGAGTGTTATCGCGTTTGGCGACCATGCACATACGCTGGCTTTTGTGTTGCTGTCGCCCGTTGTAGGTCTGTCCACCTTTGCCGCAGGTGAACTTGCGTTGTTGAAGGGTGTCGGTTGTCTGAAAGGTTTGGCTCGTCAGAGTGTGTGGAATGCCTTTTTTATGACTTTTCTGACCATTCCGGTGCTTTATTTTTGGAAAGAGGATGGCATTGTCCCCTCGCTGCTGCTTACGGCAGTGGTGCTGTTGCTGACAACTTGCCGGTATTCCCTCCGCGAAATACCTTTGGGCAGGCCTTGGCTGTTCGGGCGGCTGAAGCGAGAGAAGGCTCTGCTGGGTTTGGGGGTGGCCTTTGTGCTGGCTACGCTGGGCGGAAGTGTTATGGACCTGCTGGTCAGGGCGGTAATCCGTTCAGCCGGTTCACTTGACGATGTGGGCCTGTTCAGCGTGGCATACATGACCCCATTGACGCTGGCCACTATCTTTTTCTATTCGCTGGAAACCGATTTCTATCCCCGCCTGTCGGCATCGCAGATGAATACTGCCGAGGCACAGGCATTGACGAGTAATCAGATAGAAATCTCGTTGCTGTCCGTATCACCCGTTGTAATGCTTGCCTTTGTCTCTTTGAACTTCTTTGTGCCGCTTCTGTTCAGCGGCAAGTTCCTTCCCTGCGTGGCAGCCATGCAGGCAGTGCTTGTGGCTTTGGTGCTTCGTGCGGTCAAGTTGCCGTTGAGCTATGTGGCCCTGTCCCACGGAAAGAGCAGCCACTATATGATACTGGAAACGCTGTATGCCGTACTGTTCGTGGCGCTTGTCAGCCTTGGCTATTTTTATTACGGTGTCACAGGTGCAGGCTTCGGCGTACTGGCAACGGCGGCATTTGATTTTGCCACGCTGCTTTTCTATGCCCGTCGCTGGCACGGCTACCGTCTGCCGATACACATCGGCTGGCTGACTTGTGCCGAACTGCTGTTGACAGTCTTCTGTGCGGTGACTGCCTATTGCGTTCCGGATGCCTTCCGCTGGCTGGCGGCGATACCGGTGACCTTGGCTTTCCTGTTGAGTTATTGTGAGTTGAGGAGTCAGCAAGTGGGTAAGTAGACGAAGAAACAAGTAGATGGGTTTGCGGACAGTTTCTTAAAACCTCGAAAAACTTTTGTGCATAAAATATAAAAGATGTATATTTGCACATGTTTTTTGCGGATATCTCTTTCCGTGCGGAAAACCTATGCTAGTTGAAAAACAATTAATAACTATAAAACATTGAAAATATGTCATTATTGAACGGCCGTATTTTGCAAATAATAGGTCCGGTCATCGATGTCTGGTTCGACACCAAGGGCCAGGATCCGGAACAAGTATTGCCACGCATCTACGACGCATTGAAAGTGAAACGCGCAGATGGGCGTGAATTGGTAATTGAAGTGCAACAACACATTGGCGAGGACACGGTCCGTTGTGTGGCCATGGACAACACCGACGGTCTGCAGCGCGGGCTGGAAGTCATTGCTACGGGAGCCCCGATAGCCATGCCTGCAGGCGACCAGATTAAGGGCCGCATGCTGAATGTGACGGGTGGTCCCATCGACGGCATGGCACCTCTGGACATGGAAGGCGCCTATCCCATCCACCGCGAGGCTCCGAAGTTTGACGAACTGTCCACACGAAAGGAAACACTGGCAACGGGCATCAAGGTGATAGACCTGCTCGAACCCTACCTGAAAGGCGGAAAGATTGGTCTGTTCGGTGGTGCCGGCGTGGGAAAGACGGTGCTAATCATGGAACTTATCAACAACATAGCCAAGGGACACAACGGTTTCTCGGTGTTTGCCGGAGTGGGTGAGCGTACCCGTGAGGGCAACGACCTTATCCGTGAGATGATTGAGAGCGGTGTCGTGCGCTATGGCGAAAAATTCAAGGAAGCCA
>CALFJA010000031.1 GCA_937877605.1 uncultured Prevotellaceae bacterium | reverse complement strand
TGTAAATAGTAATTGAAAAGTATACCACCATAATAATTGAAAAGTATACCATGTAGGTCGTGTATTTTACGTTATAATAGTAGTTCACAAGAGTACTGTTTAGCGTACAAAGAGTAAAAATGATCGACATGGACAAAAAAGAACAGATTCTTCATTACCATCGCATTGATGGTTTGAGTTTGCGGGAGATTTCCCGCAGGGTTGGTCTTAACCGTAAGACCGTGACCCGTTACATCCGTGAGTATGAGGCTCAGGTGTCGTCTGACCCGGAAGAGGGTGCAGACATGTGCCTGGCAAGCAGACCTAAATATCCGCCACGCAAGGCTGGGCGCAGCAAGCTGACAGATGCCGTCTGTGCAGAGATTGAGTACTGGCTCTCGGAGAATGCGAAGCGACGGCAGACGGGCATGAAGAAGCAGTGCCTGAAGCGGCAGGACATCCATCGTGCCTTGATAGAGAAGGGCTTCAGCATCAGCTATTCGAGCGTGTGCAAGTACATCCAGCAGCGCAAGGCGGAGAAGCGGAGCAAGCCCAAGGATGTGTTCATCAAGCAGTACTACGAGCCCGGCGAGGAGTGTGAGTTTGACTGGGGTGAGGTCAAGCTGCGCATAGCGGGTAAGCAGGTCGCCTTCACGATGGCCGTCTTTGCCCTGTGCCACAGCGAGGGCCGCTGGGCCTACCTCTTCCGTCATCAGGACAACTTGGCTTTCATGGAGTCGCACCGCAACTTCTTCCATGATGTGCACGGTGTGCCCCACACGATGGTGTACGACAACATGAAGGTGGCCGTCATCCTCAAACCCGACGGCAAGCAACCCACGGAGTCGTTGCTGCGCATGGAGGCCTTCTACGGCTTCTCACATCGTTTCTGCAATGCCCGTGCAGGCTGGGAGAAGGGACATGTGGAGCGCAGCGTGGACTTTGTTAGAGGCCGCGCCTTCACCACACGGGTGGACTTCGACTCCATACAGAGCGCCCAGCAGTGGCTGAGCCGCATCTGCGACAACATCAACAGGGAAAGCGGCAGCATCGCTACGGGCGACAAGCAGCAGGCACTGCGCAGGGACATGGAGTGCATGCTGCACTTCCCCGGTGACTTCGGCTGCTTCGACCTGCTGCAGGCGGCGGTGGACAAACAGTCTACCATCTGCGTGAAGAACTCGCACTACTCCGTGCCCGACCACCTCGTGGGGCAGACTGTCATCGTGCAGCTCTACTCGGAGAAGATACGTGTCTATGATGCTGCACACAAGAAGATGGCCGAGCACGAGCGCAGCTACTCCTCCGGCTCGTGGACGTTTGACATCAACCACTATATAAACACATTGATGAAGAAGCCCGGTGCACTGAAGGGCTCCGTAGCTCTCAGACAGATGCCCGAGAAAATGCAGGAGCTCTTCCGCGTCCACTTCGCCGACAACGGGAAGGACTTCCTGCGGCTGCTCAAGTACTGCAGGGAGAGGGGCCATGACTACAGGGACATACTCGATGCCGTCAGGCAGATACGCATGCGCGGTGCACGCCACATCAACTTTGACCAGATAAAGGTGGCACTCGAGACAAGAGATGCCGCACCGCTGACGTTTACCGACAGCCAGAAGACGGATGCCTTCCTGGAGATAGAGCTCGGCAGTGAGGATGTGCTGGCACAGCTCGACGGCATCATGCAGGGCAATGGTAATGGCACGGGCACGGGAAGGAGGTGTGCGCCATGAACGAGAGGGACATCATAGATGCATATGCCAGGGAACTCAAACTGGCTGCCGTGAGGGAGAACGTGGCTCTCCTTGCCGAGGATGCCGTAAGGGAGCAGTGGGGACACCTCACCTTCCTCCGGCGGCTGCTGGAGGAGGAAGTGACCAGACGGCGAGAGAGAAGCAAGATAACACGCATACACAGGGCAGACTTCCCGCAGATGAAGTATCTTGAAGAGCTCAAGAGGGAGGAACTGCCGCTGGAGGGACAGATGATACTGCCTGAGGTCGAGACGCTCGACTTCATCAAGGAAGGACGAAGCATCGTCATGTACGGCAATCCCGGAACGGGAAAGACGCACACCGCCATCGGGCTCGGCATCAAAGCTTGTCTGGAGGGCTACTCTGTTTTCTTTACCTCTGTCCCACACCTGCTGACTATGATCAGGGAGGCAAAGACGGAGAAGACGCTGAGGAATCTGGAAATCAAGTTTGAACGCTACGACCTGGTCATATGCGACGAACTTGGATATGTCGGCTTCGACAAGGAAAGTGCGGAGATGCTATTCAATCATCTATCGCTCAGAACTGGAAAGAAATCTACTATTATCACGACGAACCTGCCCTTTACTAGGTGGGAGGAGGTGTTAAAAGATAAGGTATTATGCTCAGCACTCGTCGATAGATTATGTCATAAATCATATCTCGTCAACATGACGGGTACATCATATCGAATAAAAGAAACAAGAAAAATTATCAATAACAAGTAATGTATAACAAACTTTTTGTACCTTTGCAGCACTCAACCGAAGTGGTATACTTTTAGATTATTATCTGGTATACTTTTGCGTTATCATTTACA
>CALFJA010000030.1 GCA_937877605.1 uncultured Prevotellaceae bacterium | reverse complement strand
TCGCTGGCCTGTCCTTCTTCAATCTTCAGTGTGGCGCTGCCGCCGCTGAAGGTAACGGTGAGCTTGTAATTGCCCGGAGTTATCTTGAAGGCGTTAGAACCTCCTTCTGTCAGTGGATAGCTGTTGCCTTTGGATACGGCCAAACCATCACTGGATGCACCATAGCGGTAACCGGCAATGTCGTCCCATTCGCCGCACTGGCTGGTGAAGCTGAAGTAGGAACTTTCTGAGCCTGTGAGTGTTCCTTCCCAGGTGAAGCTGTCGCCGCTCTTTGTCATTTCCAGACCGTCGGTGGGGCTCCATCCCTGTACATCGCCGAGCAGATACATGTTGTCGGGAACGGAAGGTGTGTAGTCTGGGAAGGTCGGTTCGGTGTAAGAAGTGTTTTTGATATAGTACTTGAAGTTTGTACCGCTGGCCACGAGTTTGTATTGCGAAGCGGTCTTACCTGCCTGTGCTACGGTAATGCTGCTGCCGAACAAGGCAAGGATGTTGCAGCTGGTACCGACGGTTTCAATCCAATATCCATTACCTGCATGTCCTTCCGTGTAGGAGCTCTGGTTGTGAAGGCCGGCAGCCTTGCGGGCGGCAATCATCTTCTGGATGTTGGACTTGTAGGCTTTCCAGTGCGGCATGAAGATACACGGAGTTCCTGGCAATGCGAGGATGAAGGCATTGGCGGCCTCTACATTCTTCTTGATGGGGTGCTGGCTGTCGTTCTTCTGATAGGTGTCGTGGTTGTCGACGAAGGTGATGGCATAGCGTTGCATGCCGTTGGTGCCGTCGCCGCACATACCCTTGTTGGAGAAGTCGCCGGCGAAATTACCGTCGTTGAAGCGCTGCATGGCACCGTAATAGAGCGGGAAGTCGAAGGCGGCAGAGGTCTTGCCCGTGCCGTTGATCCAACTTACAACTGCGTCGTAGCTGCCGTCCCAGTATTCACCGATGCAATAGTTCACATTGGCGTAGTTGTTATAGATCTGGGTGTAGGAAGATTTGTAGCCCTTCACCATGTCAAGGCGGAAGCCTGCGAAGCCCATTTGGTCGATCATGAACTTGCAATAGTTCTTGCAGTTGGTCTGTACCTGTGTCTTTGTGTGGTCGAGGTCGCAGTAGCCGGAGAAATCTTCACCGGTATCGGCATTACCTGTACCTACGCCATTGTCACCGCTGACTACCCATTGCGATTGAGGCGTGGGCCATTGGATGGAGTAGGAGCCTACGGTCTCGTTGGGGAAGTCGCAGTCGCTGGTAACGCCGGCTTTGTGGTTGAGCACCATGTCGACGATGATGCCGGTGTTCTTTGACTTGAAGGTGGAGATGAGGCTTTTCAGTTCGCTTTCATTTCCGAACGAGCTGCTCCAGTTTGAAATCCAGTAAACGGGGTCGTAGCCCATGGAAGGACTGCCTGACGGTTTTCCTGGCTGTGGAATCCAGACCAGGTCGAACGAGTAGCACATCTGGTCGGCTTGGTCGGTGAGTTTTGTCCAGCGGGTGTCTCCGTAGGAGTCCCAGGAGAACGATTGGAGCATGACGCCCTTGTATTGTGACGGCCAGCCTGTGGAGGCAGCCATCAGGTTGAGGGCATTAAAGAATAAAACGGTTAAGAGTACAAGTTTTTTCATAATGATAAGTTTATTTGTTTTTACGATAATCAAGGAAAGGGGGCATGGGGGTGTTGCCCCTATGCCCCTGCTTGCTTTATTTTACGACGAATTTCTTTCCGTTCTGGATGTAGATGCCCTTTGGCAGTTGTTCGTTGTCGTTGGCCACCTTGCGTCCGTCGAGGGAGAAGACGGCATTGTTGCCTTTCACGGGCTGGTCGACGGTGATGTCGTTGATGCCGGTGGTAATCTTGGCCAACTTGCCGTTGAAGTCGTAGTAGGCTCCGTTCTCAAAGGCAAGGTCGCCGGTCTTGCTGGCGCCGTTGTTGAAGATTATGCCGGTGATGGAGGTGGCGGTGATGGTTGAGGTCGGGGTGTATTCCCAGCGATAGACATCGTAGTCGCTCGACGGGTTGGTGCCCACCTTGGTGATGTGTGTCGACTCGCCCGGCCATGACGAATATACATCGCCGAAGCTGCCCCAGGCCCACACATTGATGGAACCCCACATGGGCGTATTCTCGAAGTAGCAGAATATCTTGTCGTTGACATAGGTTGCGAAGTCGGGCAGTTCCCACGGCGTTTCTTCCTTGAAGGTGTAGACGCGGGTGATGATGTTCGACACGCTTCCGCTCTTGAGCAGGCCCACTTTCAGGGTGCAGGCGCTGCTGATGCTCACTTCCGCGCCCGAGTTTACCTTTGTTCCGTTGCTTGCGGTCGGTGTGGAGCCGTTGGTGGTGTAGACCAGCTGTGCGCCGCTGGTGGCGCTCACGGCGGTGAGCTTCACCTTGAAGGTGCTTGAGTATTCTCCCGAAGGCTTGTCGGCGAAGGGGATTTCAAGTGCCTTTGCCATGTAGTATTTGTAGTGGTAGCCGCTGAGCACCTCAATCCAGGTGCCGGCTGCGGGGGTGTAACCGCTGGTGTTGCTGCCTACGATGACCATCAGCTTGTTGGCGTTGTTGGTCTTGATGGCGCGTGCGGTGTAGGCTACGTTTGATGTGTTGTAGTTGGTATAGGTGCTTTGGTTGGTGATGCCGGCGGCCTTGCGGGCATCGATCATGGCCTTGATTTCGGTGGGGTAGGCCAGGTAGTGCTTCAGGAAGACGCAGGGTGTGCCCGGGTTGGCCAGCATCCAGGCGTTGGCAGCCAGGGTGTCTTTCTCCAGCGGGCCATTGGATGTTCCGTCCGGACGCAACTCGGTGTCGTGGTTTTCGACGAAGGTCACGGCATAGCGGTAGGTGTCGAACTGCGAACTGTAAGTCGACTTCGTGGTGGCGTGTACCAACGGCCAGTTTCCGTCGTTCTGCGCATGAAGCTTTGTCATGTCGTTGGCATTGAAGGCATTGCGGCAGACATACTTGAACTGGAAGTCGAAAGCGGCCGAGGTAGGTACGCTCGAGGCGTTCTTCGTGCCGTTAATCCAGTTGCATATGGTGGCCGTGCCGTCCCAGCATTCGCCCACGGAGTAGGTCGGGTTGGCGTTGGTGTTGTACATCTGGGTGTAGGTGGCGCTGTAGCCCTTCACCATGTCGTAGCGGAAGCCGGCATAGCCGAAGTCGTCGATGAGCATCTTGGTGTAGGCCTTGCAGTTGTTCTGCACATTGGTGCTCTTGTGGTCGAGGTCGCGCATACCGCCCCAGCCTTCGCCGGTGTCGTTGTTCGACGAGAGGGTGTAGCCGTTGGCATCGCACCATTTCTTTGTAGCACCGTCGTCGTCGTTCTTGCAGACATCGGTTGATTGCAGCTGATAGGTCACGCCCTTGTAGGTCTCGGAGGGGAATACCACCCAGTTGCCCTTTTCCTTACGGTGGTTGATGACCACATCGGCAATGGTCCCGATGTTTTTGCTCTTGAAGGTGCTGATGAGGGTGCGGAGCTGGTTCTCGTCGCCGAACGAACTGGTGTAGTGGTTGTCGCCCGGGAACCAGTAGTAGTCGTCGTAGCCCATGGAGGTGCCGTTGCAGTTGCCGCTCTGCGGAATCCATATCAGGTCGAAATAGCCGCTGAACTGGTCGGCCTGCTTGGTGAGCTTCGCCCACGAAGAGTCACTGTAGCTGTCCCAGTAGAAACCTTGCAGCATGACGCCTGCATAGTTCTCGGGCCAACCCTGTGCGCTGGCTGTAAGACTGAGGATAGCGAAGAAAATGGAGGTGTAGAGTTTTCTCATATCTGTTTGGTTTTTAGTTGTTTCAGTTTGCAGTCGTTGTCTATGTAATGCAAATATAGTGTTATTTCCATATGGAAATAGATTTTTAACATTTCAGTGGGAAATAATTCTGCGCAATCGGTTACATCTGTGCGTTAAAATGTTTTAAAATCAAGAAAATTCAGGATGTTTTTCAGTCGTTCGCGTCATAGTTTTTGAGGATTGAAAAAATGTTTTTCAGCGTATCAAAAAAGCACAGCTGGCCGATTGTTTTCCGTTTGAGGTCCGATGGCATTGCGTTAGGGCCTCTTTCGTCGAGCGTTTGACGCCCAAACGCACTGCAAAAGAGGCTCAAATGGAAACAAATTGTAATTGCCTGATTTCCAAATAGTTGAACGCTTGACTTGTGAATAACTCACATCTTCATGTTCCGCTTTGCCCGTCAAGTGCACATGTCCATCTCTTTTATGCAAATAAATGATGATATCTTGACATGATGCTCGCCAGATGGTAACTTCATCGCATGTACCTTTTATTATTTTTGGGGATCAACAGGAAACCAAAAGACCCAGCTTTCGCAACAATAAAAAAGAGGGTCTCCCTTCATGGTGGGGAAACCCTCTTACTATAGATAGAGAAATAAAATTTTATTCAACTATCTTGGATGATAGTTATTAGTAATATCCTTGATGATAGTTTCACCAGTAATATCGTTCAGGTAGAAGTCGTACAGACCTGCATTGAGCACAATGTTGCCAGCACCATTGCTACATACCTTGGCAAAGTCTGCTGTTGAAACAGTCCAGTCGCCAGTGTTTGCACCGTAGCCCCAGTTGTAGCTCCAGTCGTCGTTGGCGCGGAACTTCAACTCGGTGTTGTCGCTTTCAATCGCATACTGAATGTACCAGTTGTGAGGAGCCACTTCTTTCATGTTCTCCTGACTGCCCCAACCGTTGAACGATCCAATGAGGCCGACATTATCATAGCTCGTACCTTCATTAGCAGGCTGCCATGTGTAAGACATGGCGTTGAAGTCGAGCACTAATGTCCAGTAACCGGCGGCAGGAACCATGATGGCACCAGCACCAGAGTTGACGAGCGAACCATTCTGGGCAGTTGAATTGTCTTCAACAGCACCATATGCTGCATCCCAGTTGCCCAGGTCGTCTTCGCCCCAAATCTTCAGGTTGTTACCATCTTCAAAGTAGGCGGTGTAAGCATACTTGTTGTCGCCCAGTGGGAAGAACATTGCCGTTGCAGCTGCTTCAGCATTCCATCCGGGAATGGCACCTACCATGTAGAAGGCAGATGCAACAGGTGAAATCTCATAGGTGTAGTCCATCAAGTTGAGCTTGATGAGGTAAGTACCTGCAGGCAGCATGAACGAACCGTCATCGCTCAGGTGGGTGCGACGGTTGAAGGTTCCGCTCATTCCGTTGTTACCATTGCCCAGTTCAGTACCGAACAGGAGCGACCAGTTTCCATCGTTGGCAACAGCATCGCAAGCCTCATCGTCGCCAATGGCAAACCAGGTGTCGCCTGTTGCTGTGAGCAGATAGGTGAAGACGGGATCTTCGTATACATCAAGGTCGCTGTGGCTGAAGACCTGTTCCTTGGATGCACAAGATGCGGACCAGTCCATCGGACCTCCAACGAGGTAGTAAGCCGGTGCAATGAACGGAGCCTCGGGAGTGATGGTCAGCAGGATGGTGCCGGCGTCAACCAATGCACCCGTACCGTTGGCATCAATCACAGAAGCATAGACATGTGCTTCAAACTGGCGCTCTGCCGGACGCTTGCCATAAACACTCTCCACATAACTCTGGAGTTCCTGTTTGGTGAAAGTTCCGTCGGTTTCGAACTTCTGAACATTGGAAGGATCGTCAACGGGACTGATGTAGATACGGACATTGCCAACGGTATATCCGTCGGGCAGTGCTGCCTCGGTCAGCGTGAACAGTTGAATGAGATCTTCATCGCCGTATTGCGCCAAGTCGATAGCACCTGTAGAAACAGCATTGAATCCCGGGATTACGACACCTTCTTCAGGGTCAACAATGGTCAAGCCTGCAAATTCGTTATCCTCGGGGCCACAAGATGCCATGAACAAACCCGCAATTGCGAGCATCAAATATATTGATAACTTTTTCATTTTGGTTTCTTGTTTTAACGTAATAAAAATTATGTTCGTTTATTCATCTCTGGGCAGCGCAGGGCACTGCCCAGAGAGAAAGATTGAGGGATTATTCAATGCGTCCCTTGTCGGTAGAGAAGTTCAGATACAGCTTCTGACCGGCAGCGCCGCCAACGCGGTCTTGGTCGCCCTCGTTGCCACGGTAGGCAATGTTGCCGTCGTTGAAGACGATGAACTCAGACTGCCACCAGTCGCCCAGACCAGTCACGGCATAGGCACGGACACAGTCGCCTTCCACACCTTGGGTAGAGTTGCCGAATGCGGGCGAAACAAATTCTGTGTTGCTTCTGGGAACAGTGAAGAGTTCGTCTTCCAAACCAGCATCCCAAGCAGCTGACTTGGTACACGGGCCAATGAGGTAAACCTGAACTGGGTCAACGGCCAGGTCGTATTTATAAGAGCGGCCTACGAGGGTTACGGTAACCTTCACCATGTACCAACCTGGGTTGGAAGAGGCAATGTTGCCGTCGCTCGCAATGATATCATCAGCCTTACTACCGGTGATGCTGTTCAAGCCGTCGAATCCAACTTCGTTGCCATCCCAGTCCGGTTCAATGTTGAACTTGAATCCGCTATTGTCAATCCAGAGGATGTGCCAGAGTGTCTCGGGCTGTCCGTTCTGCTGAACACCCTTGACGGCGGTCTCCCAGCTCCAGCCGTTGAAATTACCGGTGAAGTACAGTGTCTCAGGTACAACCATTGCGGGCAATGCGAACGAGGTGGAAGCCTGGAAATGAACAACAGATGATAGTACGGAAGTGCTTGCTTCGTTACCCGACAGATAAGCACGAACACGGGCATAAACATCAGATGTCATCGGGAAGTCCTCTTCCAGATAACCTTGTTCAACCAAAGCGTTGGTGACGATTACTGCCAAGTCGTTGCCGTCAACAGCCAATGCGTTGGGGTCGTTCTGGGTGGCAGTAGTCTCAACCCAATTCTCACCGTCAATAGAGAACTGAAGTACATAGGTCACAGGCGCAGTGTAGCCGTAGTTGGGCTGGTTGCACTTGAACACAAGTTGCTCAGTTCCGTCCAAGTCAATAACATTTGCAGCGATTCCAGGAGCATAGAGTGCAAAACCGTCCTCTGGCACTGACAATACAGGATTGTCGTCGCGGTCGGTAGAGCAAGCGGTAAATGCAATCAGACCCAGAAGCATTGTTGCTAATATAGTTAATTTTTTCATTTTCTCTTATGTTTTAAAGATCATTTACTTGAATGTTTGCGAACGCCAAAGCGTTGCAATCAGATAAGAATTAGTAGCCCGGGTTCTGTTTCAGATTCGGGTTTGCAATCAAGTCGCTTGAAGGAAGTGGGAAGATGTTGCGGGTGCTGGGCAGAGTTCCGCCACTTGCTGTTCCGCCAATCCAAATACGGGGTACGCCGGTGAAGTGACCGAAGCGTACCAGATCCATACGACGGCGACCTTCGAAACCAAATTCGCGGCTCCACTCGTCTTCAATCTGAGAAAGTGAGAAGGAATTCAGCTCGCTGTTAGCATGAGCACGCTCACGCAGTTCTTTGATGTAACCCAGTGCAGTAGCACCACAGGAACCACCGTTCAGGCGTGCATCGGCCTCTGCATAGGTCAGGTAAGCCTCTGCCAGACGGAAGAGCGGGAAGTCGTAGTCTGTGTGTTCGGAATTGTGTGTCGCGGAACCGTCAGCATGGGTGTTGAGGAACTTAACATATCCATAACCCTGCTGGAACTTGTCTTCAGCATTGATTTCCAGTTCGTGTCCCTGGGTCATGAACAAGGCACGGTCGTCGCCTGCAACTTCGATGAGGTCGGCAGGAGTTCCGTCTGGAACATCAAAGGTGGGGAAGAATTTCTCTACAAAGTATTTCTTTGCACGGATACCACCCCAGTTTGAAGAGATGCCGGTCGGGTAGGCTGCCAAGTCATCGGCATTAACCATACCAGCGCAGAGGAATACACCTCCCCAGCTCTGTGTCAACTCGCCGTCGAACAGAACAGGGAATATAATTTCGTTCTGGGCACCGTTGGTGTCGTTGTCACCCATGAAGAGGAGCTGATAAGCATTGTAGCCGTTCAATCCATCAGTGCAAAGGGTGTAACCGGACTTGATGGCCTTCTCAGCATAAGTGCGGGCATCTGACCAACGGTCTGTACCGGTGTAAACTTTTGCATTCAGATAGATACGAGCCAACAGCATGTAGCCGGCAACAACATCTACACGACCATATTTCACGCTCTTTGCTGCAGAGAGAACTTGACTGCTGGAACCTTCGCCAATGATGTCCTTCACTTCGGACTCGATGAAGTCGAATACCTCAGAGCGTGTTGCCTGAGGTGCTGCTGTAGACGATATATGTGTGATGAAAGGAGGATTGGCATACATATCCATCAGATAGTAGTAGTACAGTGCACGCATGAAGCGGGCTTCGGCAATCTTCGTGTTGTATTCCTCAAGTTCTGCAGGTGCATTGTCGATGAAGAAGTTACACAGTGTGACACCGAACATACAGCGATAGTAGAGACCACGCAGCAGGGCATGGTTGTCGCCCCAGGTACCGCGGTTGAATTCAGGAACACCTGCGTCAGTAAGCCAAGCACAGAGCGCTTCGTCGGAAGGAAATTCGTTGGCATACCATACAACACGCATGAACACGGACATACCTTCGTCGATGTCGCTGGGAAGGTCGCTGTCACCATGAGGGCCTGTAAGACCTGTAAGTGCCAGGTTTCCGTAAATCTTGTTCATGAGAGCATCAAAGTCCACATCGGTGGTTTGCTGTGGGTTGGGGTTGTCTGGGTGCAGAGTTCCACCAAAGATGGTCGCATCACCTGCACAAGCCGTAAATGCCAGTGTGGCGATTGCCATGAGAACCACGGCTATTGTATTTTTAAAAGCCTTGATATTCATATTGATTTTCTTTTATATTATTAATAAGGTAATTAGAAGTTCAGACTAACACCAAGGATGGAAGTGAATGGTCTTGGGTACAGATTGCTTTCGATACCATCTTGAATTTCCGGATCGAGTCCGTCGTAGTTGGTGATTGTGAGAACATTCTGAACAGTAGCATATACACGTCCGCTGATGTTGTTTCCAAAGAGTTTGTTGAAGCTGTAACCGAGGGTGATGTTGTCCAACTTGAAGAACGATGCGTTCTGGATCCAGCAGTCAGATGCCACCTGTGCTTCTGAAGCGTCAACCAGATTGTACTTCAGTGCGTCAACCGGGATGTTGTGCATGAAGTTCAGTGTAGAGCCTAAGCCCTGTCCGCTGATGTATGTACCGTTGATGTTGTTGTTGAACACATGGTTGCCGAGGCTGGCACGGGAGTTGAAGCTGAAGTCCCAGTTCTTGTAGGTAACTTTCGAGCCAAGACCCATGGTGAAGTCGGGATCTGCATGATAGTAGAAGTAACGGTCGTCGCTGTCGAGGTATCCGTTTCCGTTGCGGTCAACGAATGTGTGAGGAACGATGTTGCCGTTAGCGTCGTAAACTTGTCTGTAAACATAGAACGAAGTTGCAGCGTGTCCGGTTTGATAAGCCATTCCGTTCTTTGACATACCGATACCACCGTATTCGATCAGGTCGCTGGCAAGGTTGTCAATCTTGTTCTTGTTGTAGGTGAAGTTGTAGGTAACTTCCCAGTTCCAGTTCTTGGAAACGACTGGACGAACGGTTGCCATGAATTCAACACCCATGTTGTGGAGTTCACCGATGTTACCAATCATCTGCGGCTTGAAGTTAGAACCAGCCGGTGTATAGATTTTGTTAATCAGGTCGGTAGTCTTGCGGTAGTACCAGTCGGCGCTCACGCTTACGCGGTCGTTCCAGAGACTCAGGTCGAGACCAGCATCGTAGGTGGTCGTCTTCTCCCAGGTCAGGTCGGTGTTGTAAACATCCGGTCGGATGGTAGTGCCGTCGCCGAAGAGTGGGTAGAATGCATGATTATTGTTTGAGGAAATGGTCGGATAGTAGTAGAAGTTTCCTGCGTCACCGGTGTCCTGCTGACCGGTCTTACCGTAAGTCAAACGGACTTTCAAGTCGCTGATGGTGTTGTTGTCGCGGAGGAAAGCCTCTTCCTTAACACGCCATGCGAAGGCTGCAGCAGGGAAGTAACCCCATTCGTTGCCTCTTGCAAAGCGTGACGAACCGTCGGCACGCATGGTGAAGGTGAAGAGGTAGCGGTTCAACAGGGTGTAGTTCAAACGGCCGATCCAAGAGCGCAGGCGGTTTTCTGTGCCCCATCTGGTTTCATTGGTCGGTTCGCCATAGCGTTCGCCAGCACCTACAGAAGCGGTGTAGGGGATGATACCGTAGTTCCATCCGTCGCTGGTAGCACGATAGCGTTGCCACTCATAACCTACCTGTACATCCAGGTTGTGTACATCCTTCTTCAGTTCTTTGGTGTACTGCAGGAAGATGTTGAAGATGTTGTTGTAGTTCTTGTTCTCTCCCCAGGCGCGGCTTCCATAGTAGTAGCTTGATGTGGAATACGGACTGTTGTTGGTATGAGAGCGTCCAAGCGTGAGGTTCCCAGAGAGGTTAGCCAGCAGATGGAGGTCTTCGAATCCATGGAATGCGTAGTCAACTCCGAAGTTTCCTTGGAATGTCTTGGCATCGTGTTTCTCTCCGTTCATCTCTGTCAGGGCTACCGGGTTGGCAGTGGCGTTTCCGTCGAAAGCATATTCCCACTGTGTATCGTTGGGATAGCCTGCGCGTTTGTACCACTGGTAGTATCCGCCGAAGTAATTGTTGTAGATGTCTTGGTTCAAGCGAACCGGTTTTGTAGGATCCATGTATGCTGCAGCACCAACGGCACCGTTGTCCCAGCGGCGTTTTGCATACATGAGTTTACCGGAAACATTCAGACGGAGGTGGTCATTCATCAAAACCGGTGAAACATTGAAACTTCCGGTGTAGCGGCGGAACATTGTCGACTTAACGATACCAGGCTGGTTGGTGAAGCCCATAGATACACGGTAAGGAACATTTGCCGTACCACCAGTTACAGTGATGTTGTGGTCGGTGCTGATGGCGGTGCGATAGATTTCGTCCTGCCAGTTGGTGTTGGCGAAGTGCTGTACGCCGGCTTCGTCATACCAACCCAGCAATGCATACTCAGGACTGTCAATGCCGAAGCGGTCGGCAACGAACTGCTGGAAGCTGGGGCCATCGAATACATCGAGTGTCTTGGTCTTTGTGGCGATAGAGATGTTACCGCTGTAAGAAACTTTGGCTTTCTGTCCGGCGCGTCCTTTCTTGGTGGTGATGATGATCACACCGTTAGAAGCTCGTGAACCGTAGATGGCAGTTGCCGAAGCGTCTTTCAGCACGGTGAAGCTCTCAATGTCGTTCGGGTTGATGGAGGCCAGCGGGTTCATACCTGCGATACCTGCCGGGTCAAGTTGCAGACCGTCGACAACATAGAGAGGATCGTTTGATGCGGAAAGAGACGAACCACCACGGATACGAATCTTAGAACCTGCACCAGGAGCACCACCTTCGTTGATGATGTTCAGACCTGCCACCTTAC
>CALFJA010000029.1 GCA_937877605.1 uncultured Prevotellaceae bacterium | reverse complement strand
TAATTGCTATGTATGCAACAACAATGCTGCGTCGAGAGAGTTTGGCCGTGTCGGTTTCCGGAGTCCTGCTTGATTTTGAGATTTAGACTTAGACAATTGAGTGAAGAACCTGGCGCGTATCATAGGCCACCTCCTTCCAGCGTTCCGGCCAGGCCGATGATGAGCAGCAGGACCACGGCGTAGGCATGGCCCACGATAACTTCACGATGGGTAATTTCTTCCTGGCAGATGCCAGAGAACAGAGGGCTCTTTGCTTCCAGCCATCCCCTGATGGCGAAAGCCCGCTGAGCAGTGCGGTCAAGCAAAAGTGCTTTCATACGAGAGTAATTTGACATAAAGAAACTGCACTACGTGTTGTCAGGCTTATCCTCGCGAAGGCCTTCGGGGCGTTTCCGCTACCCGACACGGTGCAGTCGTATTGTTTTCCGTTAAGGTTCTGGCACAAAAAAGGCTGACACTCATGGCCAGCGGTCTCGTACCGCGAGAATAATTTGACACGACAAAGATATGAAGATTTTTGTTCTGCGCAAACTTTTTACCGGAAAATTTTTACACAACGATGTTTCCCGGCAAGTCTGTCGGGAAGTTGGAGAGTTCGCCCTTCACGGCATCGCTATACAAACCATAGAGCAGATAAATCATGGCACTGGGCAACTGTGTGGTCAATCCGGCTTGCCGCTTGAGCGACTCTTTTTTCTCAGAACTTTTGTCGAGTTCAATCTTCCCATTCTTCACAAGCAACGGCGAAATCATGATGGCAGAGCAGAGGTTCTTGCACTCGTTTTCACAGATGCGAATCTTGGGCAAGCGTGGCGACTGCTCGCCGAAAAGCATCAGGCACAACTTGAACTGTTGCCAATGATAGATGGTGGGGGCACCTTCGTTATACAAGATGACCGAAAAGCCATAATGCTCCAGCGCATCCTTCAGCGCACGGGAGTCGGTTGTTATCTGCTCGCGCTCTTCCCTACGTTTATTGCCGGCACGGTCTGGGTAGAGGTGTATGGTCTTGTTCACAGCATCTGCACCAAAGAAATCAAAGAACTGCTTGGCCAATGATTCCTGCGTGTCGGGAATGTAACACCAAAACTCTTTGATGATGTCCAGGCGCTGGCCATAATCTTTCTGTTGTGCCACAATCAACGAAGAGAAATTGCCAGGGTCGTAGCCTACATAAAGTGGCTGGTTCTTGTCGTAGTGGGAAAGATAGTGAGCCGTGAGCACAAAGCGGTCTTTCAGATTCAATTTCAGTATTTGGTCGTAAATGTAGGAGTCGCCGAAGCGATGACGCTCACGGTCGAATGTGGCGAAGAAACGATTGGTTACTGCCTTCTGACGTACAGCACAGATGGAAGTCAGAAATTCATCGATGTCCAATGTGTCTAACTGCGTCTGAAAGAACTTTGGTCCCAAGATGTCTTTGTTGGCAAAACTGGATGCCCTGACGTAGAAGATGGCGTTACGGCGCATGTCGTCTAGCCGTGGCCGCCAGTTGGCAATGAAGTGCTGCGCCTTTTCTTTCTCGCGATAGAACTTCTCTACCAGCAACGGATTCTTTGTGGTACGAATCAAATCCTGCAGTTCCAGTTCGCGCACCAAATGTTTGTTCAGAGCCAAAGCAACCGTTGCGATGTCATCGAGCAGAGCAGGGTTGACCTTCTTCTCATACTCTTCAAACCAATCGTCTTCGCCAAGGTCGACGCGGGCTGTATCAGACACACCAGTTACACCGGCATAATATGGGCTTCGACGAATCTCTGCCGACCCTCCACGCAGAGACGGAAACAGACGCGAACGAAGTTTGTCGCCTGAGTTGTGCTTCATCTCTTCCACAAAAGCATGTACGGCACTACGTCCGGCTACGCTTTCCGGTTGGTCGGATGCAACCAGTTGAAGATGACTTCCGTTGCGGAAGACAACAGAATGCTTGGCATAGGCTATTGGGTAGCGAGGTTGGCGAAAATGCTTTGGTAACCGACTTTCACCAACCACATAGTCTACTCCGTACTCCAGTAATGGCCGTTCACGGCCACCAACGCTCACCTGTCTTGAGAATGAAGCCTGAATGTTCGGCCACACATTGGTCATCAGTGCAACATAAGTCTTATGTACCAGAAATGAAAGTTCGCCAGGCATGGAATTCATCACTCGAATGATTCGTGGAGTCATCACACCTTCCGTTTTGCCTGTCGCACGGCCCAGTTCGGCATAGAGCATGTTCGGATCAATCACGTTGCACACCAACTGGACATGATTCATATAAGTGCGTTCAAATAATTGACGCTGCTGCTCGTTTTGCTCTTCTTTTATCATCGCCTATTTACTTGCTATTCTTCTTGAACGGTTCTTTAAATCCTGCTTCTGTTCGATTTCAGAAAGAGAGACGGAAGCCGGAATGCCGTTCTGCTCAATTCTGTCCAGGACATCGCTTAACCTGTCAAGCACAGATATATCTGCTCGTGCATCTGACGTGGGCGTCGCCATAGGTGTGTGTCTCTCTGTATAGAACGAGCCACCTGTAGAACGGCCAATTATCTGTTTAGCCATTAGTTTATTAAAATCAATGGTTCGGATGTTTCCCATGCGCTGCGCATGGTCAAGCAAATTTAGTACAGGCGCGATGGTGGGGTTGTTTACGGCATCATTGCTGGCCACCCATTCTTTGGATTGTCCGAATGGACCTTCACCTACGAGTACAGTGGGCCGGTCTATGAAGCCACGTCGACGTGGTTCGTATCTTGCCTTATAGCGGCGGCCGTCCTGCTCACGCTCTACATCCATGTAACCTCCAGACTCTCTACCAGTTGCCACGCGGGCACCACTTCCACTTCCGGAAGAACCGGCTCCATTCAAGGTTAATTTCTTCACCTTACGCCGTTCTGCGTTGGCACTGGCCAGCTGCGCAGCTCCTGTTATGGCCAAAAGCGCAGAGAGAGGTATCGCCATGGGGTAGCCAGGCGAAGCCCAGAGCTTAGTAATACCAACGGCCGTGTCGGCAACAATCTCGCTGGCCTTGATGGCAAACTGAACATCAGCCCATTTCTTCTGAACCTTCAACTGCTCGTTGGCTTTCTTGTTCTCCAATTCTGTGGTGTCCTTGCCGGCATTACGGGCAGCTTCAATCTCAGCATCGTACTTCGCGTCGATATTGTCCATTTCTGCCTGTTGCAACGCATTGACGGCATCAGAGAAAGCAGATTTATAGGTGTCGAACATCTGCTTGTAGTAGTCGACGGCCATCTGCTTCTGCGCCTTGAGATAGTCTTCGTAGTTAATCTTTCCTTGTTCGTATTGAAGTGTGAGTTCTTCTTGCTGTTTCTCGAAGAGTTCACGATTAGAAACCAAACCATACTGCTCGCGTACAGAAAACATCTGCTGTTCCTTCTCTTTGTTTAGTTGTTCAACCGCGGCGGCATATTCTTGCTCCGAGAGGAGTTTCTTGTCGAGATGATCTTGGAGTTTCTGCAGTTCTGCATCGTATTGTTCATCGAGTGTGGCCAGCCCATATTCCTGTCGGATCTGAAGACGCTTCTGCTCCGACTCGCGTTCCATTTCTTCCTGCATCTGAAGTCTTGCCCTAAAATAGGCCTGCTGGAGCTCGTCGGTGTCTTCGCCGTTCTTCCGGGCAAGTTCGAGGGCAGCCTGGTAATAAGCATCAAGTGCTTCGAGCTTCAGTTCGTTGTTGTACTGCTTAAGTTCACCATCCGACATTCCCTGCTCTTCCAGTTTGACCATCATTTCTGCGTAACGCTGCTGGGCGTCAAGCTGCTTCTGACGGAAAGCCTGTGCAGCCTGCTCCTCGTTCTTCTGCTGCTGCAGGATGATTTGCTGCTTGTCGTTTTGGTCTTTAATCTGCAGTTGCTCCGCCATGTCGGAGGCGTCGGCCTCAATCTGCAGAACCTTTTGCGAGTGAACAATTTCTTCCGTCAACAACTTGGCGTCATATTCTTCCTTGGTCAGCTGCTTCTGAATAAGCATTTCCCGATACTGTGCCAATTGTTCCTTGTACCGTTTATCTTCATCCTGGAGTTTGCTTGTACGGAGGTTGCTGAATTTCTTCTTTTGTTCCGCTCCGACTTTATCTGTCTTATCCCCAGAGCCATTAGAAGTCGGTGGGTCGTATGTCGGATTAAGGATGCTTTGCCCCGTTCCACCGTTCTTAAGGATCAACGATTGAAGCTTTTGATTTTGAGCCGTGTAACCCGCAACGATTGCTTTATCCTGGTCTACTACCTTTTGGCGCGCATCGACCCAATTCTTTTCAGCTAATACCTGATTACCCCATTCCCGTATGTCTCGAGCGCCAACATCCTTATGAATCGCTCCCTTGTGATAGTCACTAGTCATACGGTCTCCGGAGGCATTGATTTTCCATTCATCGAGGTCTACCCCTCGTTTTATCTTGGAGCTCGTTTTTACATTTTTAATTTTCCGTTCATTTTCGTCAATGCGGTCCTGGGCATCCATAATCTTGCGAGTGTTTTCTTTGATCTTCTCGTAAGCCACTTCCGCTTCTGCCGCCTGAAGAAGTTTTGATATGTATCGATCTAAGATTTTGGTATTGGCGGCGAACAACTTCCCCTCGCCATTGATGGAGGCATGGTAGCCGGGAACCATCCGCTGTATGGCCTGTATGGCTTTTTTGCGCTCATTATATGATTTGTTAGCATCATTGACGGTGGCGCGGAGCGATTTTATCTTCGTTATTTGCTCGCTCACACGCTCGTTGGTCGCCTTCTTTATGTCGTTCTCCTGCGCTTTTATATCCTCTGCCAGTTTCTTGTGGAATTTGGCAAATTCATCCGTAGCCTTTGTCGCCTGTTTTGTTTTCTGATAATAACTGTAGATAGCCAAACCGGCTGCTAAAATAGCAGAAGCAATAAACAGAAATACATTTGCCTTACAAGTTTTGTTGAACAATCTCATCATAGCTTCTGCTTTGACGGTGTTACCACGCAAAGTATTTATGGCGGCTCCCACCATGAGGGCTAATCCCTTGAAAGTAGTCATGGCAGTCTTGTAGCCAATGGTTACCGCCTGTGCCACCTTTGTCTGCGCGATGTATGTACGAATCTGATTGTTTAGGGCCACCATGGCGATGGTGAATGCAATCGTCGCGACGGTGATTGCCTTGATTACTGCGTGGTGCTTGATGATGGCGGCGATGACTTTTAGCGTGGAAATTTGCATGTTCCCATAGGCATCTTCCCACTTTTCTTTCAGCGGCAACATCGCTGCACCCAGTTGCTGCTGGGCATTGGCAAGTTTTACGGCTCGTTGATTGGCCCTGTCGGCTGCCGAGATATACGTCTCTCCTGCTTCTGCCAGTTGCTTGTCTACAATCTCGGCGACGGCTTTCATGAAATCGCCTGTCTCCGATATCTTTGCATTGATTTCTGCCGCGGAAAGGCCCAGATTGTCGAGAATCATCACGCTTTTACGGCCGAGGCCTGTCACTATGCTCTGCGTCATGTATTCAACCGACTGACCCGTTTCCTGGGCTTTCAGCTGAGCGAACTGGAGATACTTGCCCAAGTCCTGGAGAGGAATGTTAAAGTCTTTGGCTTGAACGGTGGCCTTCATCAACTCAAAGTCCGATACCGTTTCTTTTGTGGCTTTTCGTAGATTGGCGAGGATGTCATCGTGCCGGTCTATCTTGTTAAAGGCGTTCGATACACCATCCGCGGCTTCTGCAAGTTCAAGAGATTTTGAGGTAAGTTCGGAAATATTTGGTAAAAGATTTAATATTTTTCTACCAACAAAATCAAGGGCCTTTTCTGTATAAACGCCATAAAGATAACCGCGTTTCTCGGTGTCTATAAGATCTCTTTTCAAGAATTGAGCATCCATGCTGAGGTCTTTCATTCGGTTTTTGACTTCCGCAAGGCGTTGGGAGAGTTTAAGATATTCATCAGGATTGGCAGCTGCCGACATGTGTTCCATCTCTCGAGTTAAATCATGAGATGTTTTTTTGAGCTGGGCCATTGTCATGACATTCACGCTCAAAGAATTCCCGAGTTTATTCAGTTCTTCCTTCTGTCCCTTAATTTGTTTGTTGTAATCGGATATGGCTTGCGCATTTCTCTTCCACTCTTCGCTGCCCTTCTTCCCCTGAATGCGCAGCGCCTCTTGGTCCTTCTTCAATTCCACGACGGAATCGGAAAGGCTTTTTATCCCCTTCCTTACTTTTTCGTATTTCTGGAGTGCCTCGTTCTCCTCGACGGTAATGATTTGCCGTATTTTATCTTCTGAGATGTGTTGATAACTTGACATGATAAAAAGTATCTTTGTTGCGTTCGACAAAGATACTTTCTGTGTTTTGCTATTGAAAGGACATTATTCACATATTGCCAACCAAAGAGGGATTCCTAGAAAAGGAGTTAAAATTGTACAAAGAAAGATGAAAAATATACTTTCTTTCGTCGATGTTTTTGATGGAAGAAAGAGATAACATATTAATCCTAGAAAGAATGAAATTAACATATTGGTTTTATTGCTATTTCAATTCAAAATATTTATATACCATAACTCCAAAGATCGGAGTAAGATTCATACACAAGAGATAATACCACAGCAGATCGAGCTTGTCGTCAGTAGACTCAACAAAAACAGGGCGGATCAACCGAGCTATAATTAAAAACAAAATCATCCAAACTAGCATAAGCGAATCTCCTTATATATGTTATTTGCATTTCAAATATAATTATAAACTCTTGCGCTCTGCAATAGAGGAAACCCTAAAAAGGATAGGATTTTCCCTAAATTATCCTTCTGCCGTCAGCATCTTTGCAGAATTCTCACGAATAACATCCATGGGAATCAATGGGAGTACCACTCCCTGAAGTGGGGTTCCTGACAGGTTCTTAGAGAGCAGTCCTCTCAAAGCTCCAATTGCTACGCTGATAAAAGTATCGACTAATAAAGGGGAGTTGGTCTTAAAGCCACTGTCGCTTATTTGAATAACCTTGTCAAAAGGAATTATCTCAAAGGTGCAATAAACGGATTGCTGTGCCAGCACCACATTCGTCAATGGCTCTACCACATAAGCATCCATTGTGAGTGCCAGTTCTTTTTCTTCAGGATGCGCCGTAAATTCATGCGAGAATTGAAACAAAACAGCATCTGCCTTTACCCTGGAGTAGTCGAAGTCTGGCTTATAGACAAATCCGGATTCCTTCAGTCCTTTAATTCGATATTGTATTTCCATATTCAGATTGCGTATTGTGGTTGAAGAATTGTGTCTGCATTCTGTTTTAATGCCCAGGTTCCACTACCACTAATCGTTACTACTCGACTTTTGGAAGATACCTTTAGAGAATTAGAGATGGTAGAAGGTACTGTGGTCATGGTCGAAGTGTTAATAAGGGAAACTCCAAGAACTTCCTCTATATCCACAAGCGTATCAATTGTAAAATTCCTGTCTCCAGAAAGCCATTCGGAAATTACAGTTGCAGATCTTCCCATTTTCTTAGCAAATTCCTTTTGAGAATAGCCAGTTCTCTTCATGGCTGCCTCAATCTTTATAGCCAGAAGCATTCTCTTACGAGTGTGTCGTACTTCCTGATAGTCAATGTTGGCCAGTAATTCCGCCAACACTCCTGAAGGTTTTCCTTTTGTAATTTTCATGTTAGTCATTGGTTAAGGTTCCGTCATGGTTGAATTTAAGTTCACCGTCCTTAATACGATTGTATATAATCTTTGCGATTTCTCTCATTTGCTGTGCTTTTTCGTTAAGTGGCGGATAATCTTGGTAGGCCCTTACCGATGGCGGTTTGTAGCCGCCAGACCCGAAAAGGATTACTGAACGATTAAAATAGATTCCATACAATCTGAGCCTTCCTGAATATTTTAGAGCTACAACTCCGTCTCCCCATTTTCCCTCTCCTTCTTTGAAAAATTCTTTCCTACAACCTTCATAAAGAGTCATTGTAAGAATCTTACTTCGTATTTTCCTAATATCTTTCTTATATTTACCGTTTTCGTCAAAAAATTGCTCGAGTAAAGAAGTGGTGTCTCCTTCCATTACAACAGAATAGACATGGGCTTCTTCACCTGGGAATCCTTCTATCTCTTTTAACTCGAACCTCATTTCTGGATATTTGACACTGCAAATATATAAAGGAAATTCGGTTAAGTCCAAATTTTTTTCATTTTTATTACTTTCTTGGAGGAAAAGCAGTGTAGAGAGCGAAGCGGTCCCAGCCCTGGGAGGGTTTATGATAGTGTCTTTTCAGCTGTTGCTTCTCTACGACAATAGGATGCCACTGGTCTTCAAGAACTACCAGGTATTTCTTTCCGGTCTTGGCGGCGAACTCGTCGGCCTGCCGATTGGCTCTGCGCACACGGCGCTCATAGAGCCATAGCCTGATTTTCAAAATAAGTTTTTTCATTGTTTCGTTATTTAGGTTGAAGTGCATGCTGGAGATCCTGACGCAGCTGCTGGCGGACTTCATCGGTGAAGCCGTAGCGGAGTTCCGGGAATACATCGCGGAAGAGCACACCCCACACCACCTTGTTGTACAAGGCGTAACGCTCGCGCCTTTTCTTGCGCTGCTTACCGGTATGAAGCCGATAGGACATGTCGAGGAAACGGAGATGGGGATAGAGTGATATCTGCACCTGGTAGCGTCCGTCGGAAATCTGACGGTCGAACCGACGGCTGCCAATCAGACTCTGTAGGCGGCCAGTACGCACCTCTATTCCTGAGCTGCTTAACACAGACTGCTGCTTTGAGAATATCTCGTTGATGCCTTCGGTTATGGTTTCGTGCACGAACTTCTTCCGGATAAGACTTTCTGTTATCATAGATAATATATTTTTTCAAGAGTTCGCAATTTCTTCAAGAATCTGGGCTTCATCAATGTCTGTTTCTCTGAGCAATCGCTTTTTCTCCGTGCTCTCAATTGGTAGATCCTGAATTAGTTTATAATAGAAGCCATCATTATACTTCGAAGATATTTTCTTCAAGGACTGGGTGTTAAAACCTAATTGTTCAGGAGTCAGTTCAGGTGTGTACATGATGGTGAGGCCAAGTTCTCTACTTGACTCTGCGATTTCAGAAGAGCGTCGACGGCATTCCAAAGCTCTCTCGTAGCATTTAGACTGAGTTTTGTAGTCGCCGGCGACAGCGCAAAGTTTTGCCAGGCTCTCGAACTGGTTGGCATACATATCTTCCCAAATACGGATGGGAACATTGTTGTCAACATTGAAATAATTGATAGCCTCGTAGATGCGTTGCATGCAGGTGCGTTGTTCAATCTTGATTTTCTGTTCAGCAGAAATCCTCAGACGTAACTTTTGTGCAGCGCGAGAAATGTTACGTTCTGTTTGATATATCTCCATAGCCCACTGCAACTGCAGGAGGAACAGACGCAGTTCTATCGGAATCTGCTCACATTCTCCAGTCGCTAGAAACTGACTTATTAAATCCGGATGTATCTGTTCTATTTTTTCAATGTTTTTCATCCAAATAATTCCTTGCGTAAAGAATCTACTTCTTGCTGTTTTTTTATTTCTAAAAACAATTTTATAGCGTCCTTGTCACCATTTAAAGCCTGCACCTCAAGTTCTAATATGACGGTTCTCGCTTTTTCTTCATTGGTTTCGATGTGAGGAGTTTTCATATTCGTCCAGAATTTGTTTGAAGAGTGCTTGTCTTTCTTGGTGACGATTGAGTAAGTTTATGTCAGAATCACGTTTGTCGGAACGTCTTTTTGACTGAATATAGGATTTGTAGCGTCTGACATTATCGGACGTACATTTATATTGGTGGAGAAATTCTGTCGCGTTATTGTGGAGAAGTTGTTTCAGTAAGCGGTATTCAGATTTCGCCGCAAGTAGTGGATGTCTATAAAGAAATTTTCCGGAATCATTAAAAGATTGAAGCTCGTCGAAAGCCTGAAGATTACGGATGCGAAGTTCTGCCATCGTTGCAACATCTTCACATCTCGGTTTTTTATCAAGCACCTCGTCGAGCTTCAACATTCGCCGATACGACGCAATACGGTCGTTGTAAAGCAGTACGCAAGTCTGAACGCCGGAGTCGTCGAGATTGTCCCAATCTATGTTAGGGTATTCAGTCTCTTTTGTCCTTACTTGCTTTTTTTTTCAGGTGCGTCAGACTTAGCTTTGCTTTTGCGGGTCGAGTTTTTCCCTTTTTCTTCTTTTTCTCCTTTTGCAGAATCTTCTGCTGGATGATTCTTTACTTTTTTACGTCGGTTTACGACAATTTCTTCGTGAGTGGCCACATCGAGCAGTTGATACAGAATGTCATCTGCATTACGTTCGGGGGCATTCTCATAACGAATCAGCGATTCCGTACCCGTGGATTTGCTCTTCAGCAATTCTAAATCCGCCGACGCGGCAGCCGCATTTCGCAACTGCCGGTGGTGGAATATCTTTTCCTTGATTGAATACATAACGACCAATTGTTAAGCAGTTTCGATACGACTTACCTCAACCAAGGTTTGGGCGTCTAACACTCTTAACGTAAGAGACGCACCTGCTTTTGCAGTCCATGTTGCGCCATCAATCAAAACAAATGTAGTTCCGTCGACAATTGTCGCGGGCTTGTCTGTTCCAGCACCAAAGATGGTGACATATCTACCTTTATCAGATGCTGTCAAACCTGAAACAGCATTGATGACGGCCTCGCCGTCTTGTAATGTGTAGTTGTTGGCATTTTTTGCAAAAGGAATCGTTGTTGACTTCGCAGGAATTGTAACACTGTCACTTACAGCAGGATTGCCGGCGTACACCAAAGGAAGATCTACAGACGAACGCGTAAAGGTAAACGTAGTATAACGTCCATCTTTGTCATCCTTAGTCTCCGTGTTGGCTAAAATGCATGGGCGTTCTAATTCGCCAAGTATGTACCATGTTGGATTTTTGATGTGCTTGAAAAGAAGAATGAACTTTCCACCTGAATATTCCTCTATAAAATTATAAAGAGGAACTCGTGCTCCACCCATAATAATTGTAAATGTATTGGTACCGGTAGTTGTTATATCTCCCTTTTCGGTTGTTCCTGTAAATGTAGGAATATCGTGTGCTTCAAAGTAATGAGGAACTTCACCGGACTTCAGGGGAATTGCAGCGACTTCACGCAGGGCATTTGGCTGAGGAAATTCTTGGTTTCTGTCAATCTGATCGATGGCCACCAAATAAACTATATATGAGATATCGCTGCCATGTGTGTCACGGTCGCTAACATCATCGACATTGCCGAGCAATGCCATTGAGGCCACAGACATACCTCCGCCAATAGCGGATGCAAGTCCACCATCAATGACATAAGAAACGGTAAGAACTACTGCTGCAAGTGCAAATAGCAACATATACAAAGAGCGCATTTTTCTCAATGCATATTGAAAACTTTTCTTTTTCATGACTGTATTCTATTATGATTGTATTATTGAAATGAAGCGAGAAGCAAAAGAATTTCACTTCTCGCTTTTGTTTTTATCGTCCACCGGGAACGTTTGGTTGCAAACTGGTATTGATGGTGCGGACACCATTTACACAGCGCTCAAGTTCTGCAAACTTGCCGTCCGAACGAAGAATCACCATAATGTAATCTCCGACGGCTTTTGCTTCAAAGGCAGAGGTGATTTCGGCGAAATTACCAGATTTAGCGACTTTCGGAAGAGCCTTGTCTGAACCGCACTCAATACAGTAAGCTACACCAGCTTTGGCATTTGCAATCTCAGAGATGGTAATCTTACCTCCTTCGACAGTAGTCTCGTCGTCGGTGATATGCCAGAAGCCCTTAGCACCATCTACGCTGTCAGCAATTTGGGTGGCAAACTGATTGATGAAAATCTGTTGCCACTCGTAAGCATTGGCTTCCATTTCGGCGCGGGTGTTGAACATGCGTCCCGTGAAAGCAGCGCTGGTACCTTCCTTCCAGACACTCCAAGCGCGAACATTTTCCATGAGTTCCTGCATCTTCACACCAAGCATCTCACCTGGAACGTTTTCCAAGAACTGGAGGTTGCCTGGCTGCTGAAGCATCATGAATGGCAATTTGCCGAGATACGGCATCCAAATGATTTTTGTCGTGGTGTCAGGTACTACGCTTAATGCTCCGAACGGACCAGCGAAATCTGTGTCTTTTCCATAGGCTGCACGAACATTCTTTATCCACCAAGACTGATGATTCAGATTCAGATAGATGCAATGCTCGTCAATGTCCATGTCTTCAGATATTTTAGAACGGATATCTGCCAGGAACTCCTGAACAGAAGCAAGCATCGTTGCGTCTGTGTAGGAATTGAACGCATCATCGCTGTTGGGCAACAGCTTGTACTCGTGTACATAGCGAAGCAATGTGTAGAGAATACCGGTTCCTGCGTTCAGATAATTTCCTGCAACACCTTTTTCGGGCGAAACATAGATACCACGAACACGACGTTTGTTCTGCTCGACTTGTGCCTGCTCAAGTGAATGGAGCAGCTGGAACTCAATCATGGTCCACTTTATTGGATCAGACCCTTCCTTGTTCAGATAACCGATGTACATGCGCTCGAGTTCTTTCATCGGGCCCCATTCCATCTTGATCATTGCGTCGTCAACGTAGCCCATCAGGTTCTCAATCTTCATACTGCCCTTGAATACTTCACCAGATTGGTAAGCCTGAGAAACTTCTGTGAAGAAGGTGTTGAAGACCAGAGAACGGTCCTGATATCCGTATGCGACTGGGAAGTGCTGGGTCAAATCACGCTTCTTGAGGACGCGTGCAATGAGCGCATCCTGGCGCAACACAACGAACTGTTCTCCGAGTCCTGCAGATGTAACACCGTCGTAGTTGGTGGAATAGGTACCGCTTTCGAGCAACTTTACGTCAAGCATTCCATTTTGCTGGAGATACTGGTAACGTTTTTGCAGACTCTTTGCATAAGCAGCAGCTTCGCGATAGAATGCAGTACCATCTGCTTGCTCGTCAACTGTTGGCAGGAGAACTGCAGCTTTTGGGTTGGCGGCAATCTGGTTCCAACGATTTTTCATTGAAAACAGAGGATGTCGTACACCAAAAAGGAAGTCTGACGTGTTGCCGAATCCATTGATGTTCTTTACCGAAACAGAAACAACCTGATGAGGGGCTCCTTTGGTAGGCTCACTGGCCATTGTCCGGAGTCTACGTTTTAACGAACGAACTCCACGAAGAATTTTTTTCATTTCTGCTTTTTCTTCTGGTTTTTCGTCCTGATCTTCGTCATCAGATTCTTCGTCAGACTCTGATACAGTTTCGTCGTCGTCATCAGACTCTAAATCGGGTTCTTCTTCGTCATCGTCATCATCGGCTTCCGAGTCTGACTCGTTGAAGATGGCATCGTGAATACGGTCGAGCTGTGCCTGATAACGAGCATCTGCATCAGCATCTTCTTCGGCTCTCAGGTCGTCTTCGTACTTAGACCCATAGGTCTTCTGATATTTTTCAGCGACCTGACGGAATTCTTCTTGACTCAACGATTTCTCCTGAAATTTCTTGGTCAAACCTAGTTGACCGAGAATCGCAATCAATCTTTTCTTAAAATTCATAAAATTAAAACATTTAAAAATTAAATTATTTGATAGGATGCATTTAGCATCTCTATGTCCGAAATGTATTGTTCTGATAGAGTCTGGCATTCTGATACAACCTGATACAACGTGCGAATGTCGTCAATCAGACCGCATTCAATTGCAGGGAAGGTCGTATATGTCTTTCCTCTTAAAGCAGGATGATCTTCTTTCAGTTTCTTTAAGGAATCACGACATGCACAAACCTCATTGATGAATTGGTCATTCAATGGATCGAGGAAGTCTTTAATGAATTCTTCTGCTTCTCCATTACGCAAGTCCTGAGTTTCTTTATTCTTCAAATCCGAGCGAGTGGCTCGTGCTTCTACCTTTTTTATTCCAAGTTTCTCAAAATATGGTTCATAATCATAGAAAGAAACGAGGGTGCCAATGCAACCGAAATAATCATTTGCTGTACAAGCATATATACGTTGCGCATGGCATGCAATGTAATAGCCTGCAGAACAGCAACTACCTTCAACAAATGCAATAATAGGTTTTTTACACTCGCGCAGAGTTTCTGAAAGCCGGTCCAGATACCAAGCTTCGCCTCCAGGAGTGTTAATGTGCAGTAAATGGCATCCTATCTGTGGATTGTTTTCTGCGGCAATGATGTCGTGTTCAAGTTGCTTGGATGAAAAATACCAACGGCAGTCTGAAGTAATGAATCCAAAAATAGGATGGTAAGCAATAGAACCTCGTTCAATGCCAGCATTCTCATACTCTTCCGTAAGAAGTGATTCTTTAACATTGCTCATGTGGAATAACTCCAGCAATACTTTGTTGAGGTGACTCTCAGGCTCTCTCTGCTTTATAGATGCCCCATTGAGAGGAAACTCATTGCACATCGCCTCGCGAAATCCATCGTGTGTTATAAACAATGGATGTCCAGATATAAGAAGTTTTTGCAAATAATTCATACTTTCAAGAATTGTTCTTTTGCAAAATTATCTTATACCTTATTATATATAAAGGCCAAGAAAAAAACTACAAAAGTGGAGAAATGAGTTGTTTACAACTGATTTGGAGATTCGCCTTATTAAAATATGGAATAAGCATGGCCCGAGCCGGAATACCTGAGGAACCTATTCGATGTTCCTGGCGTTTAGAATCTCGAATGGTGATGATGCATTCACGTGGCAGCCTTAAAAAATCAAGAGCAGATGTGTCTTCTGGCAGGTCGCAGACAATTGTCGTACTACAATTCAATAAAACACCATCTTCGGAATCTTCCGAAATAGGAGACAAATCTACACGATCCGCAACCAAAAGAATCTCGTCGGTGTGTTGAGAGGATAGTGGCTCAATCTTAATTAAATTTAAAAACTCTTTCATGGTCAAACATTTATTGGACAAAAACTTACATTGTTTGATAGTTAAATTATTGAAAATCTTATCTTTTATGTGTGTATTTCCGTTTTTTTGATGGAGCAATCTTTTGTCGATACCTCGCGAAGTTCTTCAGTAGGCCATCTTCGCTGATAGAAACAATTCGATATCGCCGACGAAAATCCGCTACAGCTTCGCGTATTTGGAGAGGTCGTCCTAATTCCTCATTTTTCATCATGAAGCGATGAAACTCGAAGTTGAAATGAAGCGAAACGAATGCTCTGATCTCACGCTTTGCCGACAAACTTAGGTAATTCCAGTATTCTGGAGATTTCTTTGAGGCATAAGGTGAGACCATGCCAGAACAGGGCAAATGGATTTTTAGTTCTCCGTCGGAATCGGCGTCCGCAACTTCTTCTGATTCTTCGCGTGGAGAGATACGGGCTGGACGCATTGCGTCCCAGACGAGAACATAGAGATCTGTTCCCGGAGGGAAACGCACACCACCCGTTTTAGGATGTACGCCATATTTCGCCGTCAGATACTCTACGAGATATTTGCTCATCCTGACAGAAGCCACACATTTTTTTAATCGTACAGAGCTTTCCATATTTTGTTCAATATAATTATACAAATATACGAACTTTCTGGATTATTGGAAAATCACCATTCTGATGCTGTCGGTTTAGTAAAAAATCTATTTTTCTGTCCAAACTTTTTCATCTCTTTCCAACAGCCTCTGATTTCTTCCTTTTTTTTCTGTAATTCTGTATTTGTAATTTTGAAAATAGTTAAAGTGTTGTGAGTCAGACAGTTAGTAAAAATACAAATCGAAATAACACCCCAAAAGCGGATTTGTACGGAAACTGTAAAACTGTATTTCTGTATGTCGCATCGGCCAAAATTCCCCTTATTTACAGTTTAAATTACACTTTTTTTTAATTTGTAATTGAAAGTGTAATTAAAAGTGTAATACTGTAATACACTCTGAAATCCTTTATTTATCGGCATTTCTGCGCCCCGACATTCCCCATATTACAGAATTACACTTTTTTTGTACAAAATTAAATGGGGTGTGGGGAACAAAAAATCGGCCGTCAGGCAAAAATGGCACATTAAGAATCATCTAAAATAGAAAAATCGCTATTATTTTTTAGAGAAAATTTTTATAATAATAGAACTTTTGCTATTTTTGCGGTGTCAAGCAACAACAGAGTAATTATGAAAAGTAAAGAGTTACACCGGAGGTTCACCAAGGCTGGTTGGAAATTCGACCATGCTGAAGGCAGCCACTACTTCTATACAAAAGGCGGAGTGCTGACGGAACCGGTTCCCTATCATGGGGCAAAGGAAATGCCGCAGCCATTAGTAAACCATCTCATCAGGAAATACAAGGTCTAAGCCTTGCACTTCCAATAAAAAAAATAAAAAGATATGGAGAAAATTATTATGAACATCAGCGCGTCGAAAGATATGTTCGGCGCATTCTCGGAGAACTGCGAGGGCATCTATGCTGGGGGTGATACCATTAAAGAAGTGCAAGATGATACCTACGAGGCTATCCGTCTGATTAAAAAGAATCTGCCAGAAGATAGATGGCCAGAACAAATCAAGGGGGAGTTTGAAATTGAATGGAAATTCGATGTGCCGAGTTTTCTTGAATACTACTCCAGCTTTATGTCGCTGGCAGGAATGGAGAAACTTACGGGTATCAATCAGAAACAACTTTCCAATTACCTCAATCATCGTGCCGTTCCACGAAAGAAACAGGCTGATCGGATTATTTCCGGTATTCATCGCTTTGCGCATGAGCTGTTAAGCATAACACTCTGATTTGTTGTTTGACAAAAACAATCTGGGTGGCCGGGGCAGAAATGTTCCGGCTTTTATATAAATGAAGCGGCGAAACAGATAATTCTGCTCCGCCGCAAACTGGTAAAAGAAAACAGTGTGTATAATGTGCGTATAGCGTGTGTATAATGTCAGAATGGCTCCGCTCCGTACTCGTTAATCGTCTTGAGTCGTTCTTGCTCGGCTTTCACTGAGCGCATATAGAGCATCTCGACAGTCTTTGTCTTCTGAGGATTCAACGGATCACCCATATTCTGTGACACCACATTGCGCCCCTGGGAGTTCCGGAATTCCTCCGGATCCATCTCGTGAATGTACGGACACAAGACGGCAAAGGCTCGGAGTTTTCTTGTAAAACCTTTCATCTTGACATTGGAAAGGTTAGAATAGCGCTTGAAGTCGTCGAACACTTCCGTCCGGACTAACTGGCAATCCAAATGTTCTGAATCTTCAGCAAAGTATTGGTAAGCCCACTCTTCGAAGTTCTCACCCATGTCGCGTTTGAGCTTGCGCGTCTTAATGTTGGCCATTGGTGGTTGCAGTTTCAGGGCGGGGAAATGTTTCTTTAGCCAGAGGTAGAAGCGCTCACACTGCAACACGAAATTGAAATCGGCATTCCACTCTTCCTCTGTATAGTCTTCCATATAGAGTGCCTTTCCGAAGTCATCACGGATGGAACGCGTCTCCAAATAGTCGTTATCTTCCGTCCGCTGGTGGTAATAGTCGGAATAGACCATGTAGATCATGCGGGCCTCACTCGACGGGTCGAAGTCTGAAGGGACGTAGTTGGTGGTAAAGCCAAGTTTGGGCGACTGCGAGAATGGAATGGTGAACGACTGATTGTTCTTTGGGTTTACGGTCATCGCGCCGGTAATGTTGTCGTAGAAGAAGGAGGCGGGCATGCGCTCATCCAGGTCGTCGATTTGGAGCACCTGGGTGAACTGATTGACGCGGTCCAGCCAGTGGGGGTTCTTAGTGAGGTCGCCAGAGCGACCGCTCATCTGAACCGTTCTCCGCAATCTTTCAAGAAATACATAGAAGAAAGATTTGCCCGACCGACCGTTTGCCTGGTCGTTCTCACCAATCTTTGAGTCCATAGCCATCAAGGCCCATGCGCGGTCGGGACTTTTGTATTGGTGTAGGATGTAGCCCAAAGCGAATAGTTTACTCATTAGGTTCTGCAGTTGTTCCTGATGCTCGGCAGGTAGTAGACCGGCACCGGCGATATCGAAGAGGTGCTGCTGTCGATAGGCTTCACGCTCCTCCAACGTAGAGAAGGGGTATTCCATTTCCTTGCGCCAATACAAACGGGAAGAGTTTATCAGATAGCCAAAGAAATGAGACGTCTGGCAATCGGAAACAGAGAAACTCAATTCTGGCTCGCTGTCTTCGCCATTCTCGACGGAATAGGCAAACATTGGAGGGAGTTCGCGATAGTCGTGGTTCAAGACGTTCTCTTGCCAAACATATTGTTCCAGTGGGTTTTGCTTCCGGTTGAAGAACTCTATCTTGTCCGGAGAAACGTTAACCGTGCCATTCCGGAAGAAGAACATCTGTGTAGATGGTGTGGCACTAGTAAAGTCAAGATCTATTTCTTGAAGGGCTTCCAACGCTGAAGGAGATAGGCGTGGGGTGTTCAGTATGAGGTTTCTCACGTGGTGATGCTGCGTGGTGTCTTCGGCTGTTGCCCATCGACGGACGAAGGAACGGATGTCGCGTGTGGTGACACTCTTTACGATGTTGTTTTCAATCCGGATGAATCGAGGGTCTTTTGCGTTGTCGTCGCGCAGAATGTAGAAGCCGTGCAGTTGCAGAAAGTGGAATAGATACTCTGTGTCGATGTCGTACCTGCGATAACCGTTCTTGTCGGTCTTCTCCGTCCAAAACTTTGCCGGTTTTCCTTTCAAAAGCAAATCGCGGAAGTCTGATTTCGTTGGACGCAGTTCCGACCAGTCGCGCAGGTCTTTCAATGGCTTGCCACGGTGGTCGGTGTATCTGCCCATTGTGCGCTGTGGAAGCCAAACGGTATAGATGTCGATGTGGCGCTTTGCCAACTCGGTGGCGGCCTTAATGCCGGTGGCGTCCATGTCGGGAATGTTATAGATGGTCTCGGCATATCGACGCAGGACGTCCATCTGTCGGCCGGAGAGTGAAGCCGTTTCGCTGTTGAGCCACACAGGATGATAACCGTGCGACCGCACACAAAGGGCATCGCGCTCACCGCTACAAATGACCACCTCTTTCAGTTTGCACTGGCTTTCCATGAATGGTTCGGAATCTTTATGAGTGGCTTCCCACTCCAGGCGGGCTTGCTCCACATACTTGGCGTGGGCCTTCTGCAACTCATGGAGCCCGTTGATGTAGTCAGGCTCTTTTGCTCCAATAGGAAAATACTGAAAGCGGAACCCTTTCTCGGTGTTCTTTGGCTCATAGAGTTTGTAGAATTTCTTCTCCGGCTGGTCGCCATGCGCTTCCTCCACCACGCACTCGCGTATAAATATAGGATAGGTGTTGGTGGAATGCTTTTCCGTAATCTTGCGATCTTTGGGTTTGCCTACCCACTCGGCCGAGTACCAGTGGAGCGCGTCGACGGTTCCTTGTGTTACGTGAGGACCGAGCAGACGCAATTCTTCCTGGCTGAACTTCTCTTTAAGCCGGAACTGCATCTCGCCGTCGGGCTCTTCTGAGGTAGCTGCACGTTTGCGAAATTCTGGCATATTCACGTTCCTGTCCAATTCGTCGGTGATGCCGAACTGTTTGGCAATGGCCATGCAGGCTTCACCAAAGCGGTCGACGTCCATGAAGTGGGCTTCCATCCAGAGACGGATGCCATTCAGACCTTTTCCGGTTTCACCGAAATCTTTCACATACCACACATGGTCTTTCTGAATCAGATGGGCACTGGGCGTTCGTTCACTGCCGCGTTTGCGAAACTTCGCACGAGGATTTTCCAAACAAACGGAGGCTTCAGGAAAGAGGTCGAGGATGATGTCCAGACCACCACGTGTCTGGGCAAAAATTTTCTCGGAAGTTATCATATCATTACATTATTACACAATTACTGTTTTCTTTTGCAAATATAAGGAGGGGTGTGGGGTCAGAGAAAGACACTTTTCCCACACCCATACGGCTACGTTTCTTCTTCAAGATCCAACAGCCATTGCTGAACTTTCTCAAAGGAACGGGAGAGCCGGAGTAAGACGCGGACATACACCACACGCTCACGGTCGTCAATGTCGTTGTCGTCTACTGCAATGTGTGCAGCCACTTCCTGCAACTTCTTCATGTACATCCAAAGGTCCGGGCAGTTCAGGAACTCGCGCTCCACGCGCTTCAGTAATTCTTCTCTTGTAATCATAGTTCACCTCCTTCCAGTTCCTGGATAATCTCATTGATATCATCGCGCATCTCGAGTAACTGGTCAACGTCCAGTTCTCCAGCGTCTTGGCGGTTTACACCGAAATACCATTTCCTAACAGGGTCGAGGGTGTTCAGGTTGTACATTTGTACGAAGTAGGGTCGATTGCCCATGTCAACCATTGGGTCTTCTCTGCGAATAATCATACACTACCTCCTTCCAATGTTCCGGCAAGGCCGATGATGAGTAACAAGGCCACGGCGTAGGCGTGGGCCACAATAACTTCGAGATTGGTGAAGTCTTCCTGGCAGAGCCGGCTGAAGAACCGGTTCTTCCGATGAAGGAAACACTTTGCACTTCTTTGCAATTCTTTCCAAATTGGAAAGTGCTCGCACGAACGGTAAATCGTTTGTTGCATACTTTGGTATTTTAGACAAAAATAACTGCGCTACGTGTTGTCTAAGTCTCCAAAGCAGGACTCCGGGGCGGTTTCCCGACACCCGACACGGCGCAGTTTTATTCAGTTTACGAAATGTTTCGGACACAAAAAAGGCTGACTCCGTGGCCAGCGATCTTGCATCGCTTTGGAAAATTAGACGCCACAAATGTAGCGACTTTTTTGTACTGCGCAAACTTTTTGCCGATTTTTTTGAAAAATAATTTATTCTGTTCATCGTTCAAGTGTTTTATTAGTCTCTGTCAGTGCATCCTCATGGCCATTGAGAAAGGCCGGTGATAGACTTTCTTTATCATGATGTTAATTTTCAATCTTTGCTACGAGTTTGGTTATATGCTTTTTTCTGCAGCTTCTCATATCCTTCTTCGGAAAAACGGGGGATGTCGCTGTATTTCTCTCTCATGTCTTCGAGCCATGCCACGACCTTGTTGTAGTCGTAACTACGACAACGATATCTCTTACCGTGGACACTTATCTCGCCAACAAAGCGATAGCCATAGACACGTTGAACTCCGGCACCGCGCACGCGTCGCAGACTGCATCGGTTGCCGTCCTGATTGCCTCCAGAGCGTCGCCCATGATTGTGGATCTCTGTGTATATCGTTCCGTGTCTTTGCATATCAGCCAAACAAATGCGGTTGTTGTTTTCCACGTATAAATTCACGCTCTGCACTGGCAACGATTTTCTTTATTTCAGCAAGAAACGGCCTAACGTCAAGGCCCTCCATCTTGCAGGCAAAGAGCGACATCTGCAATTCTGCACGCAACTTTCGAAGGAAACTGCGCTGCGCCAACAGTTCCAACTGCACGGGGTCAACCTTCTCGCGCTCGGGTTCCGGCGGTTGGATGTAGTTGCGCACTGATAGATTGAATCCCTCCTGCTGGATCTTTTCAAAAGGAACAACGGCTGTCAGATTGTGCTCGTGGTCGACAAACTCCACATCTGTCCTCGTGCGCTGCTTGCGAAGTACGAGCAGGGCGGTTGCAATGTTGGTGTCTTCAAAATAACCGCCTTCAATGTGGATTACCTTTTCTACGTAGTTCCGCCGGAGCATCCACTCTCTGATTTTTCCTTCTCGTTGTCCTCGATAGAGAACGCCTGGAAAATTCAACACCACCGCCTTGCCATCGTCGGACAACAGGTGGAGAATGTGCAGAAGAAAGGCATAATCGGCCTTACTGGGTGGCGGTAGACATGGGGCGACACTGAAACGTGGATCGTTTTCGTCAGGTTCCCACTTGATAGAGAATGGTGGATTGGCAATGATGCCTTTGAACCGCTTGCCCATGAATGCCGGTGCTTTCAGTGTGTCGGCTGCCACCCCTTCGAAATTCACCAACCTTTCACGGGCGTTCTCTAATTGTTGTGGGTCTATTTCCTGACCATATTTCTTTACGTTATCAGGGAAGACCGCCAACAACTGACCATCGCCACACGTCGGGTCATAGACCTCATCGATGGGCCCGAGTTCCGCCTTCATCAATTCTGCCAGTCGGCTGTCGGTGTAGAAACAACCGCGTTCGGCAAAACTTTTTCTGATGCTTTTTGCGCTGTATTCGCTGTTTGACATTGTGAGGTGGTCTTTAGTGGTGAAGTTCTGCTCCGCAGGTGGGTAACGCTCCCACGCTCATCCTACTTATGAAGCATGCAGGCGGCGCCTGCGGTCGCTTTCTCATGCCGTTTGCTCTGTTTGACGGCTTTCTGCAGAGGGTTTATCAATTTTGAGTTAGGAGCCTGCAAGTAGGCGGCAGTGAATTTGATGGTGGTAGACATCAACCACTCCATTGCTGAAAGTGGCTGCCGCCTCTGGCAAGCGTTCCAGAACCTAATGATTTCAAAGATGAGGAGAGGTTTCGCTATTTTGGAGAACCTCTCCTTCCAAAGAGTGCCTTCTCAGGGCCTTTGTAGACAAGTGCTATTCAAAATTCAAGTCGAAACTTTCGTTTCTCAACAGTTGGACGCCTTCTGAAATTTTCAGATCGTCAGGGTCGAAAAAATCCAAGAACTTTTCGCGTTGACCTTTCAACTGAGCGGAGAACCCGCGGCCGAACTGGTCCCAGAGAACGTAACTGTGCTCTGTATGGCCCACAACCTCGCGGATTGTTTTTCCACGATAGCGCATTTCATCGATGGTAATGTCTTTCGCCAATCGCAGAATGGCTTGTTCAAAATTTTTAGCGTTCATTCTTTTTCTCTTAAATGTTCGTAATAATAACCTACTATTTGCGCAATGGTGCGCAAACCCAGTTTTGCCTTAATGTTCTCGCGGTGACGATTGACGGTTGTCGGCGATATGTATAACTGCTCTGCTATCTCTGCCGCCTGCTCTCCTCTGGCAATCAACGCAATGATTTCTTGCTCTCGTTGAGTGAGCCGGCTTTCAATCTTCGGCTTACAGATGCAGCCTTCATATTTACATTCGCCTCGCAGTGGGCAACCCACTTCTTCAAACCGGAAGAATCCATCGATGTCGATGTCGGGAGTGTTCATGTTATATTCCCCGAAATTGCACCGGATGAAGCGCGAAACGATATTGAACTCGTAAAGAACTCTGTTGGGTTCGCTCTTTGTGTAGAGATTCGACAATGCAATGAAAGCCTGCGGGTAGCGTGTGCGTATTGCATTCAGCAAGTCTTGCACAAGAACACGGTCGTTCTGTGTAAGCAACAAAACCGGCTGACCAGGTTGCTTATACATAATGTCTCCCTCTGGAGTTTTGTAGAATTCTGTAAGTTCAAGTCTCATACGGTCTGTGGAAACAAATCATTTTCTTCCATCTGCAGAACTCTGGCAATTTCTTTCCGATAGAGGGGCGACGGGGTTCTCTGCTTGTAAATCCAGCGCCATAGGGTGGTGTTGTCTACTCTGCATTCTTCGCGAAGTTCTTTTGCTTTTGCACGATACTCTACAACAGGTAGCGATTGCATGTACTCAGAAAATACCATTTTTCAGTAAAAAGATTAAATTGTTAAGCTATAATTCGATTAAAATCAATATATTTGTATTGTTCAAACTATTTGTTTTTGGCAAAATTAAAACATTTGTTTGATATTTCCAAGATATTTGTTTGATAATTTTAAAACATTTGTTTGAGGTATTCAAAAACACAATAATAAAATGGAAGAACAACAATCAACAATTCAAAGTAGAATTTCCTACATTCTTGAACGGGAAGGTCTGACGGTGTCTGCATTCTCGCAACGTTCCGGTATTAGTTGGCAAACACTGAAGAATTTAATCAACGGAAGAAATCTTCCAAGTTATGATGCATTGGTGAGGATTGTACAGTCGGTCGACTGGGTTGATGCCAACTGGTTGCTTTTGGGGACTGAGGAAGTTAAGGAAGACAATACGCAGGCATTCGTCTCTTTGCTCACGCGTCAAGAAAAAGATATTGAACGACTCACGAAAAGTAATGAGATACTTTATCGAGATAACTCTGAACTCACAAAAAAGTTGCTCAATTTAACACAGCGTAGTGTTTCCTCTGACGAGAAATGATTATACAAAAGTATAACTAAAACAACATAATTGTTTGATATTGAGAAAGTTAAAAAGGGGCAAAACTCGGCGAAAACTCGGCGCGGTTTTATGCCATCGTCAGAAAAATGGGTACTGATTATCAATGAGTTCTACAAATGTTTGACGAAAAAGCCAATCCAGTAATCCCGACGGAAAAGCAAAGAGGAGCACTGTTTTGGTGCTCCTCTTTTTATTTTATGTGCGCATTTGGAAAGCGGTTCCTACTTTTTCACAAGGGTGCCGATGGGTTCTCCTTCTATGACGCGGCGGAGATTGCCCACCTGGTCCATGTTGAACACATAGATGGGGAGATTGTTCTCCATGCACATGGCGGTGGCTGTGGTGTCCATTACCCTGAGCCCGCGGCGCAGCACCTCCTCATAGGTTATTTCGGTGAACTTCCGTGCCGTCGGGTCTTTTTCGGGATCGGCAGTGTAGACGCCGTCGACGCGTGTGCCTTTGAGCATCACATCGGCCTCGATTTCAATGCCGCGGAGGGCCGAGCCCGTGTCGGTGGTGAAATAGGGACTCCCCGTTCCTGCGGAGAAGATGCAGACATAGCCTTGCTTCATGGCCTCGATGGCCCGCCATTTTGTGTAGAACTCGCCCACGGGTTCCATACGGATTGCAGTAAGGACGCGGTTTTTCACCTCCACGGCATCGAGCGCCGAACTCAGCGCCAGGGAGTTGATGACGGTTGCCATCATGCCCATCTGATCGCCTTTGACGCGGTCGAAGCCTTTTGTTGCGCCACTCAGGCCGCGGAAGATGTTACCGCCGCCGATGACGATGCCTATCTCCACGCCCATGTCTTGGATTTCCTTGATTTGCCGGGCATACTCTGCCAGCCGATTGGTGTCTATCCCAAAGCCGTTGCCTGCAGCCAGACTTTCGCCACTCAGTTTGAGAAGTATTCGGTTGAATCGTGCCATATTGATTACGGTTTTATTGTTTTCGGTATTTGTTTGCCATACAAAGGTAATATATTTTTCACTACGGCGAGTTTTTTCCTTCAGTTTTTTGCTATCTCGAAGGCAATCTCCTTGAATGCGAAGGAGCGGCCGACGGCACCTGCCGGGGTCTGTACCGAGAGTTGAAGGTGTCCGTCGGGTGCCACGCCTGTCAAGGTGGCACGGATGGTCTGCCCGTCGGGGAGGAGGTAGTTGTGTGTCTCGCCGAGGCGGTAGAGGGCGTGGTGATAGTCCTTGCGGAGGGCATCGTCGTTGCCGTTGTATATTTGTGAAAGGCGGTTGTCGAGGTTACGGAGTATCTGCCGGAGCAGTTCGTCGCGCTGCAGTTCCCTGCCCAGCACCTGACAGAGCGACACCGGATTCGGTGCATCGCTGCGGAAGCGCTGCTGGTTGACATTCAATCCGATGCCGAACACGCAGTCTGCGATAGTGTTTCCCTTCAGGCGAGTCTCTATGAGGATGCCGCAGAGTTTGCGGTCGTGCCAATAGATGTCGTTGGGCCATTTGAGGCTGATACCACCGGTCAGGGCATCGAGAGTGTCCTTCAGTGCCAGTGCCGCCGCCATGGAGAGGCAAAACTGCCGTACGGGAGCTACGCCGGCTGGATGTATGAGCACCGAGAAGAGCAGGTTCTTGCCGCGCTCGCTCTCCCACTGGTTGGTGCCCTGACCGCGCCCGGCCGTCTGTTCCTCGGCCACTGCCACGGTCTGGCCTTCACCCTCGCCCGGAGTGTAGTTCAGGAGATAGGTGTTGGTGGAATCAACGGAATCCAGTTTGATCAGTTTTCGCATGGTTTTATATGAGCAAGGGGTTGAAGGCATTTTCTATATGTTCAATCCTGGCGTTCTGTGGGGTGTCGCCCACGATGGTGACGATGTCGAAACGCACATCGAGTTCCAGCGCTTCCTGCTTCATGTAGTTGTCGGCGGCACGCGCCAGGTTGCGTATTTTCCTGCGGTCAACGGCCATTGCGGGGGCGAGCAGTTGGTCGTCGGTGCGGGTCTTCACCTCGATGAACACCAGTGTGGTGCCGTCGGGCGACAGGGCGACGATGTCCAGTTCCTGTTTCCTGGCCGAAAAGTTCTGGTCGCGGAGGAAATAGCCTTTCCCTTCGAGATAGTCCCGTGCCAGTTGTTCGCCCCACTGGCCAAGCAGATTGTGCTTTGCCATATTCGGTGTTTTGGGCAAAAATAGTGGTTTTCTTTCAATTATGTAATGGATTTTCCCTACTTTTGCCCCTTGGAAACCGAAAAAAATCATGACCGACACTACTCTTTTGCAGTCCGACGAGCAGTTCATGCGAATGGCTTTGCTCGAAGCACAGAAGGCTTTTGGGCGCGGCGAGGTGCCCGTGGGTGCCGTGGTGGTGTGCCAGGGGCGCATCATCAGCCGGGCGTATAACCTCACCGAGACGCTGACCGATGTGACGGCGCATGCCGAAATGCAGGCCATCACGGCTGCGGCGAACGCTCTCGGAGGGAAATACCTCACCGAGTGTACGCTGTATGTCACGGTGGAGCCCTGCGTGATGTGTGCAGGTGCCATTGGCTGGGCTCAGATGGCGCGGGTGGTCTACGGCACGGCCGACGAGAAACGCGGCTTCCGCCAGTATGCTCCGCAGGCACTGCACAGGCGGACGGAGGTGACGGCGGGTGTGCTTGAGGAGGAGTGCAAGGCGCTGATGCAGGATTTCTTCCGCCAACGGAGATAGAAAGGCACCCAGCCGAAAGGAAAGCAGGGCGCAGATGGGAATAATCCTCATCTGCGCCCTGCTGTTTACATGAGGTTCAGCGCCTGCATGGCGCCTGTTCCTGCGTGGCGTCACTTCACCTGGATGACGAGATACTTGCTGGTGGACCAGAACTGCTGCGGGTTGGTCACGCGGAGCACATATTGCTTGTCGGCATCTTGTGTCAGCGTGTAGCTGCTACCCGGGTGTGCCGTCAGTATGCGGGCCGACTTGCTGTAGAGCTTGAACTCGGTCTGCTGGCGTATGTCTATCTTGGTGAAATAGTTGGCATTGAAGTTGGAGCGGAGCAGTTTGCCGTCGTCGATAATCTTCTGTGCCTTGAGTTCGGCCTTGGTTCCGAACACGAAGTAGCCGGTGTTGAGCTGCTGGTCCTGTGCGCTGATGGTCTGGCTTTTCTGCTCGTTCTCGCTGGTCAGGTCGTTCACGCTGGTGTTCAGGTTGTTGATTTGTTCGCCCATCTGGCCGATTTGCACATCCTTCCGGTCAAGTTCCTCGCGCAACTGTCTGATTTGCTCTTCCTTTTCCTTGATTTGCTGTTGCAGGTTTGCGATGGTCTTCTGCAGTTGGTCGCCCTTGAACTTGCTGTCTTTCAGTTGCTTCTCGAGTGTGGCTATGCGCTGTTTGTTTTCCTTCATGGTGCTCTGGATGAATGCCAGGTTCTCCTTGATGGTCTCTTCGCGGTTGGAACCCTCTCCGGCACGGGCCACCATGACGCGGTTTTCGGCGTCGTTGATGGCGCGCAACCCGTCCTCAATGTCGTTGAAGGTGGCCATGAGGTCGTTGATTTCGGCATCGCGGGCATCGATGATGGTCTGGAGCGAATCGTTGCGCAGCTTGTCGGCAAGGTTCTTTTCGCGGTTTTCACATGCCGTGAGGGCCACTGTGGCTATCACGGCGAGAAAGAGTAGTCTTTTCATTGCTTGTCGGTTTTATTGTTAGTCTTTCTTATTCGGTTTTTCGGTGTGTTTCTGCGGTTTTTCCCTTCCTGCCACCACGAGGACTATCTCGCCCTTGGGCGGTGTCTGTGTGTAGTGTTCAGCCAGTTCGGCAAGGGTGCCGTGGCGGCTTTCCTCGTGGAGTTTTGATATTTCGCGGCAGACGCATGCCTGACGGTCGGGACCGAAGGTTTCTGCCAGTTGCAGGAGGGTCTTCACCAGACGGTAGGGGGATTCGTAGAATATCATGGTGCGCTGCTCCTCGGCCAGGCTGGCCATGTGGGTCTGCCGGCCTTTCTTCTGGGGCAGGAAACCCTCGAAGCAGAAGCGGTCGGAGGGCAGTCCTGAACACACCAGTGCGGGTATGCAGGCGGTGGCGCCTGGCAGGCACTGCACCGTTATGCCGGCCTTGACGGCCTCGCGAGCCAGGAAGAAGCCCGGATCGCTGATTCCCGGCGTGCCGGCATCGCTGATGAGGGCAACGGTCTGGCCGGCTTTCAGCCGCTCGACGATGCCTGCCGTGGTGCCGTGCTCGTTGAACTTGTGGTGCGAGAGCAGGCTGTTCCGTATCTCGAAATGCTTCAGCAGGATACCGGAGGTGCGGGTGTCCTCGGCCAGGATGAGGTCGGCCTCACGGAGAATGCGTATGGCACGCAGTGTCATATCTTCCATATTGCCCACAGGCGTGGGGACGATGTAGAGTGTTCCCATATCAAAAACAAAAGTAGGACATTATTCTTGTTGCACAAAATTGTAGCCATGGTTTTTCAGTTTTTTTAAGCTATTGACCGTAAAAGCCCCCGATGTCTTCCAAAATCTTTACAAAATCGGAAAGTGTGCAATGCCCCGGACAACTCGAAAAAGCAAAAACAGACCATTTCATCGGCATTTTCAGGCACAATTTCCAGCCCGCTGATTTGCAACTGAGGCCTGCTTGCATTTCCATTTGGGTCAATTTGCTTGTTGTTTTCCACCCAGTCGGCTTGCAACTGGGCCCCAAACGGAACGCAACTGGGCCCCAGTTGGGAAAAAGGCAGATGGGGAACACCTCCCATTCAAGCACAATACGCTGAATGACAGACAGTTGCAAAAAGTGCGAAAAATCGCCGTTTTCGGCAACTGAGAAACGCGGGAAACAAAAAAACGGCTAAAAGCGACAGGGCGATTCACGGTGTGCAGTAAAATATTTGGACAAAAAGTGCCCTGCGAATGTATTTTCGCTTTGAAAGCGAAGTAGTACGGGAAAAGTTTTTCAAGATTGCAGAAAAATTGTAAATTTGCGGAGCATTTACCACTAACGAGCACCTGACAATGAAATTCAGCGAGGTTATCGGCCAACACCAACTCATCGCACGCGTTCGGAAACTAGTCGACGAGGACCGCCTGCCCCATGCGCTGATGCTCTGCGGCGAAGCAGGGCGCGGCAAGATGGCGCTGGCACTGGCACTGGCTTCCTACCTGCTGGGGGAGAAGGACACGGAAGATGCCGGCGAAGACTTCTTCATGGGACCCATCACACAGGAGCAGATGGCACGGAAAAACACCGAGGCCATGCTGCGCAAGTGGGAGCATCCCGACCTGCACTTCACCTTCCCCGTCATAAAAATGCCGAACACCTCGGCCGACCACCCCTGCGTCAGCGAGGACTACATGAAAGAATGGCGGCAAATGCTGCTGGAAAGCCCCTACTTCACCTTCGAGGAGTGGCTCGAGCGCATGAATGTGACCACCCAGCAGGCACGCATCTTCGTGGCAGAGAGCGACAGCCTCTTCCACAAACTGTCGCTCAAGTCGAACATCGGAGGCTACAAGGTGAGCCTCATCTGGCTGCCCGAATACATGAAACCCGAATGCGCCAACAAGATGCTCAAACTGCTCGAGGAGCCACCGGCACAGACCGTCTTTCTGCTGGTGTGCGAACACCCGGAGCAACTGCTCGAAACCATCCGCTCCAGGGTGCAGCGCATCGATGTGAAGCGCATTGAACAGACCGACATGGAGCAGGCCCTGCAACAGCGGAGAGGCCTGGAACCCGACACGGCGACACGCATTGCTAGAATGGCTGCCGGAAACTGGAACAAGGCCGTGGAACTTATTGCCGGCGAAAACGAATCGACCGCCTTCTTCGAAGAGTACAAGACACTCATGCGCCTGGTCTACCAGCGGCGCGTGAAGGAACTCAGCGAATGGAGCAGCCGCATACACGAAGACTACGGAAGGGAACGGCTCAGGGCACTGCTGCACTACTTCCAGCGGATGACCCGCGAGAACTTCATGTTCAACTTCGGCAAGCCCGAACTCTGCTACATGACCGCCGAGGAGGAGGATTTCGCCCGGAAGTTCGCCAAGTTCGTCAACGAGGCCAATGTGGTGGAAATGGACGAACTCTTCGAACAGTCCGCCATGGAAATCGCACAGAACACAACACCGAAGATAGTGCTGTTCGACATGACACTGCAACTCATCATACTACTACTCAGAAAATAAGATATGGACTACAAAGACTTGAAATATATCGTCGGCGACGGCGCCCAGCGCGGACTCTGCAGAAAGGGATGCGGCCGACAGAACAAGCAACTCAACACCTACGACTACCTGGCAGACATACCGGGAAACGACCAGACCACCGACCTGGTGGAGGTACAGTTCAAGAACACACGCAAGGGCTATTACCACAACACGAACAACCTGGAACTGAAGAAGGGCGACATCGTGGCCGTGGAAGCCAGCCCGGGACACGACATCGGAGTGGTGACGCTCACGGGCGAACTGGTGAAACTGCAGGTGAAAAAGGCACACCTGAAGTCGGAAGAAGACATCAAGAAAATCTATCGGCTGGCAAAAGACACCGACATGGAGAAGTACAGGGAGGCCAAGTCGCGCGAACACGATACCATGATACGCAGCCGGCAGATTGCAAAGGACCTCAAACTCGACATGAAAATTGGCGATGTGGAATACCAGGGCGACGGAAGCAAGGCCATCTTCTACTACATCGCCGACGAACGCGTGGACTTCCGGCAACTCATCAAGGTCCTGGCCGATGCCTTCCATGTGCGTATCGAGATGAAACAAATCGGCGCACGGCAGGAAGCAGGGCGCATCGGCGGAACGGGACCCTGCGGAAGGGAACTCTGCTGCGCCACTTGGATGAAGAACTTCGTCAGTGTCAGCACCACGGCTGCCAGACACCAGGATATCTCGCTCAACCCGCAGAAACTGGCAGGCATGTGCGCCAAGCTGAAATGCTGCATGAACTACGAGGTGGACAACTACATGGAAGCCGGAAAGAAACTCCCCGCAAAAGACATCGTACTGCAAACACAGGACAGCGACTACTTCCTCTTCAAGACCGACATCCTGGCCGGACTCTGCACCTATTCCACCGACAAGGGCTTCCCCGCCAACCTGGAAACCATCACGGCAGACCGTGCCAAGGAAATCATCGAGATGAACAAACAGGGAGAAAAACCCCTGTCGCTGAAGAGCAACGGACAGGGAAAGCCACAGAAAGACACACTCGACCTGCTCGAGGGCACCGACCTGAGCCGATTTGACAAGGCAAAGAAAAAGCATAAAAACAAACGCCGGCAGAACGACCGCCGCGATAACGGACGGAAATCGCAACCTACCGACGCAAAGAAAGGACAATAGACCAACTTTCCCCTACCCACGGACAAAATGCCCCGGAAACTTTTTAGACTCCTGTCTGGCGGTGTCCTTTTGTGCACCCTCATGCTGATGGGCTGCACCAAAGGCTATACCTATCATCATTTCGAGCATACCGAAGTGGAAGGATGGGAGAAGCACAATGCCCTCCACTACGCAGTGCCGCCCGTGACAAACACTGCCGACTACGGACTCTGCATCGACCTGCGCACTACAAGCGACTACCCGTACACTTCCATAACGCTGGTGGTGGAGCAACAAGTCTTCCCTGCAGGCAGGAAACTCCGAAACATGGTGGAATGCAAACTCATCGACGACAACGGAAGGCGGCAGGGAACCGGCATCGGGCAGTATCAGTACCGCTTCCCCATCCGTACGCAACACCTGAACAAGGGTGACAGCATCGACATCAGCATCAAGCACAACATGACACAGTACATCCTGCCCGGCATATCCGATGTGGGCGTGCGACTGCAACAGCAATAACACAGCCAAAACAAGGCACTAGACAAAAAGGACGGCAACTTAGGTTGCCGTCCTTTTTCATGCATCACGCATATATTATATAGGTACGCGCGGACAATATAACCCACGGTGGGGTGAGGTCGAAGGGAGGCGGTGGGGCTGTTTAACTGCGTATCATGTTGCGGTTGGCATCGATGCGCAGGAAGATAAAGAGCAAGATGGTGAACCCCCAGAGGCTGGAACCGCCATAACTGAAGAACGGCAGCGGAATGCCTATCACCGGCGTGAGGCCCAGCACCATGCCTACATTGATGAAAAGGTGGAACAGGAAGATGCTCAGCACACAGTAGCCGTAAATCCTTCCGAACTTCAAAGGCTGCCGTTCGGCCATCTTTATCAACCTGAGAATAAGGCAGAGAAACAGCGTCAGCACACCGGCCGAACCAAGGAAGCCCTCTTCCTCGCCCACCGTACAGAAGATAAAGTCGGTGTCTTGCTCGGGAACGAACTTCAATTTTGTCTGGGTACCATTGAGAAAGCCCTTTCCCCGCAGGCCACCGGAGCCTATGGCAATCTCGCTCTGGTGCACATTGTATCCCGCACCGGCCAGATCCTCCTCCAGACCGAGCAGTACATTGATGCGAACACGCTGGTGCGGTTCCATCACATTGTTCAGGACATAGTCGGTCAGGCTGAAAAACAGCAACGAACCAAGGGCAAAGGCGGCTATCAGGAAATAGTTGTTCAGACGGCTGCTCAATCCTTGGAACAGCAGATAACCCACCAGGCAGATGGTTGCCACAAGCTGAACGATCAACACATCGAACCTATAGACGAAGGTAGACACCAGCATGGCCGCCACCGTCAGGCCCAGCAGCGACGAAACTATGGCCCAGCAACGCTGCCTGTCGCCGCAATATATCCACACCATGGCGGCCGAAAAACCCTGAATCAGCAGGAATACGACAAAACGCCCGACGGAAGTGGCATGGTCGAACATAAGCACATCGGCATATTTAACGCCCACCACGAAGTAGACCACCATGGCCAGGCCCGTGAAGAGGATGCTGCCGGGCATGCCTTCGCGGTAGAACATCAGGAAGAACGAGAAATAGACAAGGGCCGAGCCTGTCTCCTTCTGCCCCACGATGAACAGCATGGGCAGGAAGACTATCAACAAGGCGGCGAAGAAATGCTTCCAACGACGGATGTCATAGCCGTACGCACTCATCAGTTTTGAAACTGCCAAGGCCGTCGCAAACTTGGCGAACTCGGCGGGTTGGAGGCGCAGCGGCCCCAGCACCAGCCAGGAACGGGATCCCTTTATCTCGTGAGGATTGAAGATGGTGGCGAACAAAAGCAGGAGCAGCGCCCCGTAGATGATATAGGAAAAGGTGTCCCAGAAACGGTCGTCGAGCATAAGTATGACGAAAGCCAGCACGATGGAGGTGCCTATCCAGACAATCTGCATGCCCGAACGGGTGGAAAGGGCAAACACATCGGTGTCCCCATAGGTATAGGATGCCCCGCAGACGCTGAGCCACCCGAAGGTGAGCAGCGCCAGGTAGATGCCGACGGTCCACCAATCGATGGACGCCCAGACACTCGTTGTCCTATCTGTTTGCCTTGCCATAGTTGATTCTCTTGTGTTGGAATGCCGAAGCGCGCTGCTCGGCACCTGCCGACAGTTTCCCGTTCAGGTACTGCTCAATCATCAATCCAGCCATAGGTACCGCATTCTGCGCACCGAAACCGCCGTTCTCCACATAGACAGCGATGGCTATCCTGGGGTTGTCCATGGGTGCGAATCCCATGAATACGGAGTGATCCTGTCCCCTATTCTGGGCCGTTCCGGTCTTTCCACAGATGGCAATATCGCCGCGGTTCAGGTGCTTGCAGGTTCCGCCCAGCACCGCCTGCCGCATACCCTGCACGACATACTCATACGCCTCGCGGCTGGCCATGGTCCGGTGCTTACGGGTATAGAGGGTGTCGAGCGGTTCGCCGCTTACCTTCTTCACCACATGCGGTACATAGTAGTAGCCCCGATTGGCGATGGTGGCGCCCAGGTTGGCTATTTGCAGCGGCGTAAGATTGACTTCTCCCTGCCCGATTGAGATGCTTATGATGGTGAGTCCGTTCCATCCGTTGGTGTATGCCTTGTCGTAGAACTCCGCATTGGGTATAAGTCCACGCTTTTCGCCCGGCAGGTCGACGCCGAGTTTATAGCCGAAGCCCATGCTTACCATGTAGTCGCGCCATGTGTTCATGGCATGCTGGACGGTGCCGTACTTCTTCGCGTTGCCGATCATGTAGTAGAGTCCCCAGCAGAAGTAGCCGTTGCAGGATGTCCCGATGGCAGGTATAAGGCTGATGGGCGACCCATGCCCGTGGCATCCCACATGGAGACGCTTGAAGTTGAACCCTCTGTTGCATGGAAAGGCCGTCTGTGTGTTGATGATACCTTCTGTGAGGAAGGTCAGCGCCTGTGAAGTCTTGAAGGTGGAGCCCGGTGGATATTGCCCCATTATGCTGCGGTTGAGGAGCGGTTTCCAAGGGTCGCGCGACAGTTCGAGGTGGTTTTTCCCCCGTTGCTTGCCCACCATGAGCCGCGGGTCGTAGGATGGCGAGGACACCATGGCCAGTATTTCTCCGGTGGAAGGCTCTATCGCCACCATAGCACCAATCTTTCCTTCGAGCAATCGCTCCCCGAGTGCCTGCAAATCGATGTCGATGCTGAGTGTCAGGTCCTTGCCAGCCACCGGTTTCCGGTCGTAGGCACCGTCCTTGTAGCGGCCCTGTATCCTTCCGTGAGCGTCCCGGAGAAGTATTTGTATGCCCTTCTCGCCGCGCAGCTGCTTCTCGTACGACTTCTCGACTCCAAGTTTTCCGATGTAGTCGCCTGGCTGGTAGTAGTCGTCTTCCTCTATGTCGGCGGTCGAAACCTCCCCGACATCGCCCAGGACATGGGCTGCGTTGGGGTATTGGTATTGCCGTATGGTCCGGCGTTGCTTGTAGAAGCCCGGGAAGCGGACCATTTTCTCCTGGAAGACGCTGAAGTCCTTGTCGCTGAGTTGGCTCATGAAGAGTTGCTGTGTGAACTTGGAGTAGCCTGGGTTCTTGCTTCTGTCCTTGATGTTGTCCATCCTTCGGACAAACTCTTCCTTGGTGATGCCCACCGCCTGGCAGAATTCCATGGTGTCGAGGCGGTCTTTCTGCTCGTTCATTACCACCATAATGTCGTACGACGGCTGGTTGTAGACCATGAGCTTGCCGTTACGGTCAGTGATGTTTCCCCTTGCCGGGAATTCTATCTTCTTGAGGAAGGCGTTGGAGTCGGCGTTTTTCTTGTAGTCCTCGCTGAGCAGTTGGAGCGTGAAGAGGCGTATGATGTAGATTACGACGATGGCAATGGCCACGCCGGCAATGACATATCGTCTGTTGTCAAGGTTCTGTTCGCTCATGCAGGGTCGCTCCTAAAGTTTTCGATTGTAAGGACAATGATGAGCGTGAGGAGGAAACTGCCGGCGATGCAGAGCAGCCAATGCAGCCAGTTGAAGAAGGAGAAGGCTTCGAGCGAGAAGATGACGAAGCACTGGATAAAGATGATTATGGTTGCATAGAACAGGTATTTGCCCCACCCCAGGGTTGCGATGGATGGCAGGAGGTTGTCTGCGCTCTCACGGTTGAGGAAGAGGGAGAGCACATAGGGCTGCAGCAGTCCTACGAGTGTGAGCGAGGTGGTGGCCAGTCCAGGCGTGTTGTTGAAGGCATCGACGGCCAGCCCCAGTGCGAAACACCAGAGCAGGAGTGCCCACTTTGGGATGTCGCGCCTGGCACGGAGCACGAAATAGACATAAAGCAGGGGCGTGGCATAGCCAAACAGGTGAATATGATTGAGCACCAGTGCCTGGAGGAGCACCAGAATGACGAAGAACAGCAGGTTTTTCAGTGTATCGATATTCATTGTCTGGTCGATGTTCGTTTTCTTTTCATTCAGCGGTTCAGCTATTCCTGCCTTACCTTGAGCGAGTCTTCGGCGGCGCGGCGTATGTCTATTTGCTCCTGCAGGTTGCTGTTGTCTATGACACACACATCTCGGAGGTTAGCAAAGTCGGTGGCAAGTTGTATCTTGAGGCGGTACGAGAGTCCGTCGGGCGAGTTGAACACATAGCGTATCTGTCCTACGAGCAGGCCCGGCGGGAAGATGGACGAGTATCCGCTGGTGACGACATACTCATGGGGTTTGAACCTGGCATGGCGCGGGATGTCGTCCACATAGGCCATGTGGCGGTAGCCGCCCTGCCAGTGCAGGTAGCCGAAATAGTTGGTGTTGCCGATGGTGCAGCTGATGTTAGAGTGGGAGTTGAGCACCGGCAGGACTACGGAATAGTGCTTTCCTACGAGGAATACCACGCCGACGATGCCCTGTCCGGAGGCCACGCCCATGTTTTCCCGCACGCCGTCGGCGCGTCCCTTGTCGATGGTGATGAGGTTGTCGCGCTTGTTCACGCTGTTGCTTACCACCTTGGCGGCTATCGTACGGAAGCCTTCCAGCCGTTGCCCGGCCACCATCTGTCGCGCGGTGTCAACTGTCTGTGCGCTTAATTGCCGCTGCAACCGGGAGAGTTTGCCCTCCAGGTAGACATTCCGGCGGGTGAGTTGCTCGTTCACGCCGGACAGGTTGAAGTAGGATTCCACGCCCGAACTGTACTCATAGATCTTCCCCGTCAGGCTGTTGGCCGACGACACCCACACGCTGTTCTGGTACTGGTTGTAGCTGACCAGCAGGACGATGCCTATCACTTCGAGCACTACGAAGAGCAGCCAGTGGAAGTTCTTGAGCAGGAATTCTACGAGGTTTCTCATGGTTTGCGGTACAGGGGGTGTTATGTTAGTTAAGTAGTTGTACCTCCATGCTTGCATGTGGCCCAACTACTTAACCATGTTCGGAGTGTTGCCTCCCTATAGATGTGTCTCTGCCCTATCGCATGAGGAAGGAGAAGCGGTCGACATTGTTCAGTGCGATGCCGGCTCCCTTGGCCACGCAGTGGAGCGGGTCCTCGGCCACATGGAAGGTGATGTGAATCTTGTCGGTCAGACGCTTGGCCAGTCCTCTGAGCAGTGCGCCGCCACCTGTGAGGAAGATGCCGTTCTTTACGATGTCGGCATAGAGCTCGGGAGGCGTGTTCTCCAGTGCATTGAGCACTGCGTCCTCGATGCGGATGACCGTACGGTCGAGGCAGTGGGCTATCTCCTGATAGCAAACGGGCACTTCCATGGGCAGCGCCGTAATCTTGTTGGGGCCTATCACCACGAAGTCTTCGGGTCCCTCCTCGCCGAGGTCGGTCAGTGCGGAGCCCACATTGATTTTGATTCGCTCTGCCATGCGCTCGCTCACCTTCACATTGTGCTGGCGGCTCATGTAGTCCTGTATGTCGGCCGTGAGGTCGTCGCCGGCCACCTTGATGGAGTTGTTGGCCACGATGCCGCCCAGCGAGATGACTGCAATCTCCGTGGTGCCGCCGCCTATGTCGACAATC
>CALFJA010000028.1 GCA_937877605.1 uncultured Prevotellaceae bacterium | reverse complement strand
TTCCTGGATGCCTGGCATGATGGGAAGGACTACAAGCAGCTGACACACCGTCAGCAGGAGCGGGTGCGGCACATCGACGTGCTCAGCGACATGACGGAAATCGGAGAGGTAAGGCGCAGCCATGTAATGCCTAAGGAGATTACCTATCCAGGCATACTGGGCGAGCCTTTCACCCTCTTCATCAGGGATCAGTCACAGCTGAAGGCGGCATCGAGCCTCCAGCGCTACAAGGAGCGCATCTACAACCTGTATGCGTACCTGGCTGACTCCGGCAAGACGCTTGCGGACTTCACTGTCCGTGATGCGACAGCGTTTCTTGAAATATTGGACAAGGCTAAAGGGCCTGTGGACAGGGACAACATCGTCATTACGACACGAGTATTCCTCCGCAGCATGTGTGAGAGGGGTCTGCTCTCAGACAACCGCGAGCAGCTGTGGATGGAGGTCTTCCGCCTGAAGCGGGTAAACTCCAGAAAACTGCCATCCGTCTACACGAAGGATGAGGTGGAGGCTGTGATAGCTGCCATCGACCGCACCCATCCACAAGGGAAACGTGACTATGCCATGGTGCTGCTGGCCGCAAGATACGGCCTGCGCATATCGGACATCATAGGCCTGCGTTTCTGCAACCTGGACTGGGAGGACAACCGCATCTCCCTCGTACAGCAGAAGACTGGCAAGAGAGTGACGCTGCCGCTCTCCGAGGAGGTGGGGAGTGCCATCATAGAGTACATCCGCCACGGACGGCCGCAGATAGACCTCCCGTATGTATTCCTCAAGGCCCACGCACCGTATGGAGAACTGAAGGCGACCGGCCTGGCGTCGAACCTCGGTGACTGGATGCGTGCTGCAGGAATAGACTCCACAGGCCGCAAGCACGGGCCGCATGCCCTGCGCCACAGCCTGGCGACCAACCTGCTCGGTGTGAACCAGCCCATCCCCGTAATATCGGAGATACTGGGGCATAGCACGACTGAAAGCACGACGGTATACACACGTGTCAGTGTGGACATGCTGCGCCGGTGCGCCCTTGACGTGCCGTTTGTCAAATCCTCATTCTACGATGACCTGTATGGCTAACCGAGTACCCAACCACGGCATATATGCCAGTCTGATTTCAGAGTACGTCAGGCACAAGCGGTCGCTGGGCTACAAGATGGAGGACGTGGAGGAGCGCCTGAGACGCTTCGACCAACTGACCATCGACCGCGGCGAGACGGTGATAGGCATCTCCAAGGAACTCTCTGACGAATGGTGCAAACCACTGCCCACGGAATCCACCGCCAACAGATACGGGCGTATCAGTATCTTGCGAGGCTTCTCGTCCTATCTACAGATAATGGGATACGAGTCATACGTGCCGCGCCTGCCGAAACCGCACAGCAGTTTTGTGCCCCACATCTTCACCAGGCATGAGATGGCAGCCATCTTCCGGGAGTGCGACAAGCTGACGCTCACGAGGCACTACATGAACTCCGTACGGTGCATCATGCCGTGCCTGGTCCGCATGCTCTACGGCACGGGGATACGCATCGGAGAGGCGATGAAACTCACGCATGCCGACGTGGACTTCACCCAGGGTACGCTCATACTGCGCGAATGCAAGAACGGGCAGGACAGGCTTGTGCCGATGTCTCTGTCGCTGCGTGAGATCTGCAAGGACTGGGTGGCCTACAAGGAGAGGCTCGGACTGCCCGTGGATGCCGCAGCCACGTTCTTCACGTCTGCCAACGGTCAGAGATTCTCAGAAAGCACTGTCTATGAGATCTTCAGGACCGTGCTGCAACGTGCAGGGATTGGCCATGGGGGTAGGGGCAATGGCCCCCGCCTTCACGACCTGCGGCACACCTTCTGCGTGAACGCCCTCGTGAAGATGTGTGAGGACGGGACGGACCTGTACTGCTCCATGCCCATCCTGATGACGTATGTGGGACACCAGTCGCTGGAGGCCACCAACCGCTACGTGAGGCTCACCCAGGAGATGTTCCCGCACCTGCTCATAAAGATGGACGAAGCCTACAAGTATGTGTTCCCCGACATAGGGAAGGGACTAACGGAGGAGGACAGCCCATGAAAGCGACGGATTTTGCAAATGCGCTGACCGACTTCCTCGGACACTACCTGACGGTGGAGTGCGGCTACTCGACCAACACGGTTGCGACCTACAGCTATACCTTCTCGCTCTTCATCGAGTATATGGAAACCGTGGAACTCGTAAGGCCGGAGAAGCTCTCCCTCGGTGAAGTGACAAAAGACCGCGTCATCGGTTTCCTGTCTTGGATTGAGACGGAGAGGAAGTGCTCACCCTCAACCCGCAATGCACGCCTCGGAGCACTGCACTCCTTCTTCAGCTACCTGCAATACAGGAACGTGGCGGGAATGGCAAAATGGCAGGACATCCTGTCCATACGGGCCAAGAAGTCAAAGGTGCCCGAAATGGCTTATCTCACCATCGAGGGTCTGAAACTCATCCTGAAGCAGCCTGATCTCAGAACGAGAAAGGGAAGGCGTGACTTCGTACTGCTGGGACTGCTTTATGACAGCGGATGCCGGGTGCAGGAACTCATTGACCTCACGCCCTCATGCTTCCGTTTCGACGAGACACCAACCGTGAGACTGCTTGGAAAGGGCAACAAGGCCAGGGTCGTGCCCCTGTCAGGGATGCAGGTCGCAAACCTGCGCCAGTATATGGCAGAGGAAAGACTGGATGCGCCAGAGTGCCAGTGCCACCCTCTCTTCCCAAACCCGCAGGGAAACAAGATGAGCAGGATGGCTGTGCTCAATGTCGTGAAAAAGTATCAGGCAATGGCAAGGACTGTCTCGCCAGAACTCATACCAGAGAACATTGGCTGTCACAGTCTCAGGCACTCAAAGGCCATGCACATGCTTGATGCGGAAATCAATCTTGTCTACATACGCGACTTCCTCGGACACGTATCAACCACCACGACCGAGGTATATGCCAGAGCAAGTGAGAAAATGAAACAGAAAGCCTTGTCCAAACTAAACCCGGGAATCGTGCAGGAAGGCAAGACGTCCTGGCAAAACAACAAGGAACTGCTGTCCTACTTGAAGAACTTGCGGACGAAACATTGAAATATTATGTAAAGTCTGCGAGAAATTATATGAAGCTAAAGTGTTGAATAACAATAAAAAAGCAAATATGAGCAGTAGCAGACTTTACATAATGCAAGACTTTACATAC
>CALFJA010000027.1 GCA_937877605.1 uncultured Prevotellaceae bacterium | reverse complement strand
CATTTGACAGCACGTCACTGCTTCAGTACATGTTTCCCAAAGACATGCTGAAGTACTTTGAGATAACCAATGCCGAAGAGGAGCATACCGGCAAGTATGATGAGACGCAGACGGAGATAGTCCTCCTACACGTCTACATGGACGAGCGTGACCTCCGTAATGAGGAGTGGCACGACTTGAGGCCTAACGGTTTCACTGAGCCAAGGGTTATCCATGACTTCCCGCTTCGTGAACTGAAGGTTGTGCTTCATGTGCGCCGTCGCAGATGGAAGGCAGAAGATGGTGGGAATGTCATACTTAACCGCATTCCACTGGTTGCCGATGGCACGAGTTACAGCGCAGAGTTCGCTGCTTTTTTAAAAGAAGCTCTTGGACACGTACCCGGTGACGGCCCGTTCCGTTGGTCGTTTCTTCAAGACGGAAGGGAATAATCTGGAGCGTGCCTACAAGCACCACCTGAGTGGTTTCGAGCAGTGGGACCAGAAGGAACATGCTGAGGACTGGGTGCTTTTGGCAGTGAATTTTGACGAGCGGATGAGCATTGACGAAACGATGCTCTGTGACGACCTCTTCACCTTCCTCTCGCGCAAGGCCGGCAAGGGCAGGCAAAGGACACTTGCTGCAGTCGTCAGAGGTACCACAGCCGAAGAAGTCGTGAAGGTGCTCATGCAGGTACCCGAGGAGATTCGCAGGCGTGTAAAAGAGGTGACGATGGACTTCTCCGACTCGATGTACTCCATCATCCGCCAGGCATTCCCCTGGGCGACCATCGTCATCGACTGCTTCCACATCATGCAGCTCTGTGGAGACGGACTTGGCGAGATGCGCATGAAGGTCAAGCGTGCTGCCGTAGCAGAGGTGAAGCGGCAGGAACGCGAGTTCAAGAAGAGGCTGGCCAGAAACCAGAAGCGGCGTGAGAACTACCGCAAGAAACATCCCAAGAACTACAAGGGCAAGGTGCGCGGGCCAAAGCCCATGCGCAAGAACGCCAAATTCACTCCGCCAAAGATAGAGCTGGAGGTCAAGGGAAAGAAGGTCCATGAGACCAAGGTCGAGATACTAACCCATGTGCGCTATCCCTTGATGAAGTCAAGAGACAAGTGGACAGAGAGACAGAAGGCGGAAATGGAAGTCCTCTTCAAACTGGAGCCGAGGATGGAGACGGCCTACAACCTTGTGCATAGGCTGCGCTGTCTCTTCAAGAGCAAGATTACGCTGGAAGAAGCCAAGCCAAAGCTTGACGAGTGGTGCAAGGATGTCGGGAAAAGCCTTATCAGGGAACTCATATCCGTCAGGGATACCATACGGCAGAAAGAAACGGAGATATTAAACTACTTCATCAACAGGTCTACCAATGCCTCTGCAGAATCCCTCAACTCAAAGATTAAGGGTTTCAGGGCACAGCTGAGAGGAGTACAGGATCTGCCATTCTTCATGTTTCGTTTGGTGGTGTTATTTGGGTAGGATGGTGTGTCAGGTCATCCACGGACTATTGCAACTGAGCCAGAATATCACCTTTGTTCCTTCACTCAGTTTCTGATAGCCTTCGGTCACCACCCGCTGGTCGTTGCTGAGGCCACTGTTGATGGTAATGCGGTTGCCTTGTGTCGAGCCGATGACGACTGGTGAGCGATGGGCTGTGCTGTCTTTGGCGATGGTCCATACGAAGAGGCTGCCGTCGGCTTTCTTCTGCACCGCCGTCACAGGCAGTGTTGCTGCCTGTTCTGTATGCTGCGGTATTTCCGCAGTAAACTGTACACTTGCCACCATCCCCGGCAACAACTTGCGGTCGCCATTCGGCACATGGATGCGGATATCGTAGGTATGCGTCATCGCATCGGCCTGCACCCCTTTCTCTATACGACCACCCTCATAGCTTCTGCCGATGGCCTCCACCTTAATAATAGAAGAGGTGTTAGAGCTGATGCTGCCCACCTCTGCCTCTGGAATGGACACCTTCACTTTCACGTTGCTGATATTGAGGATGGTCGCTACGGCCTGAGAGGGTAGGGCGGTTTCTCCGGCCCCAATCTGTTTCCGCCCGATGATGCCACTGACAGGGGCTACGAGTCGGCAGTCGGCCAGGTTCTTCTTGGCTACCTCCAACTGTGACTTGGCCTGAGCCACCTTGCTCTGTATCTCCACCCACTGCACCTCGGGCAGCGAACCGTTGTCGTGGAGCATGC
>CALFJA010000026.1 GCA_937877605.1 uncultured Prevotellaceae bacterium | reverse complement strand
GCCATCATGAAGGCTGCGACCACGATGATTGCGACCATGAACACGATGGCTGTGGATGCGGCCATTGCCACTGATGCGCCCCCGACGGCCTCACCCCCTGACGACCTTATAGTCTTAATAACCTTTCACTTCACATCCACACAATGAGCAACACATTCGGCACCATCCTCCGACTCACCACCTTTGGAGAGAGTCATGGCCCTGTGATTGGCGGTGTGCTCGACGGCTTCCCCTCGGGAGTGGTTGTCGACACCGTAGGCATCCAGCGTGCACTTGAGCGCCGCCGGCCATCCAACGACATTGCCTCGACCGCCCGCCATGAGCAGGACACCGTGCAATTCCTTTCCGGCATTTTCGAAGGGAAGACCACGGGTGCTCCCATTGCCTTCGTGGTGGCGAACAACAATCAGCGCCCGGCCGACTACGAAGCCCTGCGCGAACTCTGCAGACCTTCCCATGCCGACTATGTCTACAACCAGAAATACGGCCATCGCGACCATCGCGGCGGTGGAAGGCAGTCGGCTCGTGTCACCGTTCCCCGTGTGGTGGCAGGTGCCATGGCGCAGCAGGTGCTGCAGGAACACGGCATAGGTATCCATGCCTATGTTTCCCAGATAGGCACACAAGTGCTCACCGACGGCGGGCTGGACGAAGCGGCTCCGCTTTTGGAGAATGTCCGCCGTGCCGGCGACAGCATAGGAGGTTGCATCACCTGCACGGTGACCGGTTGTCCCGTCGGCTTGGGCGAGCCCGAATTCGACAAGTTGCATGCCCGTCTGGGCGCAGCCATGCTCAGCATCAATGCCGTCCGAGCCTTTGAAGTGGGCAGTGGGTTTGCCGGATGCCAGCAGCGCGGCAGCGACCAGAACGACGCCTATGTGTTGAGCGACGGGCAGGTGCGTACCTTGACCAACCATAGCGGTGGCATTCAGGGCGGCATCAGCAACGGCGAGGAAATCTGTTTCCGTGTGGGGTTCAAGCCGATAGCCTCTATTTCACAGCCGCAGCAGATGGCGACGGTGGGCGGCGAGGTCGTATCGCATGCCATAACGGGTCGCCACGATGTCTGTGCCGTGCCGCGTGCCGTGCCCATTGTCGAGGCCATGACGGCCCTGACGCTGCTCGACCACATGCTGCTTGCACGGAAACTGTAGGTCGCCATTCATACAACCATGATGCTGTTTGCCCTCCTGCTGCAGGTTTTCACCCTTGTGGAGTGGAACTGCGAGAACCTTTTCGACTGCGAGCCCGACTCCGTCCACGACGATACGGAATGGCTTCCAGAAAGCTATCGTCATTGGACCCACTACCGCTACTGGCAAAAGGTGAACAATGTGGGGCGGACGCTGATAGCCTGCGGTGGTCGGGACGAGGGCTGGACACTTCCCGACCTGGTGGTGCTCACCGAAGTGGAGAACGACAGCGTGATGGTGGACCTCACCCGTAAGTCGCTGTTGCGTTCGGCACGCTATGAGTATCTTCTCACCGACAGTCCCGACCTTAGGGGCATAGATGTGGCCGTGCTCTACTCTCCCTTTGCTTTCCGATTGCTTGAAAGTAGGTCCATCCGTATCCAACCGCTGAAGAACATGCGTCCGACGCGCGACATCCTTTATGTGTCGGGCGAGGTCATTACGGGCGACACCCTCCACATTTTTGCCCTGCATGCCCCCAGCCGGCGCGACGGAGAGCGTCAGACACGCCCCCATCGCATGGCCGTGGCAGAGTGTCTGGCGGCGGCCGTCGACTCCATCCGTGCCCTGTCGCCGTCAGCAAAAATCGTTGTTGCAGGCGATTTCAACGACTACACCTCCTCACCTTCGCTGAAATTCCTGGCAGAGAGGGGGCTGACCGATGTCTCGGCAGCGTTCAAGGGCAGTGGCGGCGTCGCCGGAACCTATAAGTATCGCGGTGTCTGGCGCAGCCTGGACCACATCCTCTGCAGTCCTTCCATGGAAAGTTCCCTTATCGGCGGACAGATAGCCGACTTCCCCTTTCTCCTGACCGGCGACGAAACCTACGGCGGAACAAAGCCGAAGCGCAACTATATAGGCCCGCGCTGGCAGAACGGATACAGCGACCATCTGCCCCTCATCGCCCGTTTCCGATTGTCGGAATGACCGTACAGGGCGACCAACGGCCGCTGCTTTTGTAACCATTTGATTTCCAACGAATTGCAATTGGGCCTCAAACGCATTGCGTTTGGGGCCTAAACGCATGATGAAAGAGCCCCAAACGGAACGCGTTTGGACTCCAATTGGAAAACAACTCCGAAAGAAGCGAAAATGAGCAGAGAAAAAAACAAGGTTTTTTGGTGTCGTAAACGCTTTTTTGTATCTTCGCATCGGAAAAACATTAAGCAATAGCCAATAAACAATAACCGTTAACAACCATAACCAATAAGCGTTAATCAATGTTTGAGAATTTAAGTGACAGACTGGAACGAAGTTTCAAGATACTCCGCGGTGAAGGAAAAATCACGGAGATAAATGTGGCGGAAACGCTGAAGGATGTACGGCGCGCGCTGTTGGATGCCGATGTCAACTACAAGGTAGCCAAGCAGTTCACCGACACGGTCAAGGAAAAAGCCCTGGGAATGAATGTGCTCACGGCGGTGAAACCCGGCCAGTTGATGGTGAAACTGGTTCACGACGAACTGGCAACGCTCATGGGCGGCACGGCAGCCGAACTCAAGTTGGAGAAGCGTCCGGCCATCATCCTGATGTCAGGTTTGCAGGGTTCGGGTAAGACCACCTTCAGCGGCAAGCTGGCCAGCCTCCTCCAGCAGAAGCACCACCGCAAGCCGCTGCTCGTGGCGTGCGATGTCTATCGCCCCGCCGCCATCGAACAGTTGCGCGTCGTGGGCGAACAGATAGGCGTTCCCGTCTACTCCGAACCTGAAAGCAAGAATGTGAACGAAATTGCCACCCATGCGCTGACCGAGGCAAAGTCCACCGGCCGCGATGTGGTGATTGTCGATACAGCCGGCCGTCTGGCCATCGACGAGCAGATGATGCAGGAAATAGCATCGCTCAAAAGCATGCTGGAGCCCGACGAGACCCTCTTCGTGGTCGACTCGATGACCGGCCAGGATGCAGTCAACACCGCCAAGGAGTTCAACGACCGCCTGGACTTCGACGGCGTGATACTGACCAAACTCGACGGCGATACCCGCGGCGGTGCCGCACTTTCCATCCGCACCGTGGTGAACAAGCCCATCAAGTTCATCGGAACGGGCGAGAAAATGGACGCCCTTGATGTGTTCCACCCCGACCGCATGGCCGACCGAATACTCGGCATGGGCGATGTGGTCAGCCTCGTGGAGCGCGCACAGCAGCAGTTTGATGAGGAAGAGGCTCGCCGGCTGGAGAAGAAAATCCGCAAGAACAAGTTCGACTTCGAGGACTTCCTCAACCAGATACAGCAGATAAAGAAGATGGGCAACATCAAGGATCTGGCCTCCATGATACCCGGAATGGGCAAGGCGCTCCGCGATGTGGACATCGACAACGATGCCTTCAAGGGCATAGAGGCCATCATCCGGAGCATGACCCCGCAGGAACGCCACCATCCCGAAATACTCAACCTCGGCCGCAAGCAGCGGATAGCAAAGGGCTCGGGCACCTCCATTGATGAGGTGAACCGCCTGATGAAGCAGTTTGACCAGATGCGCAAGATGATGAAAATGATGACGGGAGGGGGAATGGCGCAGATGGCAGGCTTGATGAACCAAATGAGAAAGAAATGATCCTTATCGACGGAAAGCACACCTCGCAACTTGTCAAGCAGGACATAGTACGACAAGTAAAGGCACTGACCGGCCAGGGACGGCGCCCGCCTCACCTTGCCGCCATCATCGTGGGGCACGACCCAGCCTCCGAAACCTATGTCAGGAACAAAATCATGGCTTGCGAGGAATGCGGATTCCGCTCCACTCACATCCCTTTGGAGAGCAATGTGACCCAGGAAGCACTGATAGGGAAGATAAGACAACTGAACGCCGATGCCGAGATTGACGGCATCATCGTCCAACTGCCCCTGCCGGAACACATCGACGAGGGGGCAGTAATCAACGCCATCGACTACCGGAAAGATGTGGACGGATTCCATCCCGTCAATGTAGGCCGGCTGTTGATAGGCCTGCCCTGCATGATTCCCGCCACACCGCTGGGCATTCTCACCCTTCTCCAACGCTACGACATTCCCACCGCAGGAAAGAAATGCGTCGTGCTGGGCAGAAGCAACATCGTAGGCAAACCCGTGGCACAACTCATGATGCTGCCACAGTATGGCAATGCCACCGTGACCGTGTGCCACCGCCAGACACAGAACATAGCCGCCGAACTGCAACAGGCCGACATCATCGTCACCGCCATCGGGCAGCCCGGATTCGTCAAGGCCGACATGGTAAAGGCTGGGGCCGTCGTCTTCGATGTGGGTATTACCCGCGTGCCCGACCCGACACGGAAGAACGGATACCGGCTCATGGGTGATGTAGACTTCGAAGAAGTAGCACCGAAATGCTCCTACATAACACCCGTTCCCGGAGGAGTAGGTCCCATGACCGTATGCTCGCTCATGCAAAACACCCTGAAAGCCTATGAAGGATTCGACCAGTAGCAAAAAGGCCGACTACTATTACCAACTGGGCAACCAATACCGCCGGCAAGGAAACTTCCAACAAGCTAACGAGGCCTACATGGAAGCCATGAGTCTGGATCCGGAAAGCCCAGCTGCAGAGGCGAAGAAGATGATGGACAACATTATGAACTACTATCATAAAGACGCTTATAACCCTTAAATCAACTCATATGGCAAAATTCAAAGGCGCTATTGTCGTAAACACCGAACGGTGTAAAGGCTGCTCACTCTGCATAGTGGCCTGTCCGAAAGGTGTCATTGCCCTTGCAGAGAAGAGAGTGAACATCCACGGCTATCCCTATGTGGAGGCGGTGGACATGGAAAACTGTATCGGTTGTGCGTCGTGTGGGATCGTCTGTCCCGACGGGTGCATCACTGTCTACAAAAAAAGAATGGAGGAATAGACCATGGCAGAACAAGAAGTAGTATTGATGAAAGGCAATGAAGCCATCGCCTACGCCGCCATCCGTTGCGGTGCCGACGGCTACTTTGGCTATCCCATCACACCACAGAGTGAAGTGATAGAAACCCTTGCACTGCTCAAGCCTTGGGAGACAACCGGCATGGTGGTGCTACAGGCAGAGAGTGAGGTAGCATCCGTCAACATGCTATACGGCGGAGCAGGTGCCGGAAAGCGCGTGCTCACCTCGTCGTCGTCGCCAGGAGTAGCGCTCATGCAGGAAGGAATTGCCTACATGGCAGGCGCAGAACTGCCCGGACTCATAATAAATGTACAACGGGGAGGCCCCGGACTGGGTACCATACAACCCTCGCAGAGCGACTATTTCCAGGCAACGCGTGGAGGAGGCAACGGCGACTACTATGTCATCGTGCTCGCACCGAACTCCGTCCAGGAAATGGCCGACTTCGTAGACCTCGGCTTTGAACTGGCATTCAAGTACCGCATGCCGGCCATGATACTCAGTGACGGCGTCATAGGGCAGATGATGGAGAAGGTGGTGCTGCCACCGTTCAAGCCCCGCCGCACAGAAGAGGAAATAAAGCAGCAATGCCCCTGGGCTACCGTAGGACGCCCCGCCGACCGCCAGCCGAACATCATCACATCGCTGGAACTACAGTCGGAAGTCATGGAAAAGCGTAACCTGCACCTGCAAGAGAAATATCAGCAGGTAAAAAACAACGAAGTGCGCTATGAAACCAGCGGCTTGGACGATGCCGAATACATGATTGTGGCATTCGGAAGTGCCGCACGCATAGCAGAGACGGCCATTGAAAAGGCACGGGAAGAAGGGCTCAAGATAGGTCTCTTCCGTCCCATCACACTCTGGCCGTTCCCGGAAAAGGAAATTGCCGCCGCCGCAAAGGGCAAGAAAGGCATCCTGACCGTCGAGATAAACGCAGGGCAGATGGTCGAGGATGTGCGGCTGTCGGTCAACGGCACAGTGAAAGTTGAACACTTTGGACGGCTGGGCGGCATCGTACCAGAGCCAGACGAAATTGTAAAAGCATTAAAGGAGAAGTTCGTATGATGAATGATATAATCAGCAAAGAGAACCTGGTTTACAAGAAACCGGACCTCATGAACGAAGTGCCGATGCACTATTGCCCTGGCTGTTCCCATGGCGTGGTGCACAAACTGGTGGCAGAAGTGATTGAAGAGATGGGCATGACCGACAAAACCGTGGGCGTAAGCCCCGTCGGCTGTGCAGTATTTGCCTATCGCTACCTCGATATCGATTGGCAGGAAGCCGCCCACGGACGCGCTCCGGCAGTGGCTACCGCCATCAAACGCCTGTGGCCCGACCGCCTGGTATTCACCTATCAGGGTGACGGTGACCTTGCCTGCATTGGTACCTGTGAGACTATTCACGCGCTGAACCGCGGCGAAAACATCACCATTATCTTCATCAACAATGCCATTTACGGCATGACCGGCGGACAGATGGCACCCACCACGCTCATAGGACAGAAGACGGCAACCTGTCCCTACGGCCGGACGCCGGAACTGCACGGCTACCCGTTGAATGTGACAGAGTTGGCCTCGCACCTCGAGGGGACCTGCTATGTAACCCGGCAGAGCGTGGAAACGGTCGGCTCCATAGTGAAAGCGAAGAAAGCCATCCGTAAAGCCTTCGAGGCATCGATGGCCGGTAAGGGTTCGTCGCTAGTGGAAATTGTGAGCACCTGCAACAGTGGTTGGAAACTTTCGCCCGTGAAAGCCAACGAATGGATGCGGGAACACATGTTTGAAAAGTATGTAAAAGGTGACTTAAAAGACACAACAGGGGAGTAACGAATTATGAAAAAAGAAATCATCATCAGTGGATTTGGCGGTCAGGGCGTGCTCTCAATGGGCAAGATACTGGCCTACTCGGGTTTGATGGAAGACAAGGAGGTAACCTGGATGCCTGCCTACGGACCTGAACAGCGTGGCGGAACCGCCAATGTTACCGTAATCGTGAGCGACGAGCGCATCTCATCGCCCATCCTGAGTCACTACGATGTGGCCATTGTTCTGAACCAGCCGTCGATGGATAAGTTTGCGCCAAAGGTAAAGCCTGGCGGCATCCTCATCTACGATGGATTCGGAATAGTCAACCTCCCCCAGCGAGACGATATAAGAATCTATCGTATCGATGCCATGGACAAGGCTGCGGAACTGAAGAATGCCAAGGTGTTCAACATGATTGTGCTGGGCGGACTGCTCAAGGTTTGCCCCGTGGTGAGCGTCGAAGGGTTGCAAAAGGCACTCTACAAGACGCTGCCTGAACGGCATCACCATCTCATTCCGCTTAACATGACGGCGGTGGACGAGGGCATGAAGATTATAACCGAGTAGCCTGTAGTTGTTGTCTGTAGACCGAACACATCCCATCACAAGAACTCTTTTAACTCCTTTAACTTCTTACCTCCTAAAGTGAATATTTGCATTGTAGCCGGAGCACGGCCCAATTTCATCAAGATAGCTCCCATCCTATGGGCTGTTGACAGTAGAAAAGCGCAGGGCGAGGACATTGATTGCCAGGTAGTCTATGCAGGGAGTGAAGACGATCCTACCTTGGAAGCGTCGCTTTTCCACGACCTGCAGATTCCGCCTCCAGATGTATTCCTCAATGTTGTCTGTGAGAATCTGAACGAACTGACTGGTCAGGTGATGCAGGCTTTCGAGCAATACCTGAGAAGGGTGAAGACCGATGTCGTGATTGTGGTGGACGATTTGGCCTCGACCATGGCGGCAGCCATCGTCACCAAGAAGCAGGGAGTACTCTTGGCGCACCTCGTGGCAGGCACTCGCTCGTTCGATATCAGTATGCCCAAGGAGATAAACCGGCTGGTCATCGACGGGCTTTCCGACCTGCTCTTCACGGCAGGGGTTGGCAGCAACAGCATCGTCAGCCGTGAGGGTGCCGAAAACGAGAAGGTTTACATGGTGGGAAACATCCTCATCGACAGTCTGCGCCGTAACCGCCGACGGTTTATACGCCCCCGTTTCATGGAGGAAAAGGGTATTACCGACGGGCAATATCTGGTGCTGACACTGAACAGGAAAGCCCTGCTTGCCAACGAGAAGAACCTGCGCCGATTGCTTACTCATCTGCTGCAATCGGCCGGGACTACTCCCGTCGTGGCACCGCTTCGTCCCTCTGCCCGTCGGGTAGTGGAGTCGTTGCTGGGCAATCCCGCTCCGCTTCTATTGACAGAACCGCTCTCTTATCTGGAGTTTGGCTATCTCACACAGCATGCACAGGGCATAATCACCGACTCGGGCAATGTTTCCGAAGAGGCAACATTCAACAATGTGCCCTGTATTACACTGAACAGCTACACCGAGCACATGGAAACCGTGACCGAAGGAACCAACATTCTTGTTGGCGAAGACGCCGATCAACTCTTCGTTGCAGTGGAGCAGCTGTTGGCAGGGCAGTGGAAACGCTCTCGGCTTCCCGAACGATGGGATGGCCGCAGTGCCGAACGGGTTCTCTACATCCTCGACACTATTGTTAAAGGACAATACAACAAAACAGTTAAACCATAAAACAACCAAGACCTTGCAACGACGAACAGTACTCATAACAGGCGCAACCAGCGGCATTGGCCATGCTTGTGCCGAACGATTTGCCCGTGACGGCTATCGGTTAATCCTCACCGGACGGAACGAAAGCAAGCTGAATAGCATAGTCGACCAGTTGTGTCAGGGCGGAACTGCCGTGCTGCCGCTGTTGTTTGATGTCCGGAACCGGGAAGAGGCCACCCAAGCCATCAGTCATCTTCCCAGCGAATGGGCTGAAATAGATGTACTCATCAACAATGCCGGACTGGCACTTGGAATGGAAAAAGAATACGAGGGCAATCCCGACGACTGGGAAACCATGATCGACACCAACATAAAGGGATTGCTGACGATGACCCGTCTGGTTGTTCCCGGCATGGTGGAGCGTAACAGGGGACACATTATTAATATAGGAAGCGTTGCCGGTGATGCTGCGTATGCCGGTGGGAATGTCTACTGTGCGACGAAAGCAGCGGTGAAGGCGCTGTCCGACGGGCTTCGCATCGACCTTGCAGACACTTCCGTCCGGGTGACAAACCTGAAGCCGGGGCTGGTGGAAACCAATTTCAGCGTCACCCGCTTCTATGGCGACACGGCGAAAGCCAAGAAGGTCTATCAGGGTGTGAAACCGCTGACGGGTGCCGATATTGCCGATGTTGCCCTCTATTGTGCCAACGCACCGGCTCATGTGCAGATTGCAGAGGTGCTCATTCTTGCCACCCATCAGGTCAATGCAAGTACCATTGTCAGGAAGCATTAGCCACTGCAACTTACCGCTCATGCGCATTAAATTGCTATTCGTCTTTTTCTTGCTGCCGGCACAGTACATCCATGCTGCCCAGCCCGACTCGTTAAAGCATTGGGGAGCGTCCCTGCAGGTGCAACCGGCAAGGGTGCTTGCCACCGATGAATATGTACGCAAGTGGCTGAAGACCAGGAACTCCCTTTCTTTCGACCTTGGGCTCCAGCGTGCCACACTGCCACAGGACAGCAGTGCCTTTGCCGCCGACTACAACTATCCCCTGTTCAGTGCCCACCTGA
>CALFJA010000025.1 GCA_937877605.1 uncultured Prevotellaceae bacterium | reverse complement strand
TATACCGAAGCGCGTCTTTCCAAGATGGCAATGGAAATGATGCGCGACATCGATAAGGACACGGTCGATTTCCAACCGAACTTTGACGGCACGCAGCAGGAGCCGACGGTGCTGCCCGCACGCTTCCCGAACCTGCTTGTCAACGGCAGCAACGGCATCGCGGTCGGTATGGCGACGAACATGCCGCCGCACAACCTCGGCGAAACGATCGACGGCCTTGTGGCGCTGATCGACAATCCGGATATCTCGGTCGACGAGCTGATGCAGTACATCCCCGGCCCCGATTTTCCGACCGGCGCAACGATCCTCGGACGCAGCGGCATCGCGCAGGCGTACCGTACCGGACGCGGCAAGCTGATCGTGCGCGCAAAGACGGAGATCGAGCAGCTTTCGCAGAACCGCAGCCGCATCGTCGTGACCGAGATCCCGTATCAGGTCAACAAGGCGCGGCTCGTTGAGAGCATTGCCGACCTCGTGCACGAAAAGCGCATCGAGGGCATTTCCGACCTGCGCGACGAGACGGACCGCAACGGCACGCACATCGTCATCGATGTCAGACAGGATAAAGTCCGTCTTTCCCTGGATATTACGGAACACGTGCTGCTCGAACGACTCATAGGCTGGTTCCAACAGCCATCGGCCACCCGCATGGGATATCTTACCGGCAAAGATGACGGCCTCGGGATTCAAGAGGGAACAGTAGTTGGCCAGTCCCAGACCTAACATATAACCTGTACGGCGGTAGACCTCAATAGCCAGCTCGTCGCCCTGTTCGCAGAACTGCGCTATCTGGAGGGGCGTCAACTGCTCCACCTGGCGCATCTTCGAAGGCTTGTCCGATTCCTCCATGACCTCAGCAGCCGTGCGCAGAATACCCTTGGCTGCCGTATAGGCCTCCATACAACCCTGCTTGCCACAGCCGCACTGCCTACCGCCATGTACCAGACAGGTATGGCCTATCTCACCGGCAAAGCCGTCGACTCCTCTATATACTGCACCATTACTGAAAAAACAGCTACCCATACCGCTGCCCAGCGACACCACAATGAAGTCGTGCATGCCATGGGCACCGCCGAAGGCATACTCTGCCAGCGCCATCATATGGGCGTTGTTACCCAGCGCAACAGCCATTCCCAGCCGGTCGCGCAACATGGCAGCCAGGGGGACGACACCCTTCCAGGGCAGATTCGGCGAGTTTTCGATACATCCTGTCTGGAAATTTCCGCTGGGCAAACTGATACCCACCGAACGGACAGTCTCCAGTCCGCCATTCTCTTCCAGCAGTGTCATGATGTGGTTGCATAGCACCGTTACGAAATTACTGACATCAGGGTATTCTGATGTCGCAAACGAGTTCATCGCCTTGATGTTTCCACGCACGTCTACGATGGCACACGCTGTCTTGTCAACATTTATGTTAACGCCCACCACCTGTGTTTTGATATTGTCAATAATCATAGCAACATCTTATAGTTTGCCACAAAAGTAGACAATATTCTGCAATTGGCCAAACTTTATCACTGTTTTTTGCATTTTATTCCAGAATATTTTCGTATCTTTGCGGCATGATAGACAAATTGTATGATTTCGTAAATTCCAAGTGGTACGACGTGATGAATTTCGTACTTTGCATGATTGCCAGTGCCGTTGTCGCACTTCTTATGCGCTGACAAGGTACGACAGTAATGCGCTAGCCGCCAAGGTAAGGAGCGTTTTTATAAAGCCCCACAGAATCCCCATGTACTTATCTTTCCTTGCGCCCTGATACCCGCCTTTGTCGTAGAAGTCACGCCCGGCGGCTGTCATGCGTAAGTTACGCGGCCATCCGTCCAGATATTTGTCGGCGACAAGCGAGGCCACTATGCCGAGTGTCCGATTGTCGGTAATCTGTATCGGCTTGTTATGGTAGGCCGGTTCCAGTATTTCGTCTTTCTGCTTTGCCGTATATTTGCCCTTTTTCTTCATAAATAGTGCGATTTTCGGGCAAAATTACAAAAAAAAATGGTATAAGTAAGTAACTTTTTTCCGAAAAAATTCGACCTGTAAGGTTGAAAAATTAGCATCAGGCAGCTTCAGCTACAGGCATTACCAATAGTTGTTTCTCACCTCTCAGCCAGCTACCGAGTCTGTTGTTGACATTCAAGGCAGTTATGACGGCCAATGCGCCACTTCCCTTCTCCGACCATGACATTCCGTCGTGCTTTTGCCGCTTTGCCACCAAAAGGTCGTTTGCCTTCTCAACTCTGTTGCTTGACACCCTCAGTCCTAGCCTGTGCCTGAAAGCATAGCAGGCAATGTCCTCCTGCTTCCTGCCGATGTAGTCCGTGAGCTGGTTCATCCAATACCGGTTGCTGATGTGCTTTTCATCGAGTCCGTTAAGATAGTCGACGGCCTCCTGCGCGTTCCCTGCCCAGAGTATCCGCAGCAGCGTCCTCAGGACTCCGGCCTTGTCCTCCCTGCGCTCGTCTTTCGTCTTTCCGCATCCCCTGACGGCCATGCTGAGATACTCCTTGCATTTCTTCTTCAGGTGAAGCCAGTCAAGGATGAGCGTGTACTCACGGAATCCGAAGAATGCGGCAATGTTCTCCTTGATGTCCCTTGCGCCGTCAGTGAGGAATATAAGCCGTCTGTCCTCCATAAGCCCGCCCGCAAGCAGGAAGGCCACAAGCAGCCGGAAGGCGTTCTTCATGCCGATGGCCGTCAGCGTCTGCTGCCTGTCTCCACATTGTATGTGCACAACTGTGTTTTGCACGTACTTGCGGTCTTTCTCCTTGTCCGTGTTCCGCTGCTCCTTCTGGTGTTTCACGCCAACGTCGTCAATACAGATGTATACGCAGTCGGCGGCGGAAGCCTCCGTGCCTGTGACCTTTTCCAGGTGTACAATCTTCTCGTTGTCGCCGCGTCCTTCGTTAAAGGACCCTGCCACTTCCGCAATCTGCTGCTCACTGACAGGTTCAGGAAGGTCCGGCTTCCTGGCAGTGTCAGGAATGCCGGAGGAGTCGTCGATGATTCCCGTGCCTTTGTCTATCCCATGGCTCTCCAATACGCTGCAGGCCTCGGACATGTAGTCGGAAGAGACGGCATCGCCCATCCTTATCTGGCGGGCCTTGAGGGTCTCGGGGATAAAGAGGTCCTCGCCGTCCCTGTGATATACCCTGTTTGCGATGTTGCAGGAGTGGCGGTAACTTTTATCCAGTGTGAGCAGCGTGGTAACCTCTGCCATGGAAATGCTGACAATACGCTCCCTTGGCTTCAGCGATGCCGCCAGCCGGCCGCCGAACGGGAACTCTACGACCGCCAGTTCGCTCTCCACCTTGTGCAGACGGACTATTCCTTGTGATTCGCCTTTTTTTTTAGTTCTTCCGACATCGTGTCGCCAATGCTCTTGGACAGCCGGTCGCGAGCATCTATGACGCTCCGCTCGAACCTGTCGAATGTGGTGAGGAACCTGCCTCCGTCTGTGATGTCAAACTCCTCAGGGGAAGGGATGCCCCCCTCTGCCTCCACCATCTTCTCAATGACCCTACCATCGGGCAGCGTGATGCGTGCCACCAACTCCAGTTTTGCACCATTGGCTGGTGCCTGCTCTTTTTTGTTCTCCATTGCACTTCTTG
>CALFJA010000024.1 GCA_937877605.1 uncultured Prevotellaceae bacterium | reverse complement strand
TTGTCGAACAGCTGAAGGCACTCGTTGAAAATGTAACAGAGGAAGGGAAAGAACAGGCTCAGGCACTCATCCAGCAATACAGCGAGGTGGGCCATGTCCCCTACAAAGAGAAAGACAACATCTACAAGGCTTACCACGAAGTGCTCGGCGAAATATACAAAGCCTACGATCTCTCGCCGGCAAGACGCCGTCTGGACAACTTCAAGAGCAGTCTGAAGAATGTGGCTAAGCGCGGAGAAGACGCACTCGACAACGAGCGCACAAGGCTCATGAAGCGCTACGAGCAGATGAAACAGGAAATCCAGACCTACGAAAACAACCTCGGATTCCTCAACGCCTCTTCGAAGAAAGGCAACACACTCATCGACGAAATGAACAAGAAAGTGCAGAAACTCAAGGACGAAGTGAACCTCGTCCGCGAGAAAATCAAGGCCATCGATGCCTCCAACGCCAGCGAAGAAGAATAAGACTTCAACAGCATAGCACAAAGGAAAAGCCTCGCCGCAAACGCAGCGAGGCTTTTTCCGTCCGGCTCCCGCACAATAAAAAAGACGGCTCTTGCCATAAGAACCGTCTCAATGAACCTGTTGGGGTACTCGGACTCGAACCAAGAATGACAGGACCAGAATCTGTAGTGTTGCCATTACACCATACCCCAAAAGCGTCGGCAAAGTTAAAGCGATTTTTTGAATTGTCAAACAAAAAAGAAGTTTTTTTTAAAAAAATTGCTAAAACGAAATGACAATATGGCTTTTTTCAAAGAAAACACCGTAACTTTGTATCTCATACGAGACAACAGACACACAATATGACCAACGGAAACAAACTGGTTGACACCATCGTCGATGCCATCCAGGACAAGAAAGGACAAGACATCACCGTCATTGACCTGCAGAAAATAGAAGGTACAATCGCCCAATACTTCGTGGTATGCCAGGGAAACTCCCCCACTCAGGTGGAAGCCATTGCCGAATCGGTGGGCGACAAGGTCCGCGACGAACTCCACGAAAAGCCTGTCAATGCCATCGGACTGGGCAACAACCAGTGGGTTGCCATAGACTTTACCGATGTACTGGTGCATATCTTCCTGCCGGAAACCAGGCAATACTACGACCTTGAAGGGCTGTGGCAGGATGCCTTGCAGACAGACATACCCAACCTGGACTAGCATCTGGCACAGTTTTCGCAGTATCTAAAAGCAAATACCTATTACCAATATGGCCAACAATAATCAGAACAATCCAAACAATAAGGACGGCAACCAGCCGAAGATGCCACGCTTCAACATGACCTGGCTCTACACCATGGCACTGCTGCTACTCATCACTTTCTTCCTTTTCGATGGCGGCAATGCCATCGTGGGCAAAACGGAAGTGCAGAAAGCCTCGTTCCAGAAGTTCAAGACCTATGTCGAGAAGGGATACGGAAAGCGCGTGGAGGTCAATAACAAGGAAAGCAAACTGAAACTCTACATAAAACCTGAGCACTACAAGGAGGTTTTCCAAAAAGGAGCCGACCAGTTGGGCCAGAATCCCTATGTAAGCGTGGAATACGGGAGCGACGAACGCCTGGAAGAGTATCTCGCCGCGCAGCAGGAAGCTAACAAGATTGCCGACTATTCCTACAACAACAAAAAGTCCGGGAGCCTGATGGACACCTTCATTCAGATTTTCCCGCTGGTCATCATCGTAATATTCACCTTCTGGCTGTTCAACCGCATGAGCAGCGGTGGCGGCAGTGGCGGTGTGTTCAGCGTCGGAAAGAGCAAGGCAAAGATGTATGAGAAGGGTCTGGAACTGGGCATAACATTCAAGGATGTGGCCGGCCAGGAAGGCGCTAAGCAGGAAGTACAGGAAATCGTGGACTTCCTAAAGAACCCGTCCAAGTACACCCAACTGGGCGGAAAGATTCCAAAGGGAGCCCTGCTGGTGGGTCCTCCGGGAACGGGAAAGACCCTGTTGGCCAAGGCCGTGGCCGGAGAAGCAAGCGTACCATTCTTCTCCATGAGCGGCAGCGACTTCGTCGAGATGTTCGTCGGCGTGGGAGCAAGCCGTGTCAGGGACCTCTTCCAGCAGGCAAAACAGAAAGCCCCGTGCATCATCTTCATCGATGAAATAGACGCCGTGGGCCGCGCCAGGGGCAAGAATCCATCGATGGGAGGCAACGACGAGCGGGAAAACACGCTCAATGCACTGCTCACCGAGATGGACGGATTCGGCACCAACAGCGGCGTTATCATCCTTGCAGCCACCAACCGGGCCGATATCCTGGACAAGGCACTGCTGCGTGCTGGACGATTCGACCGTCAGATACATGTGGATTTGCCCGACTTGCAGGAGCGCGTGGCTATCTTCCATGTCCATTTGCGTAAAGTCAAGATAGATGAGAGCGTCGATATAGACTTTCTTGCACGGCAGACACCCGGATTCTCGGGTGCCGACATTGCCAATGTGTGCAACGAAGCGGCCCTGATAGCAGCCCGCAGGAATGGCACCAGCGTCTGCAAGCAGGACTTCCTCGATGCCGTCGACCGCATTATCGGCGGTCTGGAGAAGAAGACCAAGGTGATGACGCAGACCGAGAAGCACTCCATTGCCCTGCACGAGGCGGGACATGCCACCATCTCTTGGTTCTGCGAGCATGCCAACCCACTTGTAAAAGTGAGCATCGTGCCGCGCGGACAGGCTCTCGGTGCCGCCTGGTACCTGCCCGAAGAGCGGCAGATAACCACCAAGGAGCAGATGCTCGACGAAATCTGCGCCCTGCTGGGAGGCCGTGCTGCCGAGGAACTCTTCACCGGACACATCTCCACGGGAGCCATGAACGACCTGGAGCGTGCCACAAAGAGTGCCTACGGCATGGTGGCCTACGCCGGTATGAGCGATAAACTGCCCAACATCTGCTACTACAACAACGAGGAATACTCTTTCCAGAAGCCCTATTCCGACCAGACGGCACAGCTCATCGACGAGGAAGTGCTCAAGATGGTCAACGAGCAGTATGCACGGGCAAAAGCCCTGCTTGAAGAGCACCGCGAAGGGCACAACAAACTGGCCGAGCTGCTCATCTCACGCGAAGTAATCTTTGCCGAGGATGTGGAAGAGATTTTCGGCAAGCGACCCTGGGTGAGCCGTTCGCAGGAAATCATCGAGGAGAACGAGCAGAAGGACATTGCCCTGGACGACATGCCCGACTATGTGAAGGAAGCACAGGCTGCTTACGAGAAACAGACGACAAGTACCAGAGATACGGACAGCGGGGACGCACCTGCTGAAGAGGAGAAGGAGGAACAGGCATGAGCGAAAAGCAGAAGAATCTCATCGTACGCACTATCAGCGGCATTCTCTTCATTGCCATCATGGTGGCGGGAATCATTGGAAACGCCCACGCATTCGTGCTGCTCTTCACCCTCATCACAGGCATGACCATCTGGGAATTCTGCGGCCTTGTCAACGAGAAAGAGGATGTCCAGGTGAACCGTTTCATTGCGACGGCAGCCGGCGGATACCTGTTCTTTGCCATGGCAGGCTTCTGCAGCGGCCTGACTCCGCCCGTGGTGTTCATCCCCTACCTGCTTACCATCATCTATCTGCTGGTGAGCGAACTCTATCTGCGGCAGCCGGACCCGATAGCCGACTGGGCCCACACCATGCTTTCGCAGCTATACATTGCCCTACCCCTTGGATGTATCAATGTACTGGCATTCCAGACCGACAGCATCAGCGGGCAGGTGGTCTACAACTGGACCTTCCCCATGGCCTTGTTCCTGTTTCTCTGGCTGAACGACACGGGTGCCTACTGCATCGGTTCGCTGCTGGGAAAGCACAAGTTGTTTCAGCGCATCTCGCCGGCGAAGACCTGGGAGGGCAGCATCGGCGGTGCCGCGGTGGTCCTGCTGGTGGCGGCAGCCTGGGGATGGTTTGAGAATGACGAGGGCATGGGGGCGCTGACCCTGTTGCAGTGGCTGGGTTTCGGGCTGGTGGTAGTGGTGTTCGGCACCTGGGGCGACCTCATTGAGAGCCTCTTCAAGCGCACGCTGGGCATCAAGGACAGCGGAAACATCATGCCAGGGCACGGCGGAATGCTCGACCGTTTCGACTCTTCGCTGCTGGCCATCCCCGCAACCGTGGTCTATCTCTACACCATCACCCTGTTCTGAAGCACCTACCGGCAAGACAAATTCCAGCCGGACTACAGGCGGAATTTGTAAAGTTTTCTTACTAAAACGGCGCTTTCTTAACATTTCTGCCGCGTTAAAATCACCTTGGTGGGAACTGGTGCCACCCAAGCGGAGAAATGCCGTCTGTCAAGAACGCCATTGTCAATCAACGACTTACGCCCACTGATTTTTACAAGAAGGCCACATCTTTTCTCCAACTGTGTAGTTTTTGCATAGCAAAAGCCTGGGAGTTGCACGACAAGCGCCTGGGTCTCTCACGGCAAAAATCTGACTTTTGCCAGCGGAGACCCAGGCGCTTATTGCATTATTTCAAACTAACGGAGGTAAAACTGTTAAAAACCGATGTCCGGATGCCCCGGAAACGGCATGAAAATTTGTCCTGATTTTTTACTGCTTTTAACAATTCGCCATCCTACTTGTTTCCCTGCAGCAGTTGAATCATCAACCGCGCGGCGTTGTCGGGAGCCGTCTCGTCACCCAGAATGCGGTGAACCTCGTCGTAGTCCGCCAGCATCCGGCTGCGCTTCTCCCCGTCGGGAAGGATGCGGTGCAGTTCCTCGCGGATGTTATCCACGCTGAACTCGTCGGCCAGCAACTCGCGAACCACTTCACGGTCGGCAATCAGGTTGACCAGCGAGATGTACTTCACATGGATGATATGCCGGAAAGCAAAGCGCACGATATGCTTGATAGGAGTCTCGTAGCAGACCACCTGGGGTACGCGGAAG
>CALFJA010000023.1 GCA_937877605.1 uncultured Prevotellaceae bacterium | reverse complement strand
CTGGGGCTGTAGTCCTTGCCTGCCTGTTTCACGGCCATGCCGTACTCGCTGAGTTTCTGTATGAGGAGTATTTCCTTTTCGTTTGGGAGGTAGGCGTTGCCTTCCCGTAAGAGTGTGTCGGCCTGGTCAAGCCCGCTCTTGCGCAGGATGCTGCGGATACGCGCATGGGTGTACTGGATGAAGGGGCCGGTGTTGCCGTTGAAGTCTATTGATTCCTCGGGGTTGAAGAGCATATTCTTCCTTGCGTCCACCTTGAGGATGAAGTATTTCAGTGCGCCGAGGCCCACGATGCGGGCTATCTCCTGCTTTTCCTCTTCGCTCATGTCGGCAAACTTGCCCAGTTCGTCGCTGGTCTGGCGGGCGTTTTCAATCATGGCGGCAATCAGGTCGTCGGCATCCACCACCGTGCCTTCCCTCGACTTCATCTTTCCGTTGGGCAGTTCCACCATACCGTAGCTGAAGTGTACGAGTTCCTTTCCCCACTTGAAGCCCAGCCGGTCGAGCAGGATGGAGAGTACCTGGAAGTGATAGTTCTGCTCGTTGCCCACCACATAGATCATCTTGTCGATAGGGTAGTCCTCGAAGCGCATCTCGGCGGTGCCGATGTCCTGCGTCATGTAGACGCTGGTACCGTCGGAACGGAGCAGCAGTTTCTCGTCGAGTCCGTCGCTGGTGAGGTCGGCCCAGACGCTGTTGTCGTCGCGTCGGTAGAAGATACCTTTCTGAAGGCCTTCTTCCACCTTCTTCTTCCCGGCCAGATAGGTCTGCGACTCATAGTATATTTTGTCGAAGGCGACGCCCAGGGCCTTGTAAGTCTCGTCGAAGCCTTCATAGACCCAGTTGTTCATTTTCTGCCAGAGGGCACGCACTTCTGGGTCGTTTTGTTCCCATTTCACCAGCATCTGGTGTGCTTCCTTCATGAGTGGTGCCTCTTGCTTGGCCTGTTCCTCGTCCATGCCTTGGGCAACGAGGGTTCTCACCTCCTCGCGGTAGTGCTTGTCGAAGGCCACATAGTAGTCGCCGATAAGGTGGTCGCCCTTCTTCCCGCTGTTTTCCGGTGTCTCGCCGTTGCCCCATTTGAGCCAGGCCAGCATCGATTTGCAGATGTGTATGCCGCGGTCGTTGACGATGTTTGTCTTCACCACGCGGTTGCCGTTGGCCTGCATGATTTGTGCCAGCGACCATCCCAGCAGGTTGTTGCGCACATGTCCGAGGTGGAGGGGCTTGTTGGTGTTGGGCGACGAGTATTCAATCATCACCAGGGGGGCATCCTCGCCGGCTTGTTCCTCGCCATAGTGCGGGTCGGCATCCATGTCGGTGAGGAGCTGGCGCCAGGCTTTCGGGGCGATGTTCAGGTTGAGGAAGCCCTGCACGGCATTGAAACCGTCGACCAGTTCGCAGTGGCTGGTCAGGTATTCGCCGATTTCGGCAGCCGTGTCCTGCGGTTTCTTCTTCGAAAGGCGGAGCAGGGGGAATACCACCAGCGTCAGGTGTCCTTCAAAGTTCGACTTGGTCTTCTGCAACTGCAGTTGTTCCACGGGCACTTCAGCGCCATAGAGTTCCTTGACGGCTTGCTGTGCGGCAAGCGATAGCTTGTTTTCCAATTCCATTATTGTGAGCGTTATTTCGCGGCAAAGATACGATTAAGCGAGCGAAAAACCAAGTTTACTTGGGTTTTTCCGAGCGTGAGTATCTTATCCAAAGTACGATTAAGCGAGCGAAAAACCAAGTTTACTTGGGTTTTCCGCCCGCAAATGAGGTGAATGTCGGTTGGTTGTTTTTTCCCACCACGGCGGTTGTTTTCCAAAAGAGGCTCAAACGCACTGCGTTTAGGCCCCGCTTGCAATCCGTTTGAGGCCCAAACGGAAGGCGTTTAGGCCCCAAATGGAGAGTGCGCACAAGGCTCTTGTGTGCAAAATCTTTCAAAATGCTGTACAGCAGCAAGTTGCAAGTTTTGTATCTTTTACTTTCCGTCTGGGCGGATTGTTCTATTTTTCCTCTTTTTTCAACCGTTTCCTGATGTCGGCCATCTTCCTTTGGTGGTCGAACGAGAGGGTGCGGCCCTCGGTTTCGATGTAGTCGTAGAGGAAGTAGGCCTTTTCCAGCAGTTGGTCGGCAGTGATTTTTCCCACGGTATCGGCCTCGGCCAGGTACAGTTCGGCCAGCATCTCCATGCGTTGCAGCCGCTCTTCGGGAGCAAACTGCAGCATGTGGTCCATCATCTGGTCGGTATCGGCGTTGAAGAGCAGGTCGTAAGGATCCACATACTGGTCGTACATGCGTTGCAGTTCGGTGCGTCGCTCGGTGAGTTTCTTCTTTTGCAGCAGGAGTGCCATGGCCTTGGCAAACTCCTGGATGAGCCGGAGGATATAGTCGCGTTGTAGCATAGGAAAGGGATTTAGTCGGTAAGTGATTGTGTATAGTCGTAGAGTTGCTTGTAGAACGGGTGGCGGGTCATGGTCTGTACATTGCCCATGATGATGAGTTTCATGCGTGCCCGTGTGATGGCCACATTCATCCGGCGGAGGTCGCGGAGGAAACCAATCTGCCCGTCGGCGTTCGACCGTACCAGCGAAATGACAATAATGTCGCGTTCCTGGCCCTGGAAACCGTCCACGGTGTTCACGCTTATGAGCCGTCGGAAGGGCTTGAAGAAGGCATCTTTCTTGATTTCGCGCCGTAGGTGCTGCACTTGCGCCCGATAGGGGGAGATGATGCCCACATCGATTTGCTCGCCGAGCAGCCGCTCCTTTCCCACTTTCCGGAAATAATCCTTCAGCCGTTGCAGCGTGAGCCGTGCCTCCTCGGGGTTGATGCGCCCGAAACTTTCGCCCACGAACTGCTCCTTTGCCTCGTCGTCGGGCGTGTCTATCCATACGATTGGCGTGTCGAGGTCGAGTATGCTGCGGTATCTTATCTGCGGAGCCGACTCCACCTTGCCCCCGTAGAACCAGTTGCTGGAGAACCGCATGATGTGTTCGTTCATCCGATATTGCACCCGCAGCAGCGTCACCGCCTCGGGGTGGTTCTCCACGATGCGTTCCATGAGTGTCTTTCCCAGTCCCGCCGTGAGTGCCGGCAGGCTCTTGATGGTGGGCGGCAACTGGCAATGGTCGCCGGCAAGGACCACCCTTTGCACCCTGCGCAGGGGTATCCAGCAGGCAGCCTCCAGTGCTTGTGCAGCCTCGTCGATGAAGAGTGTGGCGAAGGTCTGGCCCTCGAGCAGCCGGTGGGCAGCCCCTACCAGCGTGCAAGCCACCACGCGTGCCTCGGCGAAAAGCTGACTGTGGATGCGTATCTCCAGTTCGGTGGCGCGGCTTCTGAGGCTTTCCAGCTTCTGATGCAGGCGGTCGCCGCCCCGGCGATGCTGGCCACGGAGGTCGCGGATGGCCTTGCGGATGGCCCAGAGTTGCGGGTAGTCGGGATGCGCCTCGAACCGGCGCTCGTAGGTGAAGGAGAGCATCTTGTCGTTCACCCGAGTGGGATTGCCCAGCCGGAGCACATGGATGCCGCGGTCGACCAGGCGCTCCGAAATCCAGTCCACTGCCATGTTGCTCTGTGCACAGACCAGCACTTGGCTCTCCCTGCGAAGCGTTTCATGGATGGCTTCCACCAGCGTGGTAGTCTTCCCCGTTCCGGGCGGACCGTGAACCACTGCCACATCCTTGGCGCGCAGCACCTGGTTAACGGCCTGCTCCTGTGTGGGATTGAGCCAGGGAAAGCGGATGGGGGAGAACGAGAAGGCCTCAACCGGACGCTGGCTGTAGAACAGTTCGCGCAGGAAAGCCAGTCGGTTGTTCTCGGCACGGAGGGTGCGGTCCAACGCATCGAACATGCACCGGTAGCTGGTCTCGTCGAACGACAACTGCACTCCCACCTTCCGGTCGGACTGCTGCAGGTCGGCAAGCGTGGCATTGTCGGGCACCACCAGCACCATCCGGTTGCCTTCGACATAGGAAACGGTGACGGTGGACTTCAGGTAGTGCACTTCCTGAGGGGTCATACCCTGAGGGGAAGGCAGCAGACGGGTGGTGAAGAATACGGCGGAACGGCCGTACTCAAAGTTGTGTTCCGTCTCCTCGTCGGCCGTGCGGAACACTTCCACGCACCGTTGGTTGAGTGAATTGAAGAATACATTGCCCACCCTGACCGGCAACCACGCATCGCCGCGCTTCACCTTGCGGAGAATACCCGATGAGAGTGTCTCCTTACGGAAGGACTCCTTCTCGTGAAGATACTCTATTTCGAGCAGCAGACGCTGTCGGCGCAGCTGCTCCTGGGCTTTGGTCTGGTGCGCGCTCATCGGTGCAAAAGTAGTGGAAAGCAAGCGGTTAGGCAAGATTACACGGTGCTTTTATGCCGATTTTGCGGCAGAAACACTATCTTTGCACCAAACCAAACAGAAACGACAATGAAAAAAATCCTATTTCTCCTGATGCTCTCCATGGCCGCATTGAGTGCCAATGCGCAGAATGTGCAGCTCCACTACGACCTCGGACACACGCTTTACGACGACCTCTCAGGCCGTCCCAATGTCACCACCACCGTGGAAATGTTCAAGTTGGACAAACTGGGCAGCACCTTCCTCTTCACCGACATCGACTATTACGGCGACGGTGCCGCAGGAGCCTATTGGGAGATTGCCCGTGAGTTCAAACTTGGAAAGGACTCGCGCTTTGCCGCACATGTGGAATATAACGGCGGAATGACCAGCATCGAGGATTCCCCCGTGGCTAACCGGTTCCAGCACGCGGCACTGGTGGGAGGTGCCTGGAACTGGGCATCGGCCGATTTCAACACCACCCTGTCGCTGCAAGCCATGTACAAGTACTACTTCAAAGGTCAGAACCGCGGCGGATTCAACGGATTCCAGTTCACTACCGTATGGGGCACGAACTTATTCCAGAAGCGGGTCACCTTCTCAGGATTCTGCGATGTGTGGTACGACAAGGATGTAAACGGCAAGCTCATCGTGGTAAGCGAACCGCAACTGTGGTACAACATCAACACACTGAAAGGCTGCAAGGGCGTCAACCTCAGCCTGGGCACCGAGGTGGAACTGTCGAACAACTTTGTTTTCAACACCCGCGGCGAGAGCAACCGCTTCTATGCTATCCCTACTTTGGCGGCAAAATGGACTTTCTAATAGGAAAACTTTTATTATCTTTGCATAGCAAAATATGTTCAACCCCATATTGTCAACCAACATGGACCAACTGAAAACATTTCTCTCCGCCCTGTTCCTGTTCTGCGCAGTGGGTGCATCGGCACAATCGACCGTCTATTTCACGAAGGATATCTCGCCCGAAGGACTGCTCAACATCTATAAGGCCCTCGGCGTGGAAGCCACAGGCCGCGTGGCAGTGAAGATCAGCACCGGCGAGGCCGGCGGCAACAACTATCTCAAGCCCGACCTTATCCGCAATCTGGTGGACCATGTCAACGGTACCATCGTGGAGTGCAACACCGCCTATCCGGGTCGGCGCATGAAATCGGAAGACCACTGGCAGGTGATTCACGAGCATGGCTTCGACTCCATTTTCGCCGTTGATATCATGGACGAGTACGGCGACCTGCGCATCCCTATCCGCGACAAGAAACACATGAAGTACAACATCGTGGGCGACCACCTGGGCAACTACGACTTCATGATAAACCTGGCGCACTTCAAGGGCCACGCAATGGGTGGGTTCGGAGGCGTCTTGAAGAACCAGAGCATCGGTGTGGCGTCGAGTGCCGGCAAGGCTTACATACACTCGGCCGGCAAGCTTCAGAGCCCGGCAGAACTCTGGGAGAACCTGCCTGCGCAGGACTTTTTCCTCGAATCGATGGCTGCTGCTGCACAATCCGTACACGACTGGTTCGACGGTAGGATTCTCTACATCAATGTGATGAACAACATGAGCGTCGACTGCGACTGCGATTCCCATCCCGAAGACCCGAAAATGAAAGATGTCGGCATACTGGCCTCGACCGATCCGGTAGCCCTCGACAAGGCATGTCTCGACCTGGTGTTCAACCACAAAGCCTCGGAAGGTGACGACAACCAGCCGCTCATAGAGCGCATCAACCGCCAACATGGTACATACATCGTCGACTACGCAGAGCAGATAGGCCTGGGTAGCAAGCAATATGTGCTGAAAAGCATCGACAAATAGATATACCATCTGCACCTATGTAAAGCATCGCCACACGAAAAGAGCCTCTTCCATTTCCAGAAAGAGGCTCTTTTTCTTATTGTTTTTCAGACAGCCGGAGTGTTCAACTGAGTCCGAAGGCTGCCTTCCACTGCTCGTAGGCGACTCGCTCGGCGGAATCCACTTTGCTGTCGGCGCGTATCACCTTGTTGATGAAGCCCTTGATGCTGCGCAGGATGGCTCCGCGCTCCTTGTCGCTGAAGTCGGCCACCAGTGCCTTTGTGTCTGCCACGATTTCTTCGAAGGTGTAAGTGTGGTGCAGGGTGTCGGTCACTTCATTGCGAAGTGCATCGTCGAGGTCGCCAATCTGGTTCAATCCCGAAACGAAATTGTCGATGTATCGCTTCTCGGCACGCTGGTAACTGCCGTCGGCATGGGCAAAGAACAATCCTGTCTTTGCCATGAGTTTTACTACAGATACTATTTTTTCCATGGTCTTAATCCTTTCTTAAAAGTTTCTTCAAAATCTGAATGATGAAGCGGGCAATCTTCATTCCCTTCGAAGGTTCGGCAGGCTCGCCGTCAGTTTCATCCTCCTCATATTCTTCCTCTTCCGTTTCTTCCTCCTCTTCGTATTCTTCCTCTTCTTCGTCGCTACCGTCCAGTACGACCTCCTCGTCGGAGATGAGGTCTTCTTCCTCTTCATCCATTTCCTCGTCCACCTCTTCGTCTGTTTCCTCTTCCGCTTCTTCGTCGTCGGAAACCGAGGTACGGGCCACACCAATCACATTGATGACACCTTTGGCTACCTTGCCCAGGTCGTCGGTGTCGACGCCGAGTTCCTCCATGATGCCTCCCAGTTTGGTTTCGCCCAGCTTCTCCTTGGCCGAATCAAGTATCTGGTTGCAGAGGTCGTTGTCAAACACATTCTCTAAAAAAAATCCCATAGTCTGTTTTTGTTTGTGCGTTTATTTTGTCTTGAAATATTTGTCCAGTATTACGGCAATGGCTCCGTCGCCCGTTACATTGCATGCAGTTCCGAACGAGTCCATGGCAATGTAGAGCGCAATGATGAGTGCCTGTTCGTCGGTTCCAAAGCCCAGGATGGACGACAGTGGTGCAAGGGCAGCCATGACGGCACCGCCCGGCACACCGGGACCGGCCACCATGCAAACCGCCAGCAGCAGGATGAAGTGCAGGAAAAGCGGGAAGTCGCACGCCATGCCCTGCATCAGGCACACGGTGAGGGCACAGGCCGTTATCTTCATGGCACTGCCCGACATGTGGATGGTGGCGCACAGCGGTATGGAGAACTGCGCCACGGGTTCGGAAACGCCGTTGGCGATTGCCTGCCGGAGGGTAACGGGTATGGTAGCGGCCGACGAGGATGTTCCCAGTGCAGTGAAGTAAGCGGGCAGCATTGTTAAAAATAATCGGAAAGGATTGCGTCTTGCCAGACATCCGGCGGCCACAAATTCATAGAATAGTATGAACAGGTGAAGTAAGAAAATAACAACGATGATGCCGGCGAATACCTTCAGGATATGGAATACCTGGCCGCTGACCGTCATGCAGAGAAAGATTCCGAAAATATATAGCGGTAGCAGGGGAACGATGGCTCGCTGGATGATGGCCGATATCAGTTGTTCAAACTCGTCGAAGAGTTTTTTCAAGGTTCCCAGTTTCAGGTAGGCAATGCCCAGACCCACCACAAATGCACCCACTAAGGCGCTCATCACATCGATGACAGGCGGGATGGACAGTGTGAAGTAGGGGAGGATGTCTTCTGGTTTCATTACTTGCGCACTGTCGGGAGCACCTATCAGCCCGGGGAACAGCCACGATCCGGTGCCGTAGGCCAGCAAGGCGGCCAGCACCGTGTCGGCATATGCCAGTACAATGGTAACCACCAGCAATTTACCGGCATTGGTGCCGATGCGTCCGATGGCCGATGCAATAAGGCCGACAATCAGCAATGGAATCATGAATCCCAGGAACTGGCTGAAGACGGCATTGAAAGTAGCGAAGAAACGCACCGCCGGAATGGGCAGCACAAAGCCCAATGCCACTCCCAGGAGGATGGCTATCAGGATGCGAGGAAGAAGTCCTATGCGCTTCATGGGCTTGTATAATTTTCCACAAATATGGCAAATATCGCCGAAATGGCAAAATTTTCGATAAAAGAAAGACGCAGCCGTGTCTGTAATTGTTATGAAAGGAGGAGAAGAAAGCTGGATTGCTGTCCTGTAGAGACGGAACAATTGTTCTAATATCTAAACTTATCAATTAGGATTTTGGGACAGTTTCAACTGTCAGGGTCCGGCATTCTTTTCTCCAGAACTACATTTTCCGGTATTCGGTGGGCGAAACTCCTACATTTTCCTTGAAATATTTACCGAAGAAACTCTGGTTGACGAAGTTCATTTCCTCGGCTATCTGTTTGATGCTCTTCGAGGAGTTGCTCAGCAGCAGCCGCAGTTCGGTGATGACATAGTTGTCAATCCAGTCGTTGGGCGTGCGCTTTGAGGCCTGCTTCACCGTCTCGGAAAGATACTTGGGAGATATCCCCAGCTGTTTGGCATACCAGCCTACGCGGCGCTCCACCCTGAAATTCTTCTCCAAAAGGGCGATGAAATCGAAGAAAACTCGCTCTGAACGGGTCTTCGGCCGGTTTCCGTCACGATGCTGTAAGCGGAAGATAACATTGCCCATGTCGTAGATGAGGGATCGCATTAAGGTCTTGACCACGGCTTCGCGGTACTGGTGCTCGGTGTTGTCTACGCGGTTCTTGATGACATGGAAGTAGTTGGCAAACATTTCGACGGTCGACTCTTCAAGATTGTATACCGGGCGGCTGAACGACAGGAAGAACAGAGTGGCAAGCTCGTTCACATCGGAAATCACTTCCTGATAGAAGCCCGTCGATGCCAATATGGCCAGTCCCCGGCAGTCGCGGCTCAGCATATAGTCGCCCACCACCTGTCCCTTGCTGATGATGATGACATCGTTCTTTCTGACCAACTGCTCTTTTGTGTCTACCGTATAGCGGGCCGAGCCCTCCAGGCAGAGGGCTACGAAAACGCCGTTCATGCGACGCGACTCCGTCAGAATGGGCACATCTTCGAACTTGTCGAACAAAGCCAGGTCGCTACCGATGCAACTTTGAACATCGTAAATGGTCTTCGACTGGTTAACCGAAATCTCATTGAACAACTTCTTGCTAGTCATAATTATTCCATTTTTCCACACAAAAGTACGGAATACAGTGCAAAGCCACAAGAAAAAAGACGAAAAACAGCATAAATACAGAGAAAAACGCCCTGTGAAAGAAAAATTTCTAAGAATGGTTTACATTCAGAGAAAAACACTATCTTTGTCAAATGAAACCCTAAAAATCAAACAGCAATGAAACTAAGACACATTATCGCCATTACCTTGGCATCGGTGTTGCTTGCAGCCTGCGGCACAACGCGTACCGTACCCATTACCGGCCGGAAGCAGTCCTTGATGGTTTCCGACGAGCAGATTCTCTCGCTCAGTTCGCAGGAATATACCAAATACATGCAGTCGGCCAAGATTTCGACCGACGCCACCAATACAGCCATAGTGAAGCGGGTGGGGCAAAACCTCGCCAATGCCGTTGAGTCCTATCTCAGGAGCAACGGACTTGCTGCAGAACTGAATAACTTCAAGTGGGAATTCAACCTGATACAGGATAAGAATGTCAATGCTTTCTGCATGCCCGGTGGCAAGATTGTTGTCTACGAGGGGCTCCTTCCCGTGACGAAAGACGAAGCCTCGCTCGCCATTGTGCTGGGACACGAGATAGCACATGCCGTAGCCAAGCATTCCGCTGAGCAGATATCGAAGCAGATGAAGGCGCAATACGGCATGCAGGCACTGTCCGTTGCAGGTGCCGTTGCCGGCATTGATGCCAACACGACAAGTGCTTTGTCGCAGATATTTGCAGCAGGATTCCAGTTCCGCAGCCTGAAATACTCGCGCGACAACGAGAGCGAAGCCGACTACATGGGGCTCATCTTTGCCGCTATGGCAGGCTATAATCCGGAAGTGGCAGTAAGTTTCTGGCAGCGGATGGCAGCCCAGTCGGGCAACAGCAACCAGAGCGACATGTTCAGCGACCACCCCTCTGACGCCAAGCGTATAGCCGCCATACAGCAGCAGTTGCCAGAGGCCATGAAGTATTACAAGCCTGCCACTACAAGCAAAACCACCAAAACAACGAAGAAATGATACAATATCTGCAAGAAAACATGTGGCTCCTGTGGCTCACCCTGGCCTTCATCCTGATGATTGTCGAGGTGTCTTCGGGTGATTTCGTATTCACCTGCTTTGCCATTGGCGCTCTCGGCAGTTCCCTCGCCAGTCTGTTTGCCGACAGCATCTGGCTGCAAGTGCTGGTGTTTGCCGTCTGCTCGACACTGAGCCTCATCTTTATCCGGCCGCCGCTGACACGCTGGCTGCATGGCAAACAGAAAGAACGCATCAGCAATGCCGATGCACTGATTGGCCGCGTGGGCAAACTTGTGGAAGGCATTGAGCCCAACGAGTCCGGCTATGTCCAGATAGACGGCGACCAATGGAAGGCCGTTACTACCGGCGGAAAGGCCATCGCAAAAGGAGAACGCGTGAGAATAGTGGAGCGCGAGAGCCTCATCGTCACCGTAGAACCAGCCGGGTAGGCGGGAAATCCGTACATTATTATAATATATAGCACACTCATAAACAACACTTATACTATGTTAGCAACCTATTTCCTCATTGCCATTGTCATCCTGGCACTCATCTTTGTCAAGATGGCTGTAGTGATCATTCCCCAGTCGGAGACAAAAATCGTAGAACGGTTGGGTAAATACTATGCCACGCTTTCGCCTGGCATCAATGTCATCGTCCCCATCATCGACCGTGCAAAGGATGTCATCACACTGAGCCGAGGCCGCTATGTATACAGCGACTCCATCGACCTTCGCGAACAGGTGTACGACTTCGACAAGCAGAATGTTATCACCAAGGACAACATCCAGATGCAGATCAATGCCCTGCTTTACTTCCAGATAGTCGATCCTTTCAAGGCCGTGTACGAAATCAGCAACCTTCCCAACGCCATAGAGAAGCTGACCCAGACGACACTGCGTAACATCATCGGTGAGTTGGAACTGGACCAGACGCTCACCAGCCGCGACACCATCAACACGAAGTTGCGTGCCGTGCTCGACGATGCCACCGACAAGTGGGGCGTGAAGGTCAATCGCGTGGAGCTGCAGGACATCATTCCTCCGTCGAGCGTGCTCCAGGCCATGGAAAAGCAGATGCAGGCCGAGCGGAACAAGCGTGCCACCATCCTCACCAGCGAGGGGCAGAAACAGGCCGCCATCCTCCAGTCGGAGGGTGAGAAGACCTCTACCATCAACCGCGCGGAGGCTGCCAAGCAGCAAGCCATACTCAACGCCGAGGGTGAAGCTACTGCACGCATCCGCAAGGCAGAGGCAGAGGCCATCGCCATCAACAAGATTACGGAGGCGGTGGGCAAGAGTACCAACCCTGCTAATTACCTCCTGGCCCAGAAATATATCCAGATGATGGAAGAAATGGCGCAGAACCCGCAGCAGAAGACAGTATTCCTGCCCTACGAAGCCACCAATGTGCTGGGCTCGCTGGCAGGCATCAAGGAACTTTTCAAGTCGGAGTAGTTTTTCCGCAGACGAACATACAACGAGAGCGCAGACCCCACTCGGGTCTGCGCTCTTTCTTTTTTTGTGCTGCTGTTGTCGTGATTATTTACTGCACACTGGTTCCAAAACATCCATTTTTATCAGTTTTGCACCTGTGCCGGCAGCATGAGGCGCGAAAAAACAATTTTTGCAACAATTTTGTAAGTTACTGTCAATCAGTCTGTTGTCGGCTTTTTGAAAATTTCAGTCGGCAAGCGGTTCTCCAACCGGGACCCACTTGTCGGGCGTTTGGGGCTCACTTGCAGTACGACAGGACGGGTTTGGCACCTCAATCGGGAGGAAATGGATGTCCAAACGGGGCTCAGTTGCAGTTTCGCTGATGGAAAAATGTCCGAAATATTCCGGTGAAATGGCGAAAAAATGCACTTAAGCCATCTCTTTTCCACATTGCACACTTTTTCGTTTTGTCAAGGATTTTTACGATTTTCGGGTGTGCTTCTTCCCCCTTTATTTGGCCGACATGGAGTAGGGGCGGTCGGCAGTTGCCGTGCCACGCTGCTTGTTAGGTGTACTGCTGAGGGTTAAATGCAGGTCTGCACCCTTGCAGAGTGTTTCGTGCTCCAGGTAGTTCTTGGTCCAGTTGTGCCCGTTCAGCAGTATGGAGGCGATGTAGACTGGTTGTTTGGTTGTTTGGTCGTTTGGTTGTTTGGTTGTTTGGGGGGGTGGTTGTTGGGCCTCCGTGGTGATGCTGACCGTCTTCCCGTCGGCCATTCGGATGGTGGTGCGACTGAACAGCGGCGAGCCCAGCACATATTGGTTGCTCCCCGGGCATACGGGATAGAAGCCCATTGCCGAGAAGACATACCATGCCGAGGTCTGTCCGTTGTCCTCGTCGCCGCAATAGCCGTCGGGTGTCGGCGTGTAGAAGCGGCGCATTACCTCGCGGACCCGCTCCTGCGCCTTCCAAGGCTGCCCGGAATAGTTGTAGAGGTAAATCATGTGCTGTATGGGTTGGTTCCCGTGGGCGTAGTTTCCCATGTTCATGATTTGCATCTCGCGTATCTCGTGGATGGTGAACCCGTAGTAACTGTCGTCGAAGACGGGCGGAAGTGTGAACACACTGTCCAGCGCACGGTTGAAGGCTGCGTCGCCTCCCATGAGCCGTATCAGCCCGGCCGGATCGTGGAAGACGCACCATGTCCAGTGCCAGGCATTGCCCTCGGTGAACGCATCGCCCCATTTGAACGGGTTGTAGGGCTCCTGCCACGAGCCGTCGGCATTCCGTCCGCGCATCAAGCCCTGGCTGGCATCAAACACATTGCGATAGTTGAAGGCTCGCTCTTTATAGGCCTTAAGTTCCTTTTCGCCCTTGCCAAGCGACTTGCCGAATTGGTAGATGCACCAGTCATCGTAGGCATATTCCAGCGTCCGGGCCACATTCTCCTTGATGCCGCTGTCGTAGGGGACATAGCCCAGCCGGTTGTAGGCTTCTGCACCCTTCCTTCCGGTCGACGGGACGGTGGGATGTTCCGTCTGTGCACCGTGCACCACGGCTTCCCACAGCACTTGCGGATTCGAAGCGCGGATGCCTTTCAGCCACGCATCGGCCACCACCGAGGCGGAGTTGTTGCCCACCATGCAGTCGCGATGGCCGGGACTCGCCCACTCGGGGAGGTACCCGCTCTCCTTGTAAGCATTGACAAGTCCCTCCTGTATCCTGACGGCCACATCGCCGTAGACAAGGTTCAGTAGCGGCATCAGGGCACGGAAAGTGTCCCAGAAGCCCGTGTCGGTGAAAAGATAGCCCTCCTCCACCTTGCCGTTGTAGGGGCTGTAGTGGATGGGGTTTCCCTGGCCGTCCATCTCATAGAAACTGCGTGGAAACAGCAAACAGCGGTAGAGGCACGAGTAGAAGGTGGAACGCTCTGTCTGAGTGCCGCCCTCCACGGTGATGCGCGAGAGCATCTCATTCCATTCGGAGCGCCCGTTTTCGACCATTTCATCGAAGTTTTTCCCATTTACTTCTTGCAGGTTGCGCTGCGCTTGCTCCTCGCTGATGAACGAGGATGCCACCTTTGCATGCACTACCGTCTGACTGTCGGTCCGGAACTTTATCATGCAGCCGGCATGGTTGCCCTCGGCAGCAAGTTGTCCCGGCTGTTCTTGTCCGTCGGTTACGGCGATAATTTCTTCTATGGGGGCGTCAAACTCCATCACTAAGCAGTTCTTGAATCCTTCGGGCACCCCTCCGCTGTTGCGCGTGGAGTAGCCGCTGATGCGCCGATGGAGGGTGTCCACCTTGATGGCCGAGCCGCGGTCGAAGGCATCGACAATAAGCCATGCTGCCCGTCCGGCAGGGTAGTGGATGCGGAAAAGGCATGCCCGGCTCGTCGGAGTCAGCTCGGTGGTGATGTCGTAGTCGGCAAGATAGACCGAATAATAGTGAGGATGGACTGTCTCTGACTTGTGGCTGAACCACGAGGCCCGTTCTTCCTCGTCGAAGCAGGGGCGGTCCGTCATCGGGAAGAGGCTGAACTGCCCGTAGTCGTTAATCCATGGACTGGGCTGGTGGGTCTGCTTGAAGCCGCGAATCTTCGTGGCGTGATAGGTGTATTGCCAGCCGTTGCCCATCAGTCCGGTCTGGGGTGTCCAGAAATTCATGCCGAACGGGCGGGCGATGGCAGGGTAGGTGTTGCCAGAAGACAGTTCGTAGGTATTGTCGGTACCCATGAGGGGGTTGACCAGTTCGACCGGTTCTTGTGCCTGCAGTGTTGTTGTGGCAGCGAAAAAGAGAATGAGGGAAACTGCGAATTGTTTCATGGTTTCAGTTGGAAAAGGAGTTCTTTGCCGTTAACCAGTGCTTGGTGGGAGATGCGGAACTGCTTGAAGGGCTTGCCGCCGAGCAGCATTTTGTCGATGAAAACAGCCTTTTTGTCAGGTCGGGCGGTTTCGATGATGAGTTCGCCCTGTGGGTAATAGCGTTTGTCCAGGTGGAGTACGATGCGGCTGAAAGTGGGAGTCGTCAGCGTGTAGTAGGGCGATCCGGGGCAGTCGGGGTAGAATCCCATCATGGAGAATACGGCCCATGCCGACATGGTGCCGCAGTCTTCGTTGCCGGGAATGCCGTCCGGCGTTGCCTTGTAGTAGGTATTGAGCAGCCGCGTTACCTCTTTCTGGGTGCGCCACTCCTCGCCTTTGAAGTAGGAAAAGAGGTAGGGATAGGCTATGTCGGGCTCGTTGGCAGGGTCGTACAGTCCCTGGTCGAACACCGCTTGCAGCTTCTCGACAAATGCCCGGCTGCCACCCATGAGGCGTGCCAGTCCCGGAATATCGTGCGGGACATAGAAGGTATAGTTCCATGCCGACCCTTCGTGGAACCCGGGGGCGTTGCTGAAGTCGGCACCGTCCTTCGGATTGAAGGGCGTCAGGAACGAACCGTCGTCGTTGAGCGGCCGTAGCGTACCGCTTTCCTTACTGTAATAATGCTTATATCCGAGGCTGGCGCGGTGAAAACGATCGGCATCGGCAGTCTTGCCCAATTCCTTCGCCAGACTGGCAAGGGCCGCATCAGCCACATAATACTCCAAAGCGTGCGACACGCTGTTGTCGCCTGAGTTGTCGGCGGCGTACATTCCGAGCGGAATATAGCCCTTGCCAAGGTACGGATCGATGTCGGGTCGCATCTTGTTGTCCCTGCCTGGCATCGTGGCACTCCTGGAGAAAGCCTCATAGGCGGTTTCAATGTCGAAATTGCGGAGTCCCTTCAGCCAGGTGTCTGTTATCACAGGGATGGACGGATCGCCCTCCATCGTCCAGGTCTCGCGGCCGAAGAGTTCCCATTTCGGCATCCAGCCCCACTCCTTGTACATGGCAATCATGCTGCGGACCATGTCCTCCTGCAACTCAGGATAGAGCAGCGTTTCCAGCTGGTGCAGGTTTCTGTAGGTGTCCCAGAGCGAGAACACGGTGTAGCGGTTGCCCTGTTCCAGTTTGCCTGTGCCTCCGTTTTCCATCAGGGGGTACTCTCCGTTGGTGTCTTGCAGTATGGTTGGGTGTATCTGCGAGTGGTAGAGTGCTGTGTAGAAGATGCGGCGCTGTTCGTCGGTGCCGCCCTCCACGGTTACACGGCTGAGGGTTTCGTCCCACTGTTGTCGCGCTGCTGCATGCACTTTGTCAAACTGAAATCCCTCCTGTTCAGCCCGAAGGTTCTCCCATGCATTCTTTGTCGACACGAACGACACGGCCATCTGTACTTCCACCTGCTCGTTCTCGTCTGCTTCGAAGGTGTAGAAATAACCCAGTTCGTTGCCCGCCAGTTCTCGCTGATAGTTCCGGTAAATTTTGTACTTCCCGTTATCCTGATCCCATTGTGCCTCCACTCCCTGCATGGGTGGCTGCTTCTTCCAGAACCCCTGTTCCTTAGGAGCCTTACTGATACGCAGCGCGAAGTAGATGGGGAAGACTGCGTCGCGGTTGTAGCAGAAGGTACCCAGCAGCCGCATGCCCTCTATCTCTGTGTCGCTTATGCGCCGGATGTTCCCTCCCGTCTCGTTGGTCAGGCCGTCGCCGATGTTCAGCAGTATGTTGACTTGGCCCTTCTTGAAGGTGAAGCGCTCAATGCTTGAACGCAGGGTGGTGGTCGCCTCGCATCTGATGCCATACTTCTTGAGCATCACGCTGTAGTAACCTGGCGAGGCTTTCTCCTGCTCATAGGGCGTACCATAGTTGTGATAGTCTACATCGAGGGCTCCTGCCGTGGGCATCAACAGCAGCGTTCCCATTTCGGGACAGCCCACACCGCTGAGCGTTACATGGGCAAAGCCGGTGAAGAAACTGTTCTCATGCACATAGGGTGCCGACCACCAGCGGGCATCCTTGTCGTAAACATTGTCGTCGGAACCCATCACATTGAACGGCACAGCCGACATCAAGCCGTGCGGAAGCACTGCTCCCGGGTTGCAGACGCTGAAATTGGTGGTTCCGATGAAGGGGTCAACGAAGTCGACAGGGCTTTTCTGGGCCTTCGTCGGGGAGGCTGTCATCATGAAGATGCAGGCAAGATAGAAACAACGAAGCATACAGGTATGTAAGATTTAGGTTGTTGGTGGAATGGATAATCCATGCAAATGTACAAAAAAAATCGTTCGCCTATACGATAAGTGACAACTTTTAGCCAACCGACAGGCTAGCGCCTATTTTTTTGTTCCCGGATAGTAATTGCTAAAAAAATAGTATTTTTGCACCAGAACAGACTAAAAGAGAAAACCCAATGAAGCATTTACGCAATATCGTCCAGCTGCTCATCTGTCTTGTTGTGCTGGCAGTTGCAGCCATACAACATAGTGGGCGCCTCTTCGGCGTGGACCTTCGGCAACCGACGAAGGCGCAGACCGATGCCGTGCAGGTAGCAGACACCCTCAGGATTGCCGGCGATACGGTCGTGGTGAACACCTCCGTGCTGGCAGGTGATGTGAAGGGATATGCCGGGCCGGTGCCTTTGGAGGTGCGTCTGGTCGGAGGAAAAATTCAGAGCGTGGTGGCACTGGACAATGTGGAGACTCCAGACTTTTTCCATGCGGCCTCCGAACTCCTGACAGTCTGGGACGGACTGACTCCCGAGGAAGCATTGGAGAAGAAAGTGGATGCCGTCAGTGGTGCCACATTTTCCTCGCGGGCCATCATCGCAAATGCCCAAAGCGGCATGGAATATCTCGTTGCCAATCCCGCGAAAGTGGAACAGCCGCACCAGTGGAACCCTCTTTCCGCACTCTCCTGGGCATCTCTGGCAGGATTGCTGGTGGCCATGCTTGCCGCCGTTGTGCCGTTGCTGACAAAGAACAAACTGGTACGCACCCTGCAGTTGTTGCTCAATGTTGCCGTGCTTGGCCTGTGGAGCGGCACTTTCCTGTCCTATTCCGCACTGCTTTCGCTATTTGAAAACGGCTGGCGCGGATGGCTTTCGCTTCTTCCATTGCTGCTGGTCGTGATGGCATTCGTCTACCCTCTGTTCGGGAAAAAGCAGTATTACTGCACCCATGTCTGCCCATACGGCTCGCTGCAGGAACTTACCGGTAGGCTGAACAAGAGGAAATGGCAACTCGGACAGCGCTGGACCAAGCGGCTGACGCTGTTCCGCGAAGTGCTCTGGGCAGTGCTCACGCTGCTCATGCTGGCGGGAGTCTGGTTCCAATGGATGGACTATGAACTGTTCACTGCCTTTATCTTCCGCTCCGCATCGGTGGTGGTCATCGTCTTTGCGGTGCTTTTTGTCGTGCTGTCGCTGTTCGTGGCGCGTCCCTATTGCCGCTTTGTCTGTCCCACGGGCACGCTCTTCAAGATGTCGGAAACAAACCAATGATACAACCATGAAGAAAACAATGCTTTTAAACTTGCTGCTGGCCGTGGCACTGCTGTGGGTCAGCGTCAGTCTGGTCCGTCTGAAATCGAGTCAGTCTGCAGCCCCAGCCAATGCCGGCGAGGTTGTCGTCAGTAGCCTGATGAGCCGCACTTCCATTCGTCGATTTACCAACCAGCCCGTCAGTTCCGATACCATCAACCTGTTGCTGAAGGCTGCCATGGCGGCCCCGACTGCCCGGAACATGCAGCCCTGGCACTTTGTTGTGGTCAACGACACGGCACAGATAGCCGCACTGGGCAAGACATCCCGTCATTCAGGCCCGTTGCAGACCGCCACTTTGGTCATAGCCGTGTGCGGCGACATGGACAAAACCATGGAAGGTGACGGACAGGCGTTCTGGATCCAGGATGTTTCGGCAGCCACGGAGAACCTCCTTCTGGCGGCACATGCCGTAGAACTGGGTGCCGTCTGGACGGGTGCCTACCCCATCAAGGACCGTGTCCAAGCCATCAGTGAGGTGCTTTCCCTGCCCGAGACAGTCGTTCCCTTGGCGTTAGTGGCCATCGGCTATCCTGCAGAATCGCCGCAACCGAAGGACAAGTGGAAGGAAGAGAATGTGTCGTGGAACACCTTTGGCGGTACTAATGAGTAGGACTTTGAAAAGCAAAGCCTATGAAACGCCTGTTCTTTTTCACTTTTGCAGCATTCATACACCTTACCATGCAAGCCCAACCCATCCTCACAGCCGACTATAATGTGGTTCCCCTGCCACGGCAGATAGCGCCGGACAAGGGACAACCGTTCGTCATGGACGCACATACCGCTATTGTCTTTCCCACTAGCGATACTGAACTGGAGCGTCTTGCAGGATTTCTCAGCACCTACATCAACGAGCAGACATCCCTCCGCATCCCCTTGCAATCGCGAGAGAAGAAATCCACGAAGGGAACAATCAGCCTGATGCTGAAAACCGGCAAGGAGCCAACGGATAGCGAAGCCTACGAAATCAGCATCCGCAAGGACGGTATCGTGCTTTCAGGAGCCACTCCGGCTGCCCTTTTCCGTGCCATGCAGACCTTCCGGAAGTCACTCCCCGTTGCCACCGAGGCACAGCAGATACTCCTGCCCCCGGCCACCATTGCCGACTCACCCGCGCTTTCCTACCGTGGCATGCACCTCGACTGCGCACGCCACTTCTTCCCGGTCGAGTTCGTGAAGCAATACCTCGACATGATGGCCCTGCACGGAATGAACCGCTTTCACTGGCATCTGACCGACGATCAGGGCTGGCGTGTGGAGATAAAAGCCTATCCGCGGCTCACCGAAATAGGTTCACAGCGGTCGTCGACCGTAGTCGGACGCAATTCCGATGTGCAGGACGGCGTGCCCCATGGAGGTTTCTATACGCAGGAAGAACTGCGTGAAATTGTGCAGTATGCCGCCGAGCGCTATATTGAAGTCGTACCAGAGATAGACATGCCGGGCCACATGCTGGCTGCCATGGCTGCCTATCCGGAGCTGGGATGCACTGGAGGACCTTATGAGGTGGGGCAGTACTGGGGCATCTACCCAGACATCCTGTGTGCAGGAAAGCCTCAGACCTATGAGTTTGTGGAGGGCGTACTGGATGAGATTTGCGACATCTTCCCCTGCGAATACATCCACATCGGCGGCGACGAGGCTCCCAAGCAGCGTTGGAAAGAATGCCCCCGATGCCAGCAGAAAATGGCCGACGAGGCACTCTATGCCACCAAGGACACGCCTGCCGAGGAACTGCTGCAGGGCTATTTCACCACTTTCGTGCAGCAGTATCTTGCCGGCAAGGGACGGAAAATAATCGGATGGGATGAACTTCTGGGCTGCGATGTGGACCAGAGCGCCACCATTATGTCGTGGCGAGGCGGCAACAATACGCTGAACGCCGCACGGCTGGGCCACGATGTTATTGTGGTGCCCAACAAGAACCTCTACTTCGACTTTTACCAGACTGCCGAGACATGGAATGAACCGCTGCTGATTGGCGGCTGTTCGACCGTGGAAGACGTCTACAACCTGCAACTCATACCCGAAGGGCTGACGGCAGCCGAGCGGCAACATATTCTCGGTTTTCAGGCAAATCTGTGGACGGAATATATCGGAAGCCCTTCGCTGGCTGAATATCAGGTGCTCCCACGCATGGCTGCCCTGGCCGAACTGCAATGGAACAACGGCCGGCAGACTTCCTACGAGGCCTTCCTCCGAAGACTGGATACCTTCCGCCGTATCTACGAGTGCTACGGATGGAACTATGCCCGCCACCTGTGGCCGGAAGAATACCGCCGTACAGCCAAGACTTTCGGATAGGCAAGAGAACCAAACAACCAAACGACCGAACAACCAAACAACTAGATATGAATATCGGACAATATGAAGTGATGGCGCCGGTGGGTTCCCGCGAATCGCTGGCAGCGGCCCTGAAGGCGGGTGCCGACAGTGTTTACTTTGGCATTGGGCAGCTGAACATGCGGTCGCACTCGGCCAATCATTTCACCATCGACGACCTTAAGGAAATCGCGCAGATTTGCAACGATGCCAAGGTGAAGACCTATCTCACCGTCAACACCATCATCTACGGTGAGGACCTGGAGCAGATGCGCCTCATTTGCGATGCCGCGCATAAGGCAGGTATCAGCGCCGTGATAGCCAGCGATGTGGCTGTGATGATGTATTGCCGGCAGATAGGGCTGGAGGTGCACCTCTCCACGCAGTTGAACATCTCCAACATCGAGGCACTGAAGTTCTACGCTCAGTTTGCCGATGTGGTGGTGCTGGCCCGCGAACTGAACCTGGATCAGGTGGCAGAGATACACCGTCAGATTGAGGAACAGCGGATATGCGGCCCCGGCGGGCGCCTGATACAGATAGAGATGTTCTGCCACGGTGCGCTGTGCATGGCTGTCTCGGGCAAGTGCTACATGAGCCTTGCCAACGCCAACCGCTCTGCCAACCGCGGCGAATGCATACAGATATGCCGCCGCTCCTACCTGCTGACCGACGCAGAGACCGGCAACCAGATTGAGGTGGACAACAAATACCTGATGAGTCCCAAGGACCTGAAGACCATCCGGTTCATCGACAAGTTGATGAAGGCTGGTGTCCGCGTGTTCAAAATTGAAGGACGGGCGCGCGGACCTGAGTATGTCTACACCGTTGTGAAATGTTATAAGGAAGCGATAGAGGCTGTTGTAAGGGACAACTTCACGGAGAAGCGTAAAGACGAGTGGGACCGACGGCTTGCAACGGTGTTCAACCGAGGCTTCTGGGACGGCTATTACCAAGGCCAGCTCATGGGAGAATGGAACAAGAACTACGGGTCGAATGCCACCGAACGGAAGCAGCTCGTGGGGAAGGTGCTGCACTATTTCCCGAAAATCAAGGTGGCCGAGGTGGCTGTGGAGGCGGCAGAATTCTCACTCGACGACCAGTTGCTCATCACCGGTCCCACCACGGGAGCCCTCTGGGTGAAGTCGACCGAAATACGCTACGAGTACGAAATGGTGCAGACCGCTCACCAGCGCCAGCGCGTTTCCATTCCCGTACCCGATAAGGTGCGTCCCAACGACAAGGTGTTCAAACTGGTGAAGGGCGAAATTGCTGAATAAAATTGCGCCGGAAGCGACATATTTATTCTTTTTGAGGCATCGAAAACTGCTGAGATTTTTGGCCGAAAGAGATGTTAAAGCCGATTAACAAAGGTTTAGCAGGCTGCACACATCGGGTGTTTTGTGCAGTTTTAACTCGAAAAATCCACTTTTCCAACCGCAAGACCAACCCTTTTGCAGAACAAAAGCCGTTCAGGTGCAACACAAGTGAGCCCCTTTCGCATTCCGAAAGGGGCTCACTTGTAGAACAACCAGAAGGGAAGCAGTTGGCTTTTAAGCGTAAGGCGTTGTGCAACAGCAGGTTGCAAAAATGTCGGAAATATCCGTTATTTGCGTCGGAAAAACTTTTTCTGGCCGCCGATGCCCTTCTCGCGAAGGTTGCAAGCCGAATAATCATGCAGTAATCAGCAGGAAGAATCCCTTTGGTTTGATAAATTCTTTATACCTTTGCAGCGACAAAAGCACAATAGAAATGACCATCAATGAGATTCAAGACCAGATAGTCGAGGAGTTCCAAGACTTCGACGACTGGATGGACCGCTACCAGCTGCTCATCGACCTGGGCTCGGAACTGCCTGCCCTGCCCGAGCAATACAAGACCAACGACAACCTCATAGACGGCTGCCAGAGCCGCGTGTGGGTCTATCCTGAACTGCGCGACGGGCAGATGTTCATCCAGGCAGAGAGCGATGCACTCATTGTGAAGGGCATCGTGGCACTGCTGGTGCGCGTGTTCAACGGGCAAAAGCCTGCCGACATCGTCGATGCCGACCTCTATTTCATTGACCGCATCGGGCTGAAAGACCATCTCTCGCCCACCCGCAGCAACGGGCTCGCCGCCATGGTGAAGCAAATCCGCCTCTATGCCCTGGCCTATAACAACCGGAAAGATGCGTAAACTGCGTACCATAGAAATGCAGCGGCTCTCCGTGCAGGAGTTCCGCGCATCGGAGAAACTGCCCCTCGTGGTGGTGCTCGACGATGTACGCTCGCTCTACAATGTGGGTTCGCTCTTCCGCACGGCCGACACTTTCCGCGTAGAAGCGCTCTACCTATGTGGCATCACCGCCACGCCGCCACACGCAGAGATACACAAGACCGCCCTCGGAGCCGAGGAGTCGGTGGTGTGGAAACACTTTCCCACGGCTCTGGAAGCCGTCGGACACCTCAAGGGTACAGGCTATACGGTGCTCGGAATAGAGCAAGTGGAGGGCTCGCAGCCACTGCAATGTTTCGCCCCCGACCCGCAGCAGCGCTATGCCGTGGTGCTGGGCAACGAAGTGAAGGGTGTGCATCAGGAGGTGATAGACCTCTGCGACGGGTGTCTGGAGATTCCGCAACTGGGCACGAAGCACTCGCTCAATGTATCGGTGGCCGGCGCACTGGCCATCTGGGAGTTCGCACGCCAGCTCATCTTCAGGTAATATAATAGCACAGACGGAAAAAGACAGGTTCGCCGTTTCCCATAGTCCTGCGACAGTGGCAGGGCATTGTTGGAGGGAAAGCAGCGAACCTGTCTTTCGTATTCTTTGCGGCGTTCCTCAGCGCAGGTACTCGGAGAAGTCTGTCAGGCGCATGTCGCCCTTGCGGAGGAAGGTGTCGTGGAAGGCCAGTGCTGCCCGCATGTGCTGCGGTTCGTGTCCCATCGGTGCGATATGCTTGAGGTAGTCGCGCAGGAGCGGTCGGTAGTCGGGATGTGCACAGTGCTCGATGATTTCGTGTGCACGGCGCACGGGCCCCTTGCCTCGGAGGTCGGCCACGCCCTGTTCGGTCACGATGATGTCGACATCGTGCTCCGTGGAGTCTACATGACAGCACATCGGGACGATGGCGGAGATGGTTCCTCCCTTGGCAATGGACGGCGTGGTGAAGATGGATAGGTAGCCGTTGCGCTCGTAGTCGCAGGAACCGCCGATGCCGTTCATCAGCGCCGAACCGCAGATGTGACTGGAATTTTCATTGCCGTAGATGTCACACTCGACAGCGGTGTTCAGCGCAATGACACCCAGTCGGCGGATGACTTCGGGCGAGTTGGCCACCTCGCTCTGCCGGATGGTCAGGTGCTTGGAGAAATAGTCCATGTTGTCGTAGACGCGCTTCAGGGCTTCGTTGGTCACGGTCATGGCCGTTGCCGAAGCGTCCAGTATCTTTCCTTCGAGCATGTAGTCGATGGCGGCATCCTGAACCACCTCGCTGTAGACATTGAACCGTGGGATGAGCGGGCTCGTGCCCAAGGCTTTCAGCACGGCATTGCCCGTGGCGCCCACTCCGCTCTGGATGGGGAGAAACTGCTTGGGGATGCGTCCGTGCTTCATGTCGTTGGCCAGTAGGTCGGCCACATTCAGGCCAATCTGCATGGTCTGCTCGTCGGGCTCCTTGAAGGCGCGTGCCTCTTCGGGTATGTAACTTTCGATGACGCCCACTATCTTGCGCGGATCAATCGACACATAGTTCTTGCCCAGACGGTCGTACGGGGCATGGATATCCATCACCTCGCGGCCTTCCCAGCATTCACGGGGCTCCCATGTGTCGTGCAGGAACTTCGAGTTGGGGTTGTGGAAGGTGTTATGCTCGAGGATGATGCGCTTTGCCAGCCTTGCAATGGTGCTGACAATGCCTCCTGCCGATGTGAGATATGCACGGCATTCGTCGTCACCCTCGTCAATGTCCGACACCTCGATGACGGCCCAGTCCAATTCGCCGTAGAAGCCGCGGCGCAGCCGTTCGGCCATGTGTCCGAGGTGCATGTCCTCGTAGTCCACCTCGCCGAGATTGGTGTGGGTGCGGAAATCCTTGTTGGTGGAGAAGGGTGCGCGGAACTTTATGGCCTTTGCCGCCGCCATGTCGCCCTCGACACTCTGGCAGGAGGAGGCTCCCGTGAGGATGCCCACCTGGAAGTCGATGCCCTGCCCGTGCAGTCGGATGGCACGCTTGGAGAGCTCGCGGAAGATGGCTTTGGGGTTGGCGTTGGGCGTGAAGCCCGAGAGGCCCATCATGTCGCCGTTGTTGATGAGTTCGGCAGCTTCTGCAGCCGTGAGTCGTGTGTACATCGTATCAGTATTAAGGTGTGTTTCGTATTTTGAGTGTTTGCCGCTACTGTCCTGCTATTTGTTCAGTTTCCAAGTGGCACCATCCTTCGTGTCTTTCACTTCAAAGCCCAAGGCAGCCAGTTCGTCGCGGATTTTGTCGCTGGTGGTCCAGTCTTTCGCCGCTTTTGCCTTGGAGCGGAGGTCGAGCACCATGTCGACCACTTTGCCGTAGGCCTCCTCCCGGGCATCGTTGTTGGCGGCGTGGTCGTCGCGGAGCCCGAGTATGTCGAAGGCAAAGAGGTGCATCACCTCGGTGAGTTCCTTCAGGCATCCGGCACAGATGGTGGCCTTGCCGTCGACAATCTTGTTCACCTGCGAGCAGGCTTCGAACAAGTAGCTGATGACGAGCTGGGTAGCCAGGTCGTCGTTCATGGCATCGTAGCAGCGCTGGCGCAGGCTTTCGACCAGTTGCTTCGTCTCGGCATCGCATTCGTTGCTCGTCTGTATCCGGTCGAGGCAGGCTATTCCGTTCATCAACTTCTCCAGACCTTTCTGGCTGGCGATGAGCGCATCGTTGGAGAAATCGACGGTGCTGCGGTAGTGGGCCATGAGGATGAAGAAGCGGATGGTCATCGGCGAGAATGCCTGCGTGAGGCTCTCGTGTTCCCCCTTGAAGAATTGCTCCAGCGTGATAAAGTTATTCAGCGACTTACCCATCTTCTGCCCGTTGATGGTTATCATGTTGTTGTGCATCCAATACTTTACCATCGGTTCTCCCTGTGAGGCCACCGCCTGGGCTATCTCGCACTCATGGTGGGGGAAGATGAGATCCATTCCGCCGCCGTGGATGTCGAAGTGCGCCCCCAGGTACTTTCGTCCCATGGCCGTACACTCGCAGTGCCATCCGGGGAATCCTTCGCTCCAGGGGCTCGGCCAGCGCATGATGTGCTCGGGCTCGGCCTTCTTCCACAGTGCGAAGTCGGCCTGGTTGTGCTTTTCGCCCACTCCTGCCAGTTCCCGCGAGGCGTCTTTCGTATTCTCGATGCTGCGGCCTGAGAGTATGCCATAATGGTGCTTGCGGTTGTAAGCCTCAATATCGAAGTAGATGGAGCCGTTGCTCTCATAGGCAAAACCGTTGTCAAGGATTTGCCGTACCAGCTGCTGCTGCTCAATAATGTGGCCTGTTGCATGTGGTTCGATACTCGGCGGCAGCACATTCAAGGCTTCCATGGCCTTGTGGTAGCGGTTGGTGTAGAACTGGGCAACCTCCATCGGCTCCAACTGTTCCAGGCGGGCTTTCTTCGAAACCTTGTCTTCACCTTCGTCGGCGTCATGCTCCAGGTGTCCCACATCGGTAATGTTGCGGACATAGCGCACCTTGTAGCCGAGGTGTTTCAGGTAGCGAAACAGGATGTCGAAGGTGATGGCAGGGCGTGCATGCCCCAGATGTGGGTCGCCGTAGACTGTCGGTCCGCACACATACATGCCGACATTAGGAGCTTGCAGGGGCTGGAAGCGTTCTTTCTGACGGGTAAGCGTATTGTAAATGAGCAATGTCTGTTCCATGATAAATGCTGTGAAATGTTGCTTTTGGCTGCAAAAGTAATACAATTTTGCGTTGGAGCGTGCGTTTTTAGAGATAATCTTCAATGAGTTTCCTCAATCCCTGGGTTGCGCCCATCTGCAAATGCTCCACGCTGTAAGGAGTAGACACATTGGCAGGGTCTATCAGATAGGTAGGCGTTCCGACTTTTGTGTAGGCCAACAGCCCTGCAGCGGGGTAGACATTGAGCGATGTCCCGATGACAACAAAAATGTCGGCCTGCTGCACCTGCTCAATGGCTGGCTCCATCATGGGCACGCCTTCGCCGAAGAAAACGATGAAGGGGCGGAGCAGCGAGCCGTCGCCTGCCTTGGTGCCGGGTTCCACCATGCAGTTGTCGGCCGTCAATTCCTGTTGGTAGCGTGGATTGTCGGGGTCGTTGCTGGAACACACCTTACTTAGCACTCCGTGCAAGTGAATCACATTGGACGACCCAGCGCGTTCGTGAAGGTTGTCCACATTCTGCGTAATCACCACCACCTCGTAGTTTTTCTCCAATTCGGCAATCAGTTTGTGTCCTTCGTTTGGCTGTGCCTGAAAGAGTTTCTTGCGCAGTCCGTTGTAGAAATTCGTAAGCAGGGTGGGGTTCTCTTCCCATCCATGATGGGTTGCCACCTGTTCTACCGGGTAGTTCTCCCACAGCCCGTCGTTCCCACGGAAGGTTTTGAAACCGCTCTCTACCGACATGCCGGAACCGGTCAGAAATACAATCTTTTTCATGTTATTTTGCTTTTGTAGGTTTTATATTGGTCCGTTGAAAGCTTAATTATGCACAAAAATAGTATTTTTTTAAAAATAAAGTGCCGTTGCTCAAATAAAAAACATTAACTTTGCCGTCCGAAAAATATTAATACACAGCGACAAATGGATAAGATAAGCTATGCACTCGGACTTGGGATAGGACACCAGTTGAAGGATATGGGTGCCACCAATCTGAACATTGACGATTTCGGCCAGGCCATCAAGGATGTCTTGGCAGGCGGAGATGTGAAACTTTCACCCAACGAAGCCAACGAGATTGTGCAGCGGTTCTTTGCCGAGCAGGAAAAGAAACAGCGCGCAGCGGCAGCCGAACGCTTCAAAACACAGAAAGAAGAAGGCGAAAACTACCTGAAGGAAAACGCCTCGAAAGAAGATGTGGTAACCCTGCCCAGCGGCCTGCAGTACAAAGTTCTCAGGGAAGGTAATGGGCGGAAACCCAAAGCAACCGATCAGGTGAAGTGCCACTACGAAGGCATGCTCGTCGACGGTACATTGTTCGACAGCAGCATCCAGCGTGAGGAGCCTGCCGTATTCCCGCTGAACGGCGTCATAGCAGGCTGGACAGAAGGCTTGCAATTGATGCAAGAAGGCGCCAGGTACCGCTTCTTCATTCCCTATCATCTCGGATATGGCGAGCGCGGAGCAGGCCAGACGATACCGCCTTTTGCAGCGCTGGTATTCGATGTTGAACTAATCGAGGTGCTGTAGTTGCTTCTTAGGATATGAAATACGGAATATGCATTAAATAATCAAAAAACAACAGACAATGAAAAAACTTACATTCGTGGCTCTCGTAGCCATCGTTGCAACCATGTTTGTTTCTTGCAACAACACAAAACCCAAGGCAGAACTTAACAACGAGATCGACACCTTGAGCTATGCCATGGGTCTCGCACAGTCTAACGGCTTGCAGGAATATCTTTTCCAGCGTCTTGGACTCGACTCTGCATACATCGACCAGTTCCTTAAAGGACTCGACGAGGGTGTGTCTGCAGGCGACAGCAAGAAGAAAGCCGCCTACTTCGAAGGCCTCCGTATCGGTCAGCAGATTGCCAACCAGATGATTCCGGCCCTGAATCATGAGGCATTCATCAACGACTCGACCAAGACCTTGTCGCTGAAGAACTTCATGGCAGGTTTCGTTCAGGGTGCTACAAGCGGTGAAGGCCTCTACACTCTTGAGGAGGCACAGAAGATTGCGACCGAAAAGATGAACAGCATCCGCAAGACTAACCTCGAAAAGGAATACATGCCCAACAAGCTTGCCGGCGAGAAATATCTCCGCGAGAATGAAAAGGCAGAAGGAGTGAAGGTGCTTGAGAGTGGAGTTCAGTACCGCGTCATCAAGGAAGGCCACGGTCCTATCCCTGCCGACACCGCAATCGTAAAAGTGGTTTACGAAGGTCAGACCCTTGACGGAACCGTATTTGACACCAACTGGGACAAAGAACCCCGTAACCTGCGTGTAAATCAGGTTATCAAAGGCTGGACCGATGTGCTCACCCACATGCCTGTTGGTTCGGAATGGGAGTTCGTTGTTCCTCAGGAAGCCGCTTATGCAGAGCGTGAAATGGGCTCCATCAAGCCTTTCTCTGCTCTGAAGTTCAAGATGAAGTTGGTGGGTATTGACAACCCGAAACTTATGAAATAACCGGCATCCCAGTCTATGACAAGGAGAATACTCATAATAGCGCTCGCCCTGTTGGTGGGCGCTATTTCTAATCCAGCCTTTGCCGACGGCAAGAAAAAGGCAAAGAAGGCCGGCAAGGAATGTCTTGACGGGCAAAAGGATGTATTGGCTTCGCCCATCGATTCCGTGTCGTATGCAGCGGGAATGCTTATCGGCGGGCAGATCAAGCAGCAAGTGCTGCCCAACATGAACGCCTCTTTCGAGGCATGGGGTGACACCATTCGAACGGAAAAATTCATGGAGGGAATCCGCGCCGCCCTGACAGCCGTCAACCAACTGATGCCCCAGGCAGATGCCGAGAAGTACTTCCAAAATCAGGAGCAGGCTGTCCGTGCTGAGTCGGAGAGGCTCTATCGGCAGAAGAACGAGCAGTGGCTCAAGGACAACAAGGGCAAGGAAGGTGTGCAGACCACTGCCAGCGGTTTGCAATACAAGGTCATCACCATGGGTACTGGCGAGCGCCCGACGGCCGACGACAATGTGGAAGTGAAATACGAAGGCCGTTTCATCGACGGCAAAGTGTTCGACAGCAGTTATGAGCGCACGCCGCAGACCAATGTGTTCCGTGCCAATCAGGTGATAAAAGGGTGGACCGAAGGGTTGCAGCTCATGCCGGTGGGAAGCAAGTTTGAATTTTACATCCCGCAGGAACTGGGCTACGGAACGCGCCCCACAGGTCCGATCAAGCCCTATTCGACGCTGGTATTCACCGTCGAACTGGTCGGCATAAAGAAGTAGTGGCTGCATTTCGGAACGCGTCTATTATATTATAATAAGGTGGAACCTTCACAGGTGTCCACCTTTTTTATTGTTTTGCCTCCCTGGCACGGAAAAACAAGGCGGAAAAGGGCGTAATAAAAATGTTTTTACTACCTTCGCATGGTAAAAGCCCTGCATCCGTTTTATTTTACAAGAAGATGGAACCGTACAATTTAGAAGCATATTTAGAAAAATTCTACAGTCAGTATCCTCCCAGCCGTCAGCGTCCGGTCGTAGGTCTGACGGCCAACCATTCCGACATCGACGCCACTCTGCGCGAGCGCTACTACCAGCAGGTTGTGGCCGCCGGAGGCACTCCCGTCATCCTTCCGCCGGTATCCGACACAGATGTACTGTCCGGCATGCTCGACACCCTCGATGCCCTCGTGCTGACGGGTGGCGGCGATTTTGATCCGCGCTGGCTGAACGAGTCCTTCCTGTCGGACAAGGTTAAAGTCAATCCCGTGCGTGATTTGCCCGAGTTGCTCCTTATCCGGCTCGCCTTCAACCGTCAGATCCCGATGCTGGGAATTTGCCGTGGCATGCAGGCTTTGGCGGTGGCACTGGGTGGCAGTATCGTACAGGACATTGCCGAAAACGACACCCGGCAGGGGATAGAGCGGCATCCGGCCATCAGCCACGACCAGCAGGAAGAACGCACGGTGCCTACCCACACCGTGAAACTGGCCGCAGGCAGCACGCTTGCGCGGCTCTACGGCGATGAGGTGCAGGCAAACTCTTTCCACCACCAGGCTGTCGGCAGTGTGGGCAGCCGCTTCACCGTGACAGCCACCGCAGAAGACGGCATCATCGAGGGTATGGAAAGTAGTGAGTGCAAGCCCATTCTCGGCGTACAGTGGCATCCGGAGTGGCTCGGCGAGCAGGGACTGCCCATCTTCCAGTGGCTCGTCCGCCAGGCCGATGTATTCCGCCAGGCAAAGGCCTTGCACCAGACCACGCTGACGCTGGACACCCATTGCGACACTCCCATGTTCTTTCCGCAGGGCATCAACTTCTCACAACGCGACCCACGCATACTCGTCGACCTTCAGAAGATGACTGAAGGACGGCTCGATGCGGTCACCATGGTGGCCTACCTGCCGCAGCCCAAGCCCGGCGAAACTTTCCAGCAAAAGGTGGCCTTTCCCGTTTCCGGGCCGAAAGACTATGCCAACCTTATTTTCGACAAGATTGAAACCATCATTGAAGGGAACCGCCCGTACTTGGCGTTGGCGCGTTCGGCAGCGCAACTCCATGCCAACAAGGCTGCGGGGAAGAAATCTATCGTGCTCGGTATTGAGAACGGACTGGCCTTGGAGGGTCGGGTGGAGAATGTGGAGTACTTCGCCCGCCGTGGCGTTACCTACATCACGCTGTGCCACAACGGCGACAACGACATTTGCGACAGTGCCCGCGGCACGCAGACCCACGGCGGTGTGAGTCCCCTGGGTGCGGAGATTATCCGTGAGATGAACCGCTGCGGTGTGATGGTCGACCTGAGCCATGCCGCCGAAAGTTCCTTCTACGATGCCTTGGAACTGAGCAGCCAGCCCATTGTGTGCAGCCACAGCAACTGCATCTCCCTCTGCAACCATCCGCGAAACCTCACCGACGACCAACTGCTGCAGCTGGCCTTGCACGGCGGCGTGGCACATACCACCCTCTATGCGGGCTTCCTCCGGCAGGCAGGAGAGGCAAACATTTTCGATGCCGTGGCCCACTTGGAGCATGCCATCAAGATTATGGGCATCGACCATGTCGGACTGGGGACCGACTTCGATGGCGACGGCGGTGTGAAAGGCATTGCCGATGCCAGCGAAGCCATCAACTTTACCATCCAGTTGCTGAAACGCAGGTACAGCGAGGCCGACATCCGGAAAATATGGGGTGAGAACTGGCTGCGCCTGATGCGTCAGATACAATCAAACAAAGCGTAGAAATGAAAAGGAAAACACTGATACTTATGACCCTGCTTGCCGTTGCCGTGGCCTTTGTTGCCTACAATCTGTTGCCTCTCATCTCGCAGGGCGGAGGCGAAAATCCTGCCGGCAGCGTGGCGGCCAGGGAAAAACTGGATCCCAAGGAGCCTGCCTTCAATGCCGACTCGGCCTATCAATTCGTGGCGGCACAGTGCGACTTCGGTCCGCGGGCAATGAATACTGCCGGCCATGAGGCCTGTGCACGGTGGATTGTCAGCAAGTTTGAGCAATACGGATGCAGCGTTGAGCGGCAGCAGGCCGACCTCACGGGCTACGACGGCACCACGCTCAAGTCGACCAACATCATTGCCCGCGTCAACCCGTCGGCCTCCCCGCGCATCTTGCTCTGTGCCCACTGGGACAGCCGTCCCTGGGCCGACAACGACCCGGACGAGGCCAACTGGAAGCGACCCATACTCGCTGCCAACGATGCTGCCAGCGGCGTGGCGGTCATGTTGGAGATAGCCAGGCTTCTGCAGCAGGACTCCACTTTTGCACAAGGCATAGACTTTGTCTGCTTCGATGCCGAGGACTGGGGAACGCCTCAATGGTCTGAACTACCCGACGACCCTGCTACATGGGCACTCGGGGCACAACACTATGCCGACCACCTTCCCGACGGCGTGTTCAGCTATGGCATCCTGCTCGACATGGTGGGCGGCCAGGGGGCCAAGTTCTACCGTGAAGGCTTCTCGCGGAGCTACGCCGGCGAACTGGTGGCCCGCATCTGGGGAGCCGCGCGGAGGGCAGGCTACGGCTCATACTTCCCCAAAAAGGACAGCGGGATGGTCACCGACGACCATGTTCCCCTCTGCAAGCGGGGCATACCGGTGGTGGATATCATCCCCTACTATCCCGACTGCCAGGCCAGTTCGTTCGGTCCGACATGGCACACCCTTGCCGACGACCTTGAACACATTGACCGCAACACGCTCAAGGCAGTGGGGCAGACCGTCATCCAGGTCATCTACGAATAGCAGCCGTCGCGGAAACGCTATCCGGCAGACATTCGAGAAGGAGCAACCTCAGGCGGGCTGCTCCTTTTCTTCTGTGCCAAACTACAGCTTTCCGGGCTATGCCTGTTCTGTCTTTTTCATGTAGATGAACTTCGGATATTCCCCGAGCACGAACAGGGTGACGGGACATATCCATATGTCGCGTGCGAACCCGTCGAGGCCGGTCACCTCGTAGGTGCTGCCTCCCGTGAGTGAATGCTCTTTCCGGATGAGTCTTGCATATCCGGGATGGTCTTCCTCCTGGCTGGCAGGTATCACATCGACGAAGGCAAACTTGCCGTCGTCGGAGATGAAGTCGCACAGTTGGTCCGAGCCTGCCACCATGAGCAGGTTGTGGTGCTCAAAAGGCCAGTTGGGGAAGTCTATGTACCAGCCTCCGTCTTCCTCATGGTTGAACTGCAGGTGATATTCTTTCTTTTTCCCGAACACGGAACGCGCCATGGCAGAGGCACCGTGCATCAAGTCTGAAATGGTGTAAGTCATCGTCGTGCGCAATTTAAAAGTTTTGCGATTCTTTGGAGCAACCACGGGCGGATGGGTGTCGTTGATATATAATCAAATGCCGTGCCAATTATACAATGACTACACAGAAAAGTAGTCTTAATGTCAGTGGAAAAACCGTTGTTCTCCGGTCGTTTTCCAACTGGGGCTCAAACGCATTGCGTTTTGGCCCCAGTTGTCGTGCGTTTGGAGCCTAAACGGAAGGCGTTTGGGGCTCAAATGGAAAACGCACAGTTGGTAGTTGGTGTGCATTTGTTGTAAGGTGTTGGTTATCACGCAGTTGTATTGCCTTTCAAAAAACCGATCCCTTATGGCGGAAACGGATTTTGCAGGTGACTGGAAAAATTTTTTCAAAAAATGTTTGCACATTAAAAATAAATACAGACATTTGCAGTCCCTAAATCAATAGGTTTTTTCTTTACACAGAAAAACACACTTTTTCACAACATGAGTTTTAAGAACGACAGACAACTATTCAGTTCACCTCCCACGGCTTCGGTCAGGCATGTCCCGACTGTAGGCACTCTGTAGGTGTAGTCCCTCTTACCGGGGCTACGGATAGATCGGAAGTCTGTGTTCTTTGACATTTTGCACACAAGCATCGAGGTTCAATCTCTTGTGCTTTCTCCCCGCATTTGGGTGAGAAAGGATTCGTGTGTCCGTTTGCGCGGACTTTTCCAGCATGGCTGGATGTGCCGAAAACAGGCACTTTTCAACTAAATTCTTCTTTTTTATGATGCAAATTGAATTCTCAGCGCCGGTCGGAAGCGGCGTTAAATATTTCCGATGCGGTTTGGATGTGGCCTACCGTCCCAACCGGAAGGGCAAGGCCACCGATGAATACCATTTCTCTCTCTACAACAGTCAGCTCATGTTACTCAGCGACGAGGCTTACGCAATGTCCTCTCAAGATTCCATGTCCGATCCGATATGCTTCACCTTCAACTGCAACCATGTGTGGATGCCGGGCACTTATTTCGTCCTCGTGAAGACGCCTACGAAGAAGACGCTCCGCATGGACTTCTGTCTCGACGACCAACACCGGCTCACAGCCAGTCCGGTTCGCAGGTGCAAGGATGGTAGCAGCGACGCTATTCTGAACAATCTCCGATGCTCCCCGTACAACTGGAAGCGCCTCTCGCGCATGTCCGGCATGGCTCCGTTGAGGCAGTATGTGATAGACTGGTACCGCGAGGATGCCTTGCGCCAACTGCGTGAGAAGCACTTCGGTAGCCAGCCCCACAGGGAAACCTCGTTCATCCTCACCACACAGTGCGTGTCGGAGATGGGGAAAGTGATGATTTTGCTGCGGAATGTGCTGGGCCTGCCGCACAAACTGGAGATGGTTCGCTGCAGCACATTGTCGCAGCCGGCTGAACCGATGGGGCCGTCGAGAGCCGACGAAATGTTCGAACGCTTCAGACGGGAGGACGAGGAAAACGAACCGAATGGCCTGGCGCAGGTTTTCGGGATGGCACGCCCTTCGCAGCGGATGGTCTGCCTGACCGAACTGTCCTCCCTGCTGGGAACTGGCGGAAAGACCGTCGTTGGAAAACTACTGTCGCATTTGCCCGCCCCCTCCTCGTCGCTTGTCCTCTGTGGAACGCCGCAGGAGGTCGATGCCCTGCTCAACGAGTATCCCGCACTGGCCAAGACATTCTCCACCGAGCGCCGGCTGAACCTCACCACTTCCACGGTGGAAGAGGTGCTCTGCCAGTTCTTCGAGGCTGTCGATTATTATGGGCTCCTAATCCCCGAACCGGTGGAGGACAGCCTGACCGCACTTGTCGTCCAGTCGTTCCACCAAAACATAGTAAGCACCTGGACGCGGAAGGAGATGAACCGCTATGTAGAGAAGTACCTGCTGGCGGCTTACTATCGTCGTGCACTCCAATCCATGGCCAAGGGAACCAACCCCGAACGACTCATGTGCATCGAGGAAGCCGACCTCTGCAAAGAGGTGCTGCTGAGCCCTGTCGCCACTCTCGGCGGCAGCCTGCAGCAACTCAACCGCATGGTGGGATTGGAACAGGTGAAACGCAGCATCGTTACCCATGCCAACCGAATCAACTTCCTTTCCCAGCGGCAGAAACTGGGCCTGCACAACTCCACCTCCGTACCGTGCCACGCCGTCTTCACGGGCAATCCAGGAACAGGCAAGACCACCGTGGCAAAACTCCTGGGGCAGATTTACCGTTCGCTTGGCATACTGTCAAAGGGCGATGTGGTCTGTGTGGACCGTTCAAAACTCATCGGGAAATACATCGGTGACACGGAGGACAACATGCGCCAGACACTGCTCGAGGCACAAGGCAATATCCTTTTCGTCGATGAAGCCTACACCTTGTATGCCAAAGACAGCGAACGCGATTTCGGACGCCATGCCATTGAGTGCCTGCTGACAGTACTCTCGCAGCCCAGCCCCGACATGGTGGTTATCTTCGCAGGCTATGAAAAGGAAATGGACGAACTCCTCGCGATGAATCCGGGCCTGGCAGGAAGGTTCCCCTATCATTACAGATTCGACGACTATTCGGCCGACGAACTTTTCCAGATGGCGGAACACATTTTCCAGCGTGACGACTATGAACTCTCGGAAAGTGCGCGGACGCTCTTGAAGCAGACCATCTCGGCAGCAGTGTCAGGCAAGGGAAAGGATTTCAGTAATGCCCGCTGGATCGAGCAATATGTGGAAAGCGGCATCATCCCGTCGGTGGCCGACAGGCTCGCAGCAAGGGGGCAGGCATGTAGCAGGGAGGACTTCAGCAGGATAGAGGCTGCCGATGTGGAGCGGGCTTTCAGGCAGTTCAACCCCAACAGGAAAAAACAACCGGCAAGAAAGGCTGTCGGATTTTGTTCGTAACCCTGAAAAACACAGAAGAAGATACCAACAAAAAAAGGCCATTTCATCGTGGAAATGGCCTTTTTTGTGGTATATGCGTCAATAGGAGAAACTGCTTCCGCCCAGAAATTCCCGCAGAAGGCTGGTCGAAGGGAGCATGTCGTATTGCACAGGTGCGATGTAGTGGAGGAACTTCAGCAGCCTGTAGGCCTCCGAATACTCCTCACAGTTCTCCGGGACTTGCTCCAGCAGGGGCTCGGCTTGGAGCTTGATGACGGCTAACTCATAGAGCATCGCAGTGTTGAACATGGCATCTGCGTTCTCCTGATAGGGGAAAATCCATTTCTGCTCGCCCTTTCTCACCGACGGCCAGCGCCGAATGGTGTCGCGGGCGGAGTTCCCCCTGTATTTGGCATCGCGGATGATGCGGCGCAACAACCGGTTGTCGGTGGTGGGAATGTAGTTGTGCGTGTCGAGCAGAATAGTGGTAAGGGCCGATGCGTAGACCCGGAACTTCTGCGACTCGGGGATGGTCGCAGTCAGTTCGGGATTCAGCGCATGGATACCTTCCACCAGCAGGATTTGGTGTTCCTCCAGTCTCAGGCACTTGCCAGACCATCCACGCGTTCCCGACGGGAAGTCGTATTTTGGAAGTTCCACCTCTTCGCCGCGGAACAAGGCTTGGAATTGTTCGTTGATTAACTGCAAGTTGAGGGCATAGATGCTCTCATAGTCACGCTCACCGTTCTCGTCTAAGGGTGTTTCATCGCGGTTCACGAAATAGTCGTCGAGCGAAATCTGAATGGGTTTGATGCCGTTTGTCAGCAATTGTACCGCCAAGCGCTTGCAGGTAGTGGTCTTACCCGAAGACGAAGGGCCGGCAATCAGCACGACTTTCACCTCCGGACGGTTGGCTATCTGGTCGGCAATCTGGGCAATCTTTTTTTCCTGCAGAGCCTCGGAAATGTGGATGATGTCGTTGCCGTGGCCGTTTCTTATGGCTTCGTTAAACTGCCCGATGGTGCTCATTCCCAGGATTTCCTGCCAGCGATGGTGCTCCTTGAAGATGTCGAACATCTTGTCCTGCCGGATGAGTGCGCCCAGCCGGTCGGGCTTGTTGCGGTCGGGAATGCGCAGCAACAGCCCGTCGTAGTATTTCTCCAGGCCCCAGAGATACAGCCGCGAGGTGTTGTCCATCAGTGCACCGTAGAAATAATCCACATAGCCGTCAAGTTCGCAGTAGTCCGTGTAGAGGTTGCCCAGCGTCTCAAGCAGCTTCACCTTCGAGAAGGTTCCCAGTTCCTTGAACATCGCAACGACATTGTCTGTACTGTCACGGTGATACTTTATGGGCAACGCCTGGGCCACAATGTCCTCCATGCGCTGCCGGATGGCGGTCACATCGTCTTCGGTTACGGCGCGGCCTATCTTGAGGTTGCAGTAGTAGCCGTTGCTAACGGGAATGTCGATGACCACCGAACCGTCCGGATATAGGTCGTGAACGGCCTTGCACAGCACAAAGAACAGAGTGCGGGTATACGATCTCACACTCGCAGGAGCATAGATGTCGAGGTACTCAACATCGCAATTCTCGTACAGGCAGAAGTCCAGTCCCTTCACCTTGTTGTTCACCTTGGCGACAATGGGGCCGAAAGTCATTTTGAGATTTAATTGGACAAAAATTTCAGAAAGTGAACTGCCGATGGGCACTTCTTCTGTTTTTTTATTATTTTTGCAACGAATATGGATTTTATGTTCCATGGGAAAAGGATGAAAATGAATTGATTTCCAAAGATAAAGAAATAAATAGAGAAACCTTCTTTTTTTGCGTTTTTTAATTATTCAGCACCTTAACAACAAACAATCATAGCTATGTCGATTTGGATTTTCTTCAAACTGCTGGGTTCTCTGGCCCTTCTCATGTTCGGTATGAAGTCAATGAGCGAGAGCTTACAGAAGATGGCAGGCCCCCAGTTGCGTCATGTGCTTGGTGCAATGACCACCAATCGTTTCACTGGTATGCTCACCGGAATGTTCGTTACAGCGGCAGTTCAGTCGTCGACGGCCACCACGCTGATGACCGTTTCGTTCGTCAACGCCGGCTTGCTCACCCTGGTGCAGGCCATCTCCGTCATAATGGGTGCCCACATCGGTACCACCGTGACGGCGTGGATTATGTCGTTGGGCTTCTCCTTCAACATTACCGACTTCGTTTATCCCGCCTTCTTCATCGGAATCATATTGATTTACCTGAAGAAGCACCGCATAGTCGGCGACTTCCTCTTCGGCGTTGCCTTCCTGTTCCTGGGACTCGGGACCCTGAAGATGACGGGACAGGATGTGGTGAACGGCGAAGGTGCAGAAGCCATTCGCACATTCTTCCAGAACTTCAATGCCCCGACCGTGTGGAACTCGATGCTCTTCCTGCTCATGGGTACGGTACTGACGCTCTGCGTACAGTCGTCGGCTGCCATCATGGCGATTACCATGACGCTTTGTTCCACGGGTGTGTTGCACATCGACCAGGGCATAATGCTTGTGCTGGGTGAGAACATCGGTACCACGATTACTTCCAACATCGCCGCCATGGGAGCCAACACGCAAGCTCGCCGAGCCGCATTCGCCCACCTTTCCATCAACTGTCTGGGTGTGCTTTGGGTGCTCATCCTGCTCAAGCCCTTCCTTTCGGTCATCTACCACCTGGTAGGTTTCGACTCCGCCATGCCTTCGTCCGA
>CALFJA010000022.1 GCA_937877605.1 uncultured Prevotellaceae bacterium | reverse complement strand
AGAGGTCCATGCCGGAGCGTCCCATCTGCACGAGGGAGTGTACGGCATAGGTGTGGCGAAGGTCGTGTACCCGTGGGCCATGATGATTGCCGAAATGGGGTATCCCGCACATGTCGAGTATCTTCCGGAAATTCTGATATACGGCTCCCTGGTTCAGCGTCGTGCCGTCGGTTTTCACAAAAAGCATCCCATCATCGGACGATATGCCCTTGACGGGCATACGGTCACGATAGCCCATATATTGCCTGAGCACTGCTTCCAATGACTCGCTCACAGGCACGATGCGCTCACTTCCGTTCTTCGTCTTACGCAGATGTACATAGTGCTCATCAAGATGTATGTCCCTGTTCTTGATGGAAAGGGCCTCCGATACCCGCATGCCTGTTCCATAGAGCAGACGCAAGATGGCAGGTATGGATATCAGCGCAGTTCCCATGCGGATGTCATACAGCCGGAGACTGTCTGCGGCGGAGAAGATGCCGGCCATCTGTTCCGGAGTGAAGATATACGGTGTAAAGTCTGGCTTAGGCTGCCTGGGCAGCCGCGGGATGAAGCACTCACACCCGCAGCGGGACATCGTCCTGGTAAGCTGTGACCACACGGAGTACTTTGTATAGAGCGTCCTGTCGCAGTCTGCGATACGGGTAGTCCTCCACTTCTTGATAAACGCCTCGGTAATGTGTACATCGGAGAGCCCCTCGCTATTGGCAAAGTCGTCAATCTCCTTCAGTATCCACTTCATCCTGTGCGCACTGATACCTTGAGAGGACTTGACTTCAAGCAAGTGCTTCATATATGGCGCAAGCACGCTGCTGTAGTTAAACTGCTCAGCCATAGAATGCACCTCCTCTCTGCATATAGAAACCGTCTGCTATCTCAGGAACTGGCAATGCACACTTCAGCAGCGAGCGGATGTCTATCTTCAGGTATGCCAGCGTGGTTTGAGTGCTGCGGTGTCCGAGCGACTCGGATATGACAGGCATCATGGAGCCGCTCTTGAGCATGGCACTGGCTAGCGAGTGGCGAAGCGAGTGAGGACCGTGGTGCTTTCCTGAGGTGTCCACGCCGGATTTGATGATTATTTCATTGATGGCTGCACATACCATACCTCTCGTCGCAGCCACATAGGGCGCATTGCCAGAAAGGAATACTCTCTGGGAATCAGACTTTGGGCGTCCATGACGCAGATAGTCGATAATGGCATTCCCTACGTCCGCAAGCAGGGGCAGCTCTATCACCTTCTTGGTTTTCTGCATGGTGAGAGCTATCAGGTTCTTGTCCCAGTCAATGTCAGAGAATTGCAGGTTGGCGATGTCGGATGCCCTTAGGCCAAGGCGTGAGGCCAGAAGCAGCATCGCATAGTTACGCTTGCCGTTAGCACTGTCGCGTGAAACGGACTGCTCGATTCTTATCACTTCATTGGCAGTGAAATAGGACGGGATGCGCTCTGGTTTATGTGTCTTGTAGGTGTTAAACAGCTCTTCAAAGCGGTTGTCGACAATATGTTCTTCCTTCCAGAAACGGAAAAGGACACGCAGGGCTGACACAATATTGACCTTGTTCGTCGGATGCGAGGAAACAAAGGTCAGGATGTCATTCTCAGTGATGGCAGACACATGCTTGACGTTACGCGTATTCAGATGCATAAGGAACTCGCTCAGATACAGTCGGTAGTCCTTGATGGTGGTCATGCTGCGGCGCAGATTTGTCAGATGGGCTATCAGCTTCTCCATCTCTTCCCCAATCTCCCCATCGAGGGCATGGAACACGGGAGTAAAGCAACGCTTGCGGATGTAGCCGAGCTTCAGCATATCGTCAAGCACCTGGATGCTCCTGATCTTCTCACGTTCCTGTGGACGTATTTTGCCATTAAAATGGCAGGTTGAAACGAAATCGGCTCCTACCGATGGCGAATAACACTCAATGCCCTTTTTGGACATGTAGCGGATGATGCCTGTACGCCAGAGACTCTTGTACTTGGAAACTCGATTCTCCGTGTAGCAGTGCTCCTGGAAGTACTTGACGCATCGCTCCGTCAACTCTAAGATCTTTACTTCTTCCATAACGAATAATATTAAAAGTTGGGGCTTATGCCTTACCTATAATATAAATGTTATGAGAAGTAATTATGTCAAGTAAACCGAAAAAGTATCAAGCAACCAGCAACTTAGCATCACCATGG
>CALFJA010000021.1 GCA_937877605.1 uncultured Prevotellaceae bacterium | reverse complement strand
TCGTAAATTCCCTGCGGTAGAAATACGTTGCAAATTTATAGGGAATTTCCGAAGCAACCAAAAACAGCCTCCGAAGTGTTAAAATCTAAAAGTGACTGTAATACAATGATTTAAGTCTGATTAGTTTTAGTTATTCATGGTAGTTTAGAGGTCTCTAAATACAATTATCAAAGCTCCAACTTCCAATGGAGGTTGTTGTATTGGGTATTTCTACAGAGGTTAACCTCTTACAACTCCAAAAAGCTTTTTCTCCGATGCTAACTACATTAGGGATGTCAATAGCAGTAAGTGCACTACATTCCTGAAAAGCACTATTACCGATGCTAACTACATTAGGGATGTCAATAGCAGTAAGTGCACTACATTCCTGAAAAGCACTATTACCGATGCTAACTACATTAGGGATGTCAATAGCAGTAAGTGCACTACAATTCATAAAAGCACTATTACCGATGGTTGTTACACTTTCCGGCATGGCTAAGTTTTTCAAATCGCCACAGCCCTGAAAAGAGTAATCGCCTATAGCTACTACGCCATTAGGAATAATTGTATTCTTACATCCTGCCAATAATTTATTCGACGATGTCTCAATTACCGCATTACAGCCTTCGCGAGAATCATATACAGGATTCCCTTCTGCCACGACAATAGAAGTTGCTTTACTGTTTAAGGCATCATCTGCAATGCTAACAACGCTTGCAGGAATATTATATGATGTCAAATTACTTCCTGCATATAATGCTTTTCTGCCAATAGACTTTATGCTGTTAGGAATAATTATTTCCTGTATATAAAAACACTCGGCAAACGCATAGTCGCCAATCCTTGTTATGTGATATCCGTCAATCTCCTCAGGGACAGTTATAGTGTTTTCATAATTGTAATACCACTTATCAATGGCTGGAACATATTCTTTTGTAATTGGATCTATAGAGCCATACACTTCAACTTCTGACTCGCTAATCTTTCTGAATCTCATTTCCACACCTTCTGCCGTAGTCGATGTAAATACTCCTTCCTCTTCAGAGACATCTGATGATAATACATAATAATCCTTTAATTCTTTGGTAAAAGGATTGAATGTGAAACGCACATCATATGTGCCATCTTCTGGAACAACCAGAACTGCATTTTCTCCATCAGAGACGCCATCCTTTCCATAATTCTCATCATTCCAAGAATGATTGGCTACAACCTTGTATTCGTAGCCGTAGTTTCCATTCAGCGTTATATTCCTCTTGTCCAACTGGAATATTCCTTCGCTATTTTTCTCCATATCATTTGTAGTATCCGTCAAATCCCAAAAAGAGCCCAGTAATATGTCACTTCCAACTATAGTCCAGGTCTTTTCGTCGGGGTAGTAGAAACCGGTTTTTACTGTCTCCACCCATATAGTTGGTTCCGTTTGCTCGGAACTGAAACATGCATGGAATGTAACGGTGTATATTCCATATTCATCGACATTAAACTTTGCTCTTCCCCCAGATGGATATGCTAACATCCCTGAATGATCAGCTACTATTCGATACCAATAGTTAATCGGAGGTTCCAACTTGGCACCTTCTTTGACTAAAACATAATGCTTTACATCTGCAGATGATTCTTCCTCAAGAAGTGTCATGTCGTTATCCGTTTCACCTAAAACTGCCGATGAAGCGGACACGCTCCATGTATGCTCAGGTGTGTAATCACCCGTTTTTACTGTTTCTACCCATAGTTCAGTGTCTCCTTCTCCAACAAAGCGAGCGTGGAATTTCACAGTATATATTCCGTTCTCATTAATGCTGAAATGATCCCAGAAGGTTACTGTGTAAGTATGATTGGCAGCTATTCCAAACCAATAATCAACATCCACTTCTAACTTTATGTCCTCCTTTACCAATACATAGTGGTCAACATCGGACGAAGACTCATCCGTGACAAGAGTCATGTCGTTTTCGGTATTTCCCCAGTCCTGTTCAGTACCACCAAATATGTGTGTTGATACTACAGTCCATGTGTAAGAAGATGCCCAAGTATTAGCAGGAGCTTTCACAGCACCACTCTCTACATAAGCAGTCATGTTCTGTAACAAGCCCATAACTGCAATCAATAAAAATAGTAATCGTGTTTTCATTTTCTTATAGGTTTTAAGTTATTATTGTTTTCCAACAAAAACCACCTTACAGCTCTAATAAGATGAGTTAACATGCGACATAACGAGAAAAGCGTGAACTGTATGCCCCCACATCCCTACTTAGAGGTTCTGGTAAACCCACGAAAAAAGACATAGATACAACAAGCCCACGCTCTACAAGCGTGAAACCGTCACCACTCCATCTTGTTTTCGTTTGAAATTTACCAGATTTCTAAGTACAAGATAGAAGCACAACGCTTCATTTTCCATTAATGTCGTTGAGACAGATCATTACAATCTGCTCGTTTCTGCTACAAAAGTAACAAGAATAATAGAATTACAAAAGAAAAAAGAAGAAAAGTTTGTTTTTGCCAGGTCGTGCGTTACACTTGACAGTGTTGCCTGTCTTTTCTGACCTTAACAGCACCTATTACCAAACTTTCAAGATGGAAGTTAACTTTCAAGATAGAACTTTGTGTCTATCTGCTTATCAAATTCTTTGCAAGATTCATCCACGGCACAGAAAATTTCTGTAATTTTGTGGTCGGCAATCATGAGAATATCCTTTTGCTTAACTTTATAAGTGATTGGATTTCAGATATAAAGGTACAAAAAATATCTCAGATTACCAACTTTTTACGACACTTTCTTATCCCGAACTGAAGTAAATAATGAAACAATGAAATAGGTTGGAGGTTTTAGGTTGAAGGCTTCAGGTGGAAAATAATGAAAAAAATGAAGTTTCTGCCTAGTTCTTATCCGCAGAGAATGTAACGGTTTTTTACTAAGGATTAAGGTTTCTTAACATTTCTATCGTGTTAAAAAACGGGCTGTGGACAAGAATGAAGGTCGGTCGGAGAACTGCCGTCAGACAAGACTTTTGCGGTAACACAGCGGTTGACGGGCACTCTTCGGGCATTAAAAATTGTCCATTTCATCGAAACAGGGGCTTTTACATGCCAACTGCTAGATTCTTCGAGCGCAAAAGCCGCCCTTTCATCACCCGAAACCTAAGCGGTTGCTGTTGCCTTTTGAGGGTCTACTATGTTAAAAAATCTTTCGTTTCTTAAAATTTGCCTCCCAAAGATTCTCAAAAAGTCTCCAAAACTACAGGTGGAATTGTAAAGATTTTTGTAATAGTTGGTGGGAGGTATCAGGTATTCCTAAGACTCGCTTTGCTCGTATAAGCGGGCAGAGCCCGAGCGAGGTGGGAGGTAGGGATAATGAAACAATCAAAAAAATCCCGGCAAGGGTGGACTTGTCGGGATTTATGTGAGGTTTTTCAACTCTTTGCTTATTCAGCCTTCGGCTCTTCGGCAGGTGCTTCCTCTGCGGGTGCTTCCTGAACGGCAGGAGCCTCTTCTGCTACGGGAGCCTCAACAGCTGCTTCGGGAGCGGCCTCAGCCTTCTTTCCACGGCCACGGCGGGTGCGCTTGGCAGCCTTCGGAGTCTTGGCCATGTTCTCGTCGAAGTCGACGAGTTCGATGAATGCGATGGGAGCAGCGTCGCCCTTGCGGAAACCGAGCTTGATGATACGGGTGTAGCCACCAGGACGGTCGCCTACCTTCGGACCTACCACCTTGAAGAGTTCGGTCACGGCCTCTTTGTTCTGCAGGTAGCTGAACACTACGCGGCGTGAGTTGGTGGTGTCTTCCTTGGAGCGGGTGATGAGTGGCTCTGCATATTTCTTGAGTGCCTTTGCCTTGGCGAGAGTCGTAGTGATTCTTTTGTGCATGATCAGCGAGATGGCCATGTTGGCAAGCATGGCACGGCGGTGGTCAGCAGTACGGCTCAAATGGTTGATTTTCTTTCTATGTCTCATAGTTTTTGTTTACTTTTTGTGGATTTCGGCACCAATGGCGCTTACTTGTCCAGTTGATACTTTGTAATGTCTGTTCCAAAAGACAGATTCAGACCCTCGAGCAAATCATCAAGCTCTGAGAGCGATTTCTTGCCAAAGTTGCGGAACTTGAGGAGGTCGGTCTTGTTGTACTGAACCAGATCGCCAAGCGTTTCCACATCGGCAGCCTTCAGACAGTTGAGCGCACGAACGGAGAGGTTCATGTCGACCAGTTTTGTCTTCAGCAACTGGCGCATGTGAAGCACCTCTTCGTCGAACTCCTGGTTAATCTCGTTCTCGGGACTCTCCAGGGTAATCTTCTCATCGGAGAAGAGCATGAAGTGGTGGATGAGGATCTTGGCAGCCTCCTTGAGTGCATCCTTGGGGCTGATGGAACCGTCGGTTGTTACCTCGAGAACCAGTTTGTCGTAGTCGGTCTTCTGCTCAACACGATAAGGCTCTACGGTGTAACGGACATTGCGAATAGGGGTGTAGATAGAATCGATGGGAAGAACATTGACATCGGTGCAGAATTCGCGGTTTTCGTCGGAGGGGACATAGCCGCGGCCCTTGTTAATGGTCAAGTCAATCTGCATGGATGCTTTTGAATCTAAATGACAAATCACCAATTCTGGGTTTAACACTTCAAATCCAGTCAGATACTTACCGATATCACCTGCTTTGAATTCGGTGGAATTCTCTACGGTGATACTAACTTTCTCGT